>JAWOIF010000185.1:0-64175 GCA_046484805.1 Bacteroidales bacterium
GGTTTATGTTCCGCATACGAAGGAATGAACCATCCTCAAGGAACCTGCTTGATGTTTCATCACTCTGTGTGCCGTTATTGTAGACAAATCTGGGCACATCGGTTTCATCACCAGGGTTCTGCCATGAATCAAGAACATCCTTATTGAGCTGGTATCCCAGTCGCTTTCCATCATTCATTGTCGTCTGCTTAAGGCTGTTGTAAACCTTGCCGCCGACACTCCAGTAAAACTGGAATGAGAAATTAAAGTCCTTCATGATAATGAAGGTATTGGTCAGAGCGCCGTAGAAATCGGGAACTGACTGACCAAGCTCGTAACGGGTGGCCTGTGAATATGTATCTGTTGTCTCCCTGTCGGTTACATTGCCTTCACCATCAGTAATATCCCTGTACCACAGAGCTCTTCCGTTTGTGGGATCAACACCAGCGTACTCTCTCAGATACCATGTATACAGGCTGTTGCCGACAACCCATCTCTTTGTTCCTGAAATAATCTCTTCCTGTGAAAGGGCTGTGATCTCATTCGTGAACTTGGTGAAGTTAAGATCGGTCAGCCATACGAGATTCGATGACTCATAATTGGTTGAATGAAGCTCAATCTCAAAGCCCCTATTCTTCAATCCACCCACGTTTGAAAGGATACTTGTGAAGCCTGTTGAGGGAGGCAGGGGTTTGTTCTGCAAAAGATCGTCTGAGAGCCTGTCAAAATATTCAAAACTTCCACGGAATTTTCCGAAGATACCAAAGTCAAATCCGACGTTCATAATCTTGTTCTTCTCCCATCTCAGGTCGTAGTTTGGCAGACGGTTATGCGTCATACCTATATTGCCATCATAAACAGACCCCAACGCGAAGGTTGGAAGGTAAGCATAGGGAGGTACTGCCTGATTACCATTCGTTCCGTAGCTAAACCTTACTTTAAGGTCATCAAGCCAACCTACTCCTGCGAGAAAATCCTCCTGGTTGATCCTCCATGAGGCACTTGCTGACCAGAAATCAGCCCAGCGAACTCTCGGACCAAATCTTGATGAACCGTCGCGCCTGTAAGAGGCTGATAAATAATACTTATCCATCAGGCTGTAGTTGATACGGCTGAAATAGGAGATCATTGAAGTCTCTGTAGTCGTTGACTCGGGAGTACCAAATGGCTCAGCTGCTATATTGAATTCATCAGAGAATGGAATATCAAAGCCTCTTGCATAGGCAGTCATACCCTTCCTGATATAGTACTCGGTTTCATAACCTCCCAGTATACCAATCTGATGACTTCCAAAAACTTTGTCATAGTTAACCGTGGTAGATGTAAAATATGTACGTATATCCTCTGAAGATTTTGTCGAACTGCCTTTATAAGCCTTACCGTCACCATGGAACGGATTGCGGAATGAATCTGAATTCTCGTTGGAAACCCTTCCGCTGATCTTTGTATCGAAAACAAACCCTTCAAATATTTGCCAGTTCAGATTGAACGAGTTGAAGACATTCGTCGACCTGTGACCACGCGGGTCAAGTTCATTCTGTGCTATAGGGTTATAGTCCTTCGAAACAAGGTTGTTCCAGTTCCAGACATAATAACCATCATCACCTATAACCGGCTGGAAGTTCTCATCCAGTGCATAAAGAGGAACATTATTGGGATAGGTATAAGCTGCATACCCGGTACCAGAACCATTGGTAATATCCTTAACGGTATTTCCCATCTGGTGTCTTAGGGTTGAAGTATAACCTACAGTAATATTCTTGTTGATCTGTGTTGTTACATTAATGTGACCCATGAGTCTCTTAACTTCATCAGGTACAGTAATGGCCTTCTGATCAAAATAGGTTCCCGAGAAGTAGAAGCGTGTGCTTCCGTCTCCTCCCGATGCTGTTAAGTTATGCTCTGAGATCTGACCTGTCCTGTGTGCCAGATCAAACCAGCTCTGGTCAAACATCAGTTGTGCTTCAGGCCTCAGATTACCGCTATTATCGAACGGCTGCGCGATGTTAAACGGATTCTTACCTGCAAGAATAACCAGATTGTCATGTGCATACGCTGCAGGGTCGGCTTCGCCCTGATCAACGGCATAGTTGTATATCCCCTGCCATGACTTCTGCATGAATTCCGAAGCATTAAGCATTTCAAACTTGTTGGTAGTCATGGTCGAGATACTCTGTTTCCCGAGATAGGTGAACCTGGGCTTGCCCTGAACCCCCTTCTTCGTAGTAACGACAATAACACCATTGGCAGCCCTCGAACCGTACAATGAAGCCGCAGCAGCATCCTTAAGAACTGTAACAGACTCAATGTCGTTCAGGTTAGGAACCGAGGCTCCGACAATACCGTCAACAACCCAAAGCGGATTGGCGTCGGCAGTAATAGAACCAATACCCCTGATCCTTATTATCGGATCAGCATTGGAAGCACTGTTAGAGTTGACCACATGAACACCGGTTGCATTGGCCTGCAGTGCCTTCACTATTGAAGTCGTCGGTGTTCTTGCAAGCTTCTCTGAACTTACAACCGCCGCTGAGCCTGTATAGGTCTCCTTTCTGGTAGTTCCGTAGGCAACAACAACTACTTCATCAACACCCAGGAAGTCAGGCTCCATAACAATATCATAAACATTGTCCGATCCTACCGTTACCTCGGCGGTTTTCATACCTACATACCTGACAACCAAAACTGATCCTTCAGAAACAGTAATGGTGAACTGCCCCTCAAGATTGGTCGCAACACCTGTCAGCGATCCCTTGATCTGAACCGTGGCACCAATGATGGGCAAACCATCATCAGAACCTGTAACAGTTCCTGTAACGGTCTTCTGCTGGGCATTCAATGCCAGCGCCAGACCGCAAAAAACAAAAATAAACATTAATAGTTTTCTCATAACATCTGGATTAGGTTAATGAATACTATAAAAATAGGGAATGAATTGATTTCAACAAACATAGGTGATATTAAAACAAATTCTCAATATAGTTAGATAGTTAGAAGTGAGTCTACAAAGATAAACTTATTTTAACATTCTCATACAGGTTCGTTTTTTTTCAACAATCGTAAGGTTTAAAATTTCCCGACAGCTTTTTAAATTATTTTTGCAGTGACCCTTTTTCTCGTTTCAATAATCATAAGTCTTTATGGCTGGTTTTACACATTTACATCTGCATACCCAATACTCCATTCTGGATGGCGCTTCTGAAATCAGGTCTCTTGTAAGAAGGGCCGGGGAGCTTGGAATGGAAGCACTGGCAATTACTGACCATGGCAATATGTTTGGCGTTAAAGAATTCCACAACACTGCCACAGGGGCAGGAATAAAACCGATTATTGGCTGTGAGATGTATGTTGCCAGAAGACCAATAGGAGAGACATCAGGTAAGGAGGACAGATCGGGGCATCACCTTATTCTGCTGGCAAAGAATCTTAAAGGCTACCATAACCTGGTTAAACTCGTATCGATAGGCTACACAAAAGGATTCTACTATAAACCCCGCATCGACAAGGAATTACTTAAAGAATACAGGGAGGGACTGATCGCTACATCAGCCTGCATAGCCGGTGAAATAGCTGATGAGATACTTCGTGAAAACCCTGCGGGGGCAGAAAAAGCACTGGAATCATATATCGACATCTTTGGTGAAGACTTCTACCTCGAAATTCAGAGGCATGAGACTAATGACCCCACAGCCGATAGCACGGTATTCCCGATGCAACAGAAGGTCATCAGCCACTTCAGAGATCTGGCCTCAAAATTCAACGTGAAGATAGTAACTTCGAATGATGTACATTTTATACATAAGGAAGAGGCCGACGCACACGACATACTAATATGTATTAACACTGCCAGTGATTACGACGACCCGAAGCGACTCAGATATACAAAGGAGGAATACCTTAAGAGCGAGGAGGAGATGAGGCATATCTTCAGCGATATTCCCGAAGCTGTCGATAATGTTGCCGAAATTGCAGGAAAGATAGAGACTTACACCCTCGAACATGAGCCGATAATGCCCGAGTTCGAGATACCTGAAGGTTACAGCGACAAGGATGAATATCTGCGTAATCTGACCCTCGAAGGGGCCAGGGAAAGATGGGGAGAAATAGGTTCTGAACTAAAGGAAAGGATCGATTTTGAGCTTGACACTATCGCTTCAATGGGATTTCCGGGATATTTTCTGATCGTTCAGGATATTCTGAGGGAAGCACGCGAAATGAACGTTTCAGTCGGTCCCGGAAGAGGTTCAGCCGCCGGCTCAGTAGTTGCCTACTGCCTGAAAATAACCGATATAGACCCTATAAAATATGGCTTGCTGTTTGAGCGATTCCTGAACCCTGACAGGATATCAATGCCCGATATCGACATCGACTTCGATGAAGACGGCCGCGAAGAGGTATTGAGATATGTTGTCAATAAATATGGTCACGATAAGGTTGCTCATATAATCACTTTCGGCACCATGGCATCAAAGATGGCAATCAGAGATGTTGCCAGGGTACTCAAACTGCCACTGCCCGATGCCGACAGGCTTGCCAAACTGGTTCCCGAAAAACAGAAGATAAGCCTTAAGGAAGCCTACGAGGAATCACCCGAACTGGCAAGAGAGAGAAATTCGGAAAATGAACTCGTCGCCAGAACCCTGAGGTTCGCTGAAATACTCGAAGGATCAGTGAGACAAACCGGTGTCCATGCCTGTGGCATTATAATTGGCCGTGAAAAACTCGACGAACACATACCAATATGTACGGCCAAAGAGACAGAACTATATGCAACACAGTATGATGGTGTTCATGTTGAGTCTGTCGGACTGCTCAAGATGGATTTCCTCGGCCTTAAGACCCTGTCTATCATAAAAGATGCGCTGGTCAACATAAAAAAATCAGCCGGTATTGAAATTGATATCAATACAATTCCTCCCGAAGACAAAAAGACCTTTGAACTCTTCAGTAATGGTGAAACCACCGGTCTCTTCCAGTTTGAATCGACCGGCATGAAGAGATACCTTCGCGAACTCAGGCCCAACAGGTTCGAAGACCTCATTGCAATGAATGCCCTGTACCGGCCGGGGCCCATGGAGTACATCCCTAAGTTCATACGGAGAAAACATGGCGAGGAGAAAATTGATTACGAACTTCCGGTGATGGAGAAATACCTTGATGACACCTATGGTATAACTGTCTATCAGGAGCAGGTGATGCTGCTGTCACAGGAACTGGCAGGTTTCACCAAAGGTCAGGCCGACTCGCTCAGAAAGGCCATGGGCAAAAAGAAGCGCGATATCATGGACCAGATGAAGGTTCGCTTCTTTGAAGGGTGCCAGAAGAGGGGTCACTCTCAGGTAATTGCCGAGAAGATATGGACCGACTGGGAAGCATTTGCCGAGTATGCTTTCAACAAATCGCACTCTACCTGCTACGCTTTGATCGCTTATCAGACAGGTTACCTTAAAGCCAATTATCCGGCTGAATACATGGCCGCCGTACTGAGCCGCAACCTGAGCGATATAAAGAAGATCACCATTTTCATGGATGAGACCAGGAGAATGGGTATTGAGGTACTCGGTCCCGACATCAACGAAAGCGAGTTCCATTTTACAGTCAACAAGAAAGGAAACATCAGGTTCGGTCTGGGTGCAATAAAGGGCGTGGGAGAGAGCGCGGTGGCCCAGCTGCTGGAAGAACGAACCGCAAACGGCCCCTTCACCGATATCTATAATCTGGTTGAAAGGGTAAACCTCAACTCACTGAACAAGAAAACCCTCGAGGCAATGGCAGTGGCCGGTGTATTTGACTGTTTTGAGGGAACCAACAGGGCTCAGTACTTTGCACCCGACTCAAGGGGAAACAGCTTTATCGAAAACCTGATAAGATTCGGGAACAGTATCAAGGAGCTTCGCAAAAGCACACAGCAATCACTCTTCGGAGAAGAAGGAGGTTTTGACATTGTAAGGCCTGAGCCGACGGAATCTCCTGACTGGCCCAAGCTTGAAAAGCTAAACCGCGAAAAGGAAGTTATCGGTATCTACCTCTCTTCACACCCCCTCGATGATTTCAGGCTTGAAATGGAGTCTTTCTGCTCCACTACACTATCTGAACTGCAAGGCCTTAAAGAGTATGCCGACAGGGAAGTCACAGTTGCCGGAATAGTCACGGAAATAAGAAGCGGCATAAGTAAAAACGGAAAACCATACGGTACATTTACCCTGCAGGATTATACCGATTCATTCAGGTTTATGCTGTTTGACAAAGACTATATTGAAAACAGTAAGTATCTCAACACAGGGTATTACCTTCTGGTGAAGGGTAAAATACAGAAGAGACAGTACAACGATGAGTATGATGTCAGAATCAAGACAATACACCTTCTAACGAGCGTCAGGGAAGATCTGATAGGATCAATAACCATCAAGGCCCGCTCAGAAGATATAACAACAGAAGCCGTGAGTGAACTCTCCCGCATAATACGTGAAAACAAGGGGAAGACCGAATTGAAGATACAGATAAGCGAACCTGCTGAAAAAATAAGGTTTAAAATGTTCTCACGCTCAACCAGAGTACAACTGACTAATGACTTTATCTCTTTTCTTGACGACCATCCCACATTTGAGTATAAAGTAAATTAGCTATATTTGACCCCGCCGAACAATCAGAAAATTTAATCAATAAAAATTAATGGTATGGCACTGGAAGTAAATGACAGCAACTTCGACGAAATAGTACTTAAGGCAGACAAACCGGTACTTGTCGATTTCTGGGCAGAATGGTGTGGCCCTTGTCGTGTAATAGCACCTTATATTGAAGAGATAGGTAAGGAATTTGAAGGTAAAGCGCTGGTTGTCAAATGCGATGTGGATACAAGCTCCGGCGTCGCAGCGCGGTTCGGGATCAGGAATATTCCCACCGTACTCTTCTTCAAGAATGGAGAGGTGGCTGATAAACAGGTCGGAGCTGTTGCAAAGTCGAGCTTTGCAGACAAGCTATCAGCTCTGCTTTAACACCGGAACCCCACAGCCCGGGTGCTACCATTCCAGCCCAAATGTAAATTTTACCGCCGGTAATGAAGATATGTGTCTTTGCATCATCGAGCAGCCTGCTCCATGAAATGTACATTAATTGCGCAGTTGAACTCGGAAGTCTTATGGCCTCTGAAGGTTTTGAGATAATCTACGGCGGGGGCGGGACAGGTCTGATGGCCAGATTGGCTGATTCGGCGCTCACATCAGGAGGAAAGGTAACCGGAGTGATACCCGGCTTCATGCAGGATGAGGGATGGGGACACAAGGCTGTCTCTGAAATGATAATTACCGACGACATGCACAACAGGAAGAAAACCATGTTCGATCTGTCTGATGCAGTAGTCGCCCTGCCAGGAGGAATAGGAACACTGGAGGAACTTACCGAAGCCATCACACTAAAACAACTTGGAATATACAACGGACCGGTAGTTATCCTCAATACCCTCGGTTTCTATGACCTCTTCCTGAAAATGCTGGAAAAGATGGTATCGGAGAATTTTCTGCTTCCGCAGCATCGTGACATATACACCGTAGCTGCTACACCCCATGATGTCATATCGCAGATAAAAAACTACAGGGGATGGATATCCAACCCCCGTGGTATAGCAAAGATCTGAAAAAAACCGGTCAGATTATTCTGCAACCAATTATCAGAATGTCATCAACCTGCGGAAGGTCTCCTTTCCATGAAAGCATCTCGGCATCGAGCCTGCACTTCTGTTCAGCAACAGGCATATCTGATATTTCTGTAAGTAACTTCTTGAAAGCGGCACTTTTATATTTACCTCCGTCCGGCCCGCCAAACTGATCGGCAAAGCCATCAGAGCTTAGATAGATCATATCGCCTGATGCAATGTTAACATCAATATTTTTAAATTTCTTCTTCTCCTGTACTGTTGACATCCCTATCGGGAACCTGTCGGCTTTATAAACCGTGATCTCACGTTTTCTTACTACATAGAGAGGATTATAGGCTCCGGCAAATTCCATGGTGCGCTTCTTCTTGTTCAATGCAATCAGGGAAAGGTCCATTCCGTCGTTAATTGTTGTCTCGTGCCTTGCAAGAAGCGCCTTGACAACCTCATTGTTCAATTGATCGAGTATGGCGGAAGGTTTTATCAGTTCATATTCCCTGACTATCTTGTTCAGTGAGTTATGTCCGATGATCGACATGAAGGCACCCGGAACGCCATGCCCCGTACAATCGACAGCCGCAATGAACATATAATCACCGTTATCATGCATCCAGTAAAAGTCCCCACTGACGATATCCTTAGGTCTGAAGAAAATAAATGTCTCAGGGAACAGGTCATCAGGAGGCAGCATTGCCCTCTGAATCCTCTCGGCATACCTTATACTTGCCGTAATGTCACGGTTCTTCTCCTCGATAATCTGGCTCTTCTGAACAACCTCTGCGGTTCTTTCCTTTACCTTCGCCTCGAGTATCTTCTTCTCCCTGACAAGATTCATCTCCCGTATTTTTATATACATCGCCGTAATGGCAAAGGCAGCTATCACCATCAGTATGATGAACCATGACGCCTTGTAAAACGGAGGCCTGATCACAAACGAGAACGAAACCGGGTCCTCATCCCAGTATCCACTGCTGTTTGAAGCCTTGACCCTGAAGGTATACTGTCCCGGTGCGAGGGAAGGATAATAGGCTGTTGTCTGAGTTGTTACAGGCCTCCATGTCTTCTCTACGCCCTCAAGCATAACCATGTATCCGACTGCATCAGGATTTGTTATACAGACGCTGTAATAATCAAACGATATGGTGTTTTCCCTGTAACCCAGTCTGAGGCCTTCATTCATCTCAACAGGCTTCCTGTTTACCGTCATCTGGCTAAGGTGGGTCATTGGAGTGGTGTTAACCGGAGGAAAATCTCCCGGGTCGATAACAGTCGCACCATTGGTTGTGCCAAACCATAGTCGCCCCTGCCTGTCTTTGAATGCCCCGTTGGGAGTGGCCTCAATGCCTATAAATCCGTTTCGGCGTGTAAAGGTAGCTATCGTGCCTTCAGTTATATGATATCTGTTAAGGCCGCGGTTTGTTCCTATATACATATATTCGCCGTCAGCCAGAAGCTGCTTTATATTGTTGGAAAGCAAACCTTCATTGTAGGTCAGCTTAAAATCTACCGTGTCATTCATAAGTACAATCAGGCCACTCTCGGTACCTACCCAGATCCTGCCATCGGGCGTCTCGGTAATCGTTCTTGGCTTGTATTCATACCCCAAATCAATGATACTGAATTCTCCCTTCTCAGGGTCGTCACGGGGAGTATGCTTTGTGAGGCCGATGCTGTTCTCCGAACCTACCCAGATATTACCTCTGCTATCACTGAACAAAACAGTGATAAGATTACCTGCAAGGCCCGCACCACTATTGTACTGGTATCCTGTAAGCTCTTCAGGATCCCACAGCCAGGCACCATCAATTGATGTTCCAACCCAAATCCGGTCCCTGTTGTCAACTGTCAGGGCCCTTGTTCTTCTGTCATGCTGGGAAGTTGGCCAGATAAGCCTTGAATTCAGGAATGAATCCCAATGGAACTTCCGGCTCGCGGGATTGTACACTGATACCCCCATTTCGTCTGTCCCTACCCATACTAACCCTTTGCTGTCAGGTACCAGAAACCGTATATTTTCACCTGTCCCATAGTTGGTAGAATACCTGTTGTGAAGGGCAACCGGCCTCATCCCCTCCTTCGGATTGATCACCGTAATACCCGTGTTCGAAGCCAGCCATATATTGCCCGACGGCTCTTCCCAGATTGAATTAACGGTCTTTCCTGCAGGAATATCGTCTCCTGCAATGGTAAAGATATGGTCTCCCTTGTAGATACTAAACCCTTCTGCATAGTCTGTAATGAACATATTCTTCTCATTATCTTCCATAAGGGAGAGGATGTTCATAGCCGATAATCCATTGGTGTTGTCGTAGTTTCTGATCTGGTCACCTGAAAATACTGACACTCCTCCGCCTTCCCAGGTTCCTGCCCATATGTCTCCCCGGTAATCCTCTATCAGGCAAGTGACAAAGTTTCGCGCCAGACCATCACGCCTGTCAAAGACCTTTAGATCACCGTTATCTTTATGGATCCTGTACAGCCCCCCATACTGAGTGCCAAACCAGAAATACCCGCGAGTATCCTCCAGCATACATGTAAACTGCCACTCCCTTGTCAGCCCTTGAAGGCTGAATGGTTCAAACCGGTCAGTTTCAGGATTGAAGACCGCTATTCCCTTTATATCGGTAATAGCATAGTAATTACCCTGCAGGTCGATATATGAACCTGGTACAATATCGCTGAGCCCCTCACTTCCATGGTACTGCTTACCAATAAGGAGGGTATCACCTGCATCGGGAAAATTAATACGCATTGCCCCGTTCAGCCATGTTGTAACCCAGAGATAAGGACCATTCTGCCTTATGCTGGTGATATCGCTTTGGATATGACCGTCATCAAATTCAGCTTTGATAAACTTATGTCCGTCAAAATAGCTGATACCCCCGTTAAGATGTCCAAACCATATCCTGCCAAGAGTGTCCTCGCACATCGAGCGTACACCATCAGGAGCAAGACCATTTTCGACATTGTAGTTCTCTATCTTCGATCCATCGAACCTTGAAAGCCCTATATCCGTCCCCAGCCAGATGAAGTCTCTGGAATCCTGCAGCGACACAAACACCCTGGAAGTGTTAAGGTTCTGCTCGGGGCCATACTTCTCAAAATACCAGGTTTGTGAAATGGTCGCCTGAGCAATGGCTGAAAAAAAGAAGATCACCAGGAGCATATTCCTGATGATCCCCCTTAAATTGTAAAAATCAGCATGTATCATTATGATCTATTTGGCTATAAAGAAGAAAGTCCCGTTCTCATCAAATAAACCTGTAATTTTTCCAAAACGTGGTGTCTGTTGATTTACAGCAGCATGAGCAGCACTCACCTGGCGTACAACATCATCGATCGGAATGCAGCTATTGTTGGGATTATTTATCAGCACATTGAAGAAGGTCTGTGTGAACTGGGAATTGTCACGTGCTATCTCATAGCCTGCCGACGAAAGTACCTGGCTGGACTTTCTGGCGATATCATTAAGATCTGCACAACTGCGCTGCCTGGCGACATCTCTCATCGCCGTATAGAAACTCGGACCCGATTCGCATGCATCGGTTATAACCAGAAGGTGCGTGAGTACGTTTACATAGGGCTCCATTGCAGCACGTAAACCGTTGATATTATAGTATGTAAACTCTTCATCCCTCCTGGCATCCACCGGTATCCAGTAACCTACATCATTTATGTGCTTGCCATGACCTGCATACCATATCATCAGTGATTTGACACTGTTTGCCCTTATCTGATCGCGCAGTTCTATAGAGAAGAATCTCTCCATCTCCTGCTTGGACATGTTCCGCTTATGTATTATATTGTGTACCTGATAGTTGGCAAGGGCTCTTTGCATAAGTGTCACATCCTTGGCCGGACCTTCCAATGAGGCAAATGTTGTGTAGTCGGAGTTTTCAATGAATACAACCCATGTTTTGCCCATCGGATTTGTCTCGAGAATGGTCGCTCCTTCGCGGTTAAGGGGGAACTCACTCTCAGTCCGATTACCGTAAACGTCCTCTGCCATCACGGTAATCCTGCTTTTATTCAAAACATTAACATTGCCGCCAAATTCAGGATTCAGCTGGTTGGGGTCAAAGTTTGCGATTGCACCGTCGATAAGAATTGTCTTTATCAGACTCTCATCAGAGATCTTTCCTACTATTCTCTGGGTCTGGTTGTTGTTGTCAAGATAAATAGTTCCATCATCAGAAGCATATGGCGCTACTATGGCTATCTGTGGTGGAATAATCTCTGTCCTGCGCAGATCGAAATTCAGGGTTCTGATATTATCATAAACATCTGAAGCAGCTATTGTCAGGGAATTCTTACCTGCAACATCCACACTGGCAACAAATTCATACCCTCCGTCCCTCTCCGTCACCGGATAAAGCTCATCATTTATCTTGAGGAAACTGATCGGACTCCTGTCAATAATACGCCCCGAAATAAGCAGGGAACTATTGTCTCCCCTGACCTCAAGTATGTCCTCCTTAGGCTGAGGACTGACGATATTTATCTCCGGCGGAGATGTCTCACGGTTTATCTCAAACAATCTGTCATTTGCTTCCTTAAGTCTGCGACGCGCCCTCTCGTTGAATTCCGCCAGTTCGGTTATCTTATCGTAGTCAGCGGCTGCCCTTTCGAAATTCATTATCTCTTCGAACGACTCGGCCCTGGCAAAGTAAACATCCACATTGTCGGTTTTGAGGCTAATGTACTTTGAGAAATCATTAATCGCATTTGAATGCTGGTTGAACTTCTGGTAGAACTGACCCCTTGTAAAATAGTGTTCAGGTTCATTGGGTTCCATCAAAATATTCTTCGATATGTCATTTATTGCATTCGGGAAATCCATGCTGGCAACATAGACTTTGCTCCTTGCAGTATAGGCAGCCGCATTTCTGTCGTTCCTGCCTATCATGGCATTACACTGCCCCAGGGCTTCTCCCAGCTTATTCTCCCTTATCAGTATGTCTACCAGTTCCAGTCTTGGCGGGTCGAAATTCTTGTCCTTCCTGATGGCATTTTCATACTCGCGCCTGGCAAGAACATCATTATTGAGTTTAACATATACCCTTCCCCTGTCGTACATGTTCCTGACATCCTTACGTAGCAGCAATGCCGTATCAGAAGCTCTCAGCGCCTGATCGAACCGGCCAAGGTTGAGCAGACTTTCAACCTTTTCAGGATAGACATCCTTGTTACGCTTTTCAATGGCAGTCACCCTGTTAAGATGTGACAGAGCCTCCTCATATCTGCCCAACAGGTTACATATCCTGCCCGCCTGATATAGTACACTAACATTGTTAGGTTCCAGAACCAGAGCTTTCTCAATATCTTTGTAGGCCTCATCGTACTTGCGAGTCCTCTCGAGTGCTTCGGCTCTTGCCAGATAACCGTCAGGATTGTTAGGGTCTAAATCAATGACTCTCGTAAATTGCTCGATTGCAGCCTCATACTTCATCCCTTCCATGAACCTCTGCCCGGCTTTAATCATCTGTTTCGAATTCTGTCCGAAGCTTGTGATGGCAATGCCTGCCATCAGCAGTAAAACAATTACTCCTCTTTTTTTCATGATTCCGCTACTTAAGATTACCCAGATAATGATCAAAAATAACAAAAAAATAGTTTAATCAATACGCTGTCAGCGAATATCTTCATTATGTATCGTCTCCAGCAGACTACCTTTGAAGTGTGTAATAGATTCCTTTCTGCCCGAAATAGCTGGTGCGGGCAGTCCTTCGCCCCAACTGGCGAAACCTCTGAATATCCTTGCCTCGTCCCACTTTCCTGATCCGATAAACATATCAAGAACCTTTCTGCCTCCTTCAATAAAGACAGACTGATACCCAAGGTTATATAGCGTTTCAAGAACTTCATCTGCCGTATCCTTCTGTCTCCCGCTTATCGTGAAAACCCTGGTTCCCGGAAAACTGAGGTCTGTACCTGTGGTAAACAATAAAACACCGGAATCACCCTGAAACACACGGCTCGTACTGTCAAGTCTCCCCGACCGCGAGATTATCACCTTCACCGGGTCAGGTCCCGCCCAGTACCGCACATTCAGAGCCGGATTATCGGTCCTGACCGTCCCCCCTCCGGCAACAATAACCTGCTCCGTTGCCCTCCACCGATGTACCAGCACCCTCTCGGTCATGCCGGTTATCCAATAAGGTTCTACGGGGGAACCAGGAGGCCTGTTTATATCAATAAAACCGTCGGCGCTCATAGCCCATTTTAAGATCACGTAAGGACGTTTCTTTTCATGGAAGGTGAAAAACCTTCGGTTTATGCTCCTTGATTCCTCTTCACAGACACCTGTAATTACCTCACAACCAGCATCACGCAACATCTCTGCACCACGGCCCGCCACAATGTCGCTGGTATCCCCGGTTCCTATTACAACCCTTGGAATACCCTCGGCGATAATTCTTTCAGCACATGGAGGAGTACGGCCATAGTGCGAACATGGCTCAAGGTTGACGTATAGCGTCGATTTGCCGAGCAGCGATCTGTCGGTCACCGATTCAATGGCATTTACCTCGGCATGAGCGTCACCGGCCTTCAAATGAAATCCTTCACCTATTATACGGCCTTCATTAACGATTACAGAGCCGACGACAGGATTGGGGTAGGTGCGGCCAAGAGCCTTCCCTGCCAGCTCAAGGCATCGGCGCATATAGAGATTGTCGGCCTCGTTTCTCATTTCCGCCAGAAAGGTTAACTTTGAATTATGGGCGTTAAGTTACAAACAATAGCCGATTTCAGGCGATATCTTGCTGCTGAACTTTCAGAGATATACGCAACGGGCGAATCAACTGCCATAGCCTCTTTTCTTCTGGAATCTGTAACCGGATTGCCACTGCTGGAACAAATGAAAAACGGAGGGAGAAAGATATCTGCCGATGAAGCAGCCAGGATTGAGGGGGGCCTTAGCGACCTTAAACAACATAAACCCGTTCAGCATATCGCCGGTTACGGGTGGTTCATGAACCGACGCTTCATGGTGAATAACAGCGTGCTGATCCCACGGCAGGAGACAGAAGAGCTGGTAATAATGACTATAAAACAGGCGGGAGAGAGATTCGATGGTACTCTCATAGACTTTTGCACCGGCAGCGGCTGTATCTCAATCACTCTTGCCCTGATGCTTCCCGGTGCTGATATATGGGCCACGGATCTTCCCGATGAAACTCTGGATACTGCTGCGCGCAACATAAGAACCCATAATGCCAGGGTTAACCTGTTAAAACACAATCTATTGGAACAGGACTTCTCAGGCCTCCCCCCGGCAGATATCATCGTGGCAAACCCACCCTATGTGCGCGAATCAGAAAAAGAGACCATAAAGCCGGTTGTCCTTCTCAATGAGCCGCACGGTGCACTCTTCGTCCCCGATAGCGACCCGTTGCAGTTCTACCGCGCCCTCAGCAGGGCACTTGAAGCTCTTCTGAAACCGGGGGGCTGGTTCTGCTTCGAAATAAATGAAGCTCTGGCAGAAGAGACATTGGAAACCTTCGGCAACTCGCAACTTACAAACTTTACCATCGTCAATGACATCAACTCGAAAAACAGGTTTATCTGCGGAACCAGAGACTCCCTCTGAGAGGGAACGGTTCAGGTCAGCACTGGCAAGGGCACAACAACTGTGCGCATCACGGGAGTGCTGCATACACGATATCAGAACGAAACTTAAAAGCTGGAACCTGGTTACGGAGAGCGATGAGGAAGAGATCATATCCTCGCTTCAGAAAGATAAATTCATCGACGAAACCCGCTATGCATCTGCCTTTGCAAGGGATAAACTCCGCTACAATAAATGGGGCAGGATAAAAATTGCATATAACCTCAAGATGAAGTCGATTCCTTATGAAACCATTACAGAAGCTCTTCAACAGCTCGATGAGGAGGAATACCGGGAAACGGCTGAGAAGATAGTACTGGCACTAATCAGGACAAAGAAAGGGAACAGTAAAACAGCCGTTATGGCCAAATTAGTCAGTTCAATGCAGTCGAAAGGATTCGAATTCGCTTTGTCGCTCGAACTTATCAAAAAGCATCTCTAGGCTGTCAATCCGGCAGAGATAACCAGGAACCGGAGCATCGGCCAGAATGCCAGGATGAACATTAATGAGGTTACTACCGTATCTGCAACAACAAGGTTATTCCTTATTGCACGGTCAGGAATCTTAAGATACCATAATGAAAGGCCAACCCTCATTACCAGTTGAAGGGCAAAGAAAAGAAACATCCTCAAAGAGTAGAGGTTCCAATCAAGAGCCTCGGCCAGCCGGCCCCGAACGATGAGAGAGAAGGCGTGCGATAATCCGCATGACGGACAGGGCTCGCCAATAATGGCCTCATGAACGCATATAATCGGATAATTATCCCTGTCGGGAGAAAAAATGCCGGAGTACCCCATTATAATGAGGATAACTCCGGCAAAAGCAACATTTATAAAAATATAGGGTCTGATAATAACTTCTTTTATTTACTTCTTCACGGCAGTGTCGGGTTTGGTTAACCCCTCCAGCTTCTCAAGCTTGTTGATTCTCTCTTCGAGTTTTTCCGCATCAATAGTTGATTTGATCTCAACAACCTCACCTCCACTCTCAACCCTGATAGAGAAGTTCCCACTTTCAATCTCGTCGAGGATACCTGACCTGACCTCCTCGACAGCCTTTCTTATTTCACTGCCAACAAAACTTTTGTTACGCACTCCGGTACTGAAAATTGCCCATTGTGAAATAGAGATCAGTGTGGCGACAACACCGATAATTAGTCCCGCAATCACAAGACCCCTGCCTTCGGTGGCAGACCTGGTAAGGCCAAAGATTGCCAGAATGATGGTCACTATACCGGGGATTATTGCAAGAATTCCAATACATGGTATCACCGCCATAATGAATGTAATTATCCCTGTAACCAGGGCCGCAATACCAAAGTTCTGAGCCGATCTGTTTGAATTCTGTTCCATGGTGTTTTATATTTTTTCTGTTTATCTGTTGAGGATCTCAAGTAAGTCCCCTTCTAAAGACGTAACAGGATACTCAATGATGCGTCCTGTTTCAATATTATTTCTGTAAACTATAAAAGTGGGCACTCTTTTTATATTAAGTTCCTCGTAATTACCGATAGGAGCTATCTTATTCATGTCAACTCCAAGATAGGTCACCTTAATACGCTGCAGCCCGCATTCATCGATTATTTTGTGAAACCTCGGCACCTCCCTGTGACTGTCGGGGCACCATGAACCAAGAACTATAAGCACTGATACGTCACTTACATTGGTTGCGGTGATTTTATGAACAAGCCCTTCGTCTGGTATGTATTTCTCATATTCCGGATTGTACCATTCATCGTGAGGCGGAGTATTCATCATGTCGTGCCGGAAATATCCGATAAGCCATGTTTCAGGTCTCTGGAAATTGACCCGGGGCCGTTCCGGTGATGGTGTGGCAACTATCTCTTCCACCGGCTTTGTTTCGGGTTCCGTTACGACCGCAGTTTTTGATCCACCTGCAACAGAACAACCTGCCAATACAACAGACAAAATAAGTCCCAGGTAATATTTTTTCATATTGTCTGACATTTATGTATGCACAAAATTAAGGTAATATTTGGAAAAATAGTCATCAGACTGAAATGTCAAAGGCAGCGAAAACCCGTTCCGCTGCCTCAGATCAATAAAATAACGCTGAACTATTCAGTGGCGGCTATCAGAATCTCAAGGATCTGTTTAGCTGCTTTTGCTACTGAAGTACCGGGGCCGAATATTGCTGCCACACCCGAATCATACAGGAACTGGTAATCCTGGGCAGGTATTACCCCGCCGGCGATCACCAGGATATCTTCCCTACCCTGCTTCTTCAACTCTGCTATTACCTGTGGCACAAGGGTCTTATGGCCTGCTGCGAGACTCGAGACACCCAGTATATGTACATCATTCTCAACTGCCTGCCTTGCTGCCTCCGCAGGGGTCTGGAATAACGGACCGATATCGACATCAAAACCTATATCGGCATATCCTGTCGATACCACCTTTGCTCCCCTGTCGTGACCATCCTGGCCCATCTTGGCTATCATTATCCTGGGCTGTCTGCCCTCTCTGGCTGCAAATTCTGCTGCCAGCTTTCTGGCCGCCTCATAGTCGGCGTCGGATCTGTACTCCGAAGAGTAGACTCCTGATATTGTCCTTATCACTGCTTTATATCTCCCCACTTCTTTTTCACATGCATAAGATATCTCTCCGAGGGTCGCTCTTCTTGCAGCCGCTTCTACGGCCAGCTCAAGCAGGTTGCCCTCTCTGGTTTTAACACATTCTGTAAGCGCATTGAGGGCGGCCTGACAGGCTGACTCGTCACGTGAAGCCCTGAGGGTTGCAAGCCGCTTAACCTGTATATCTCTGACCTCTGTATTGTTTACCTCAAGTATTTCGAGCGGATCCTCCTTTTCAAGCCTGTACCTGTTGGTTCCGACAATAGTCTGAACACCAGAATCGATCTTGGCCTGAGCCCTGGCTGCTGCCTCTTCGATCCTCATTTTTGGTATGCCTGATTCGATTGCCCTGGCCATCCCGCCAAGGCTCTCGATCTCCTGAATATGCTCCCATGCCTTGCTGGCTATCTCGCGGGTAAGCGATTCCACATAGTAGGAGCCACCCCAGGGATCGATCTGTTTGCATATCTGTGTCTCTTCCTGCAGGTATATCTGGGTGTTGCGGGCTATACGGGCCGAGAAATCGGTAGGCAATGCGATGGCCTCATCAAGAGCATTGGTGTGAAGACTCTGAGTATGACCCAGCGCGGCCGCCATGGCCTCTATGCAGGTACGGCCAACGTTGTTGTAGGGATCCTGCTCGGTAAGACTCCAGCCCGAAGTCTGAGAGTGTGTCCTCAGTGCCAGTGATTTGGGATTTTTAGGATTGAACTGTTTTACTATTTTGGCCCAGAGCATTCTGGCAGCCCTCATCTTGGCAATCTCCATGAAATGATTCATGCCGATTGCCCAGAAAAACGACAGACGGGGTGCAAATAAGTCAATATCCAGTCCGGAATTAACACCTGTACGAAGATACTCGAGACCGTCAGCCAGGGTGTAGCCCAGCTCCAGGTCACAGGTGGCTCCGGCTTCCTGCATATGATAACCCGAAATACTTATCGAGTTGAACCTGGGCATATGCTTCGAGGTATATTTGAAAATATCGGCAATGATACGCATCGAAAATGCCGGCGGATAAATATATGTGTTGCGCACCATAAACTCCTTGAGAATATCATTCTGAATTGTTCCTGAAAGCTCCTCAAGCTTTGCTCCCTGCTCAAGGGCAGCCACTACATAAAATGCCATGATTGGCAGTACCGCCCCGTTCATGGTCATCGACACCGACATCTTGTCGAGGGGTATGTTGTCAAAAAGAACCTTCATCCCCTCTACCGATGAGACAGCAACTCCGGCTTTACCGACATCACCCTCAACCCGTTCATGATCTGAATCGTAGCCACGGTGTGTGGCAAGGTCAAATGCCACTGACAATCCCTTCTGACCGGCAGCCAGATTCCTCCTGTAGAAGGCATTTGACTCCTCGGCAGTGGAAAATCCTGCATACTGCCTGATCGTCCACGGCCTTGTTACATACATGCCCGGGTATGGACCACGCAGAAAAGGAACTATCCCCGATATAAAGCCGAGATGATCCATATCCTTAAGATCATCGGCGGTATAGACACTCTTTACCGGTATTTTCTCAGCCGTAAGCCATTCTCTGCCACTCAGTTGTTCCTGCTTCCATTTATCATGACCGGCCGGTTCCGGGGCAAAGTCTTTGAAGTCCTCATATTTATATTCAGGTCTCATACAATATCCTTTCCGGTTTAAATCTCAATACCAAGTAATCTGTGAAACTCACTGAGGGTATCCAGCAGGTTCGACCTGATACTTATGAAGTGCTCAATTCCCTTCTTCTTCAGGTCTTCCATACAGTCAGGAGCCCCGGCTACCACAAATAGTGCTTTCCCTCCAATAATTTCAAATGCTGCCGGAGCCATTTCGGCATACTCCTCATCGGAACTGCAGATAGCCACTATGGAAGCTTTGCTTTCAAGGGCGGCCCTGGCTCCCTCCTCTATACTTTTAAATGCTCCCTTATCAATTATTTTGTACCCCCCGCAGGCAAAGAAATTCGACGTGAACTGGTTACGGGCCAAACGCATGGCCGGATTCCCGGCGGCAAGTATAAATACCGAGGGCTGTTCTTCTCTCTGTTCCGCAGCAAGCCTGAGTTTTTCGAACTCCTCGGCTCCGCGGAATAGCCTCAGAGGTTTAACTTCAGATTGATCAGATATACCGGCCTTACTGAAAAGCCTCTCTTTGTCTGCCCTGACAGGTATCTTTTCGTTGTAGCTCGGATACTGGTTGGAGCCGAGCTGGACTTCCCTGCGCTTCGCAATGTCATCTCTTCTTTTAGAAGCGATAGTCTCAACCCTTTCCTGTATTATTCCTGCCTGAAGTGCCTTGAGGAATCCACCCTTATCTTCAATTTCGAGGAAGAGTTTCCACGCCCCGTCGGCAATCATATGTGTCAGGTTCTCAATATACCATGAACCGGCGGCGGGATCTGCTACTTTATCGAAATGAGCCTCTTCCCTGAGGAGTAGCTGCTGATTGCGTGCTATCCTTTCGGCAAACTCATCAGGTCTGGTGAAATGGCTGTTGAACGGGGCTACCATCAGGGAGTCTGTACCGCCAAGAGCAGCTGACATTGCCTCAGTCTGGGTACGAAGCATATTGACATATGCATCGTAAACCGTTTTATTCCACTCACTTGTCACCGAAAGAATATTCATGCGACAGGCTGATTCATTGACATCTTCGTATCTCTTTACAATCAGTGCCCAGAGAAGGCGTGCAGCTCTTAGTTTGGCTATCTCCATGAAATAGTTCGAACCTATAGCAAACGTAAAACCGGTTTTTGAAGCCGTGAGAGAGGCATCAACCCCTCGCTCAGTAAGCTGAGCCATATATTCATTACCCAGTGAAAGAGCGAATGCCAGTTCTGTTACAGTATCGGCTCCTGCATTATTGAAATTGGCTGCATTTACCTGAACGACTCTTAATCCGGGTAGAGACTTTGAATCCATCACCAGATCGGCCAGGTAGTCGAGCCCTTCATTAACCGGAACACATAGTTTGCCGTTGACCATAAGACGGCCTATAGGGTCGGCCTCCACCGAACCCCGTACGGCAGATAGGTCAGTGCCTCGCGACTGCATCAGGGAAACAAGGATCTGTACCAGCTCCCTTGCCTTTCCTTCTGAGTTGAAATTCAGCTCAATGCTCTCAGGATATATCCCTGCAAGCAGCGCCTCGAGGTTCCTTGCTGATATTGTATCTGCATCACTGATGATGAAGCCGAGAGAGTCGACGCCCTTCATCAGGATGTCAAGTGCCTTGCGGTTGGCAGTGCTGTAATCATTTACCTCAATATTCTGCCTTACAAACCAGGTATTGTTCTCCTGCTTTCCCCCCCTGACAAAGGGAAATTCTCCCGGCATGGTGTTCAAATGGTTCAGACCGTCAAGATTCTCCATACGGTAGAAGGGCATTATCTCAAAGCCTTCATTGGTCCTCCAGATCATCTTTTTGTTATAGTCTGCGCCTTTCAGATCCTTTGTAATCTTTTCTATCCACTCTTCGGTAGCCACCGCTTTGAACTCCTCAAACAGCTTCTGTTCCTCTTTCATAAGTTTGTGATTGTTAACTGCAAATTAATATGATCAGGTACCAATTATCCAATGCTTTTTGTCATAAATGGCCATTGATGCCAAAATTAGTCTGAACTGCCAAACTCCATCAGGTATGACTTGATAAACTCATTCAGTTCGCCATCGAGCACGGCAAGGACATTGCCAGACTCATAGCCGGTACGAACATCCTTGATTAGCTTGTAGGGGTGGAGGGTGTATGATCTTATCTGTGACCCCCATTCAATCTTCTTCTTCTGTCCTTCAACCCTGGCCTGCTCCTCCATTCTCTTGCGCAGTTCCAGTTCATAGAGATTCGATTTTAGTATCCTGAGGGCATTCTCCTTATTCTTTCCCTGTGAACGTGTCTCCTGGTTTTCTATTACTATGCCGGAGGGATGATGCCTGAGCCTCACCGCTGTCTCAACCTTATTCACGTTCTGCCCGCCTGCACCACTGGAGCGGTATGTATCCCAGGTTATATCTGCCTGATTGATCTCGATATTAATATCATCATCCACCAGAGGTGATACGAAGACCGATGCAAATGTGGTTTGCCTCTTACCCTGGGCATTGAAAGGCGAGATACGCACAAGACGGTGAACACCGCTCTCTCCCTGAAGGAACCCATAGGCTCGCTCCCCATCAAATTCGAGTGTAACCGTTTTAATACCAACCTCATCGCCTGGCTGGTAATCAAGCTCCCTTACCTTATAGTCATTTCGCTCACCCCAGCGCATATACATTCTCATCAGCATCTCGGCCCAGTCGTTACTCTCGGTTCCTCCCGCCCCGGCGTTGATCTTTAGTATAGCCCCGAGAATATCCTCCTCCTTTCGCAGCATATTACGCAGTTCGAGTGCTTCTGTCAGCTCGAGGGCAGCGTCATACTGATCAATAACTTCCGCCTCCTTTGCTTCTCCCTCCTTGTAAAAATCGTAAATAACCTGCAGATCGTCCACGGCACTGCGTACACGCTCATATGATGTTATCCAGCTTTTTATGGCGGAGATCTCCTTCATCAGCTCTTCTGCTGTCTCAGGATCAGACCAGAAACCAGGCTCACGGGTTATTGCCTCTTTTTCCTCTACCTGTTTGATTCGTTCTTCAACGTCAAAGATACCTCCTCAGCACATCCCGGCGACCCACAAGGTCCTTTATCTGTTCGATGGTTATCATAATTACTCTTTTGAGTTGCAAAGGTAATAAAAATGGCGTAATGGGCGTATGAGGGTGTATGAGGGCGTATGAGGGTGTATGAGGGCGTATGAGGGCGTATGAGGGCGTATGAGGGCGTATGAGGGCGTATGAGGGCGTATGGAACAACCCCGGATGAGGTTGAATAACAATAGCATGTACAGCCCCCAAATTTTGTTCGGCGCGGGGATTTTAAAATTATGATGAAGCGAGTGTTACCAGTGCCCTGAATAGTTTGAAGCCGTCAAGGAAGCTGGCCTGCGTATACCTCACCGTACGGGCTGACACTCTTTCAATGCCCGGAATTACCATCGCTGCCTCAGCCTGATGACTGTATAGAAAGGTTATTTCGAACTGGTACGGAACGGTCGATTTGTGAGGTTTGAATTCGTTTAGCTTCTTCAGTGCTGTTGTGGTATTTGCTCTTATCAGTTTCTGTGCCTCCTTCGGGGTCAGAGTGTTGGCTGCAAACCTGCCAATACCCTCCTTGACCTCTGAAGTGACAACCTGTGACCCCAGGGCAGCCCTGACCTGTGAGCAGACAGCCTTGTCGCCGGAGACCATTACTATCGGAACGTTATAATGTCCTGCTATATAGGCATTCATTTCCGATTCACCGATTTCAACGCCGTTAACCCTGAAGGCAGAGATCGACCCTCCCGAATAAGTATGATCAAGAGTTGCATCAGCTGTCCCTGCCTTTGCATGATAGCCAATCAGGATAACTGCGTTGAAGGTTTCATCAATACCCTGCATCATACCCAGAGGTTTGGGTGAACCGGTTATCAGTCTTGCAGCCGGATTTACTTCTCCGGCCAGAATGTTGCGCATGCTACCGTGAGAATCGTTTACTACGATCTCAGTGGCCCCGGCGTCAATAGCTCCCTGTATCGCCGCGTTGGTCTCTTCTGTCATCCACCTTCTTGCCATCTGGTAGTCATTCCCACCCGAAGATACCTGGTCGCTGTGGACAACCCCTGCCAAGCCCTCCATATCAACTGAGATAAAAACCTTCAGCCCCTTCTGCGCTTGAACTTCAGAAATTGTAAATGCAGTTATTACCAGCAGTGCACTCAAAAAAACAAAACTCTTTTTCATAATACTATGCCTCCAATATTTTATGGTTTTTAGTTTCATGAATACAAATATAGGATTTAAAATGAAGACGGGGAACGGGGAACGGTTAACGGTATCCGGTTAACGAACGGTGAACGGCTATTGTAAAACATACCCTCACCATGGCTATTTGATAATCCAATTATGTAGATTTGTTAAAATTGTTAACCAGAACTTCCAGCCATATGAAAACGAATTACAGAATTATTGCCGGTGCGGTATTGTTGTTGTTACTTCCGGTATTCAGTACCGATTGTCCGGGGCAGGAATCAGCCGGTCAGGGTTCCCTTGGTAAGGCCGATACCTATAAGGCTAAAAATACAGCCATCGACTACCTTTCCAATGAAGCCATTGTAAAAAAGTTTGGTGTTATATCCGATTCAATATGGTCGTTTGCAGAGCTTGGCATGCAGGAGTTCAAGTCTGCAGAACTGCTGGCCTCCACCCTCGAGGCTGAAGGCTTTAACGTTGAAAGGGGCGCTGCGGGCATGCCCACATGCTTTGTGGCAACATGGGGGTCGGGAAAACCGGTGATAGGCATATTGGGGGAGTTCGATGCTCTGCCCATGATTTCACAGAAGGCAGGTGTTCCTTACCAGGATCCGATACTTGAAGGAGCCCCGGGCCACGGATGCGGGCACAACATGATGGGTGCTTCAGGAATTGCTGCTGCAATTGCAGTAAAGCGAAGCATGGAGGCAAACCGTATAAAGGGAACGATAAGGTTTTATGGTTCACCTGCCGAGGAGACCATTATCAGCCGTCCCTACATGGTCAGAGCAGGTCTTTTTGACGATGTTGATGCGGTGATAGACAACCATGCATCCTCAGGTTTTTCAACAAGTTACGGTGTAGGTGGCAATGCAGTGATATCGGTACAGTTCACCTTCAGGGGAAGAACAGCACACTCGGCCGGTGCTCCGTGGTCTGGCCGAAGTGCGCTTGATGCCGTTGAACTGATGAATATTGCAACCAATTACCTTCGTGAACACCTGCACTATACCCACAGAATGCATTATGTAATAACTGAGGGTGGTGAGGCCCCGAATGTGGTTCCCGATAAGGCAACCGTGTGGTATTACGTCAGGAACACCGATGAACGGGTTGAAGATATGTACAACAGGGTGGTTGACTGCGCTAAGGGTGCCGCACTTGCTACCGGGACGGAACTGGCGGAGATAAGGGTGCTTACCGGTGTACATCAGCGTCACGCCAATAAAGGCATGGCACAACTACTGCAAAGGAACATTGAACTTATTGGTATGCCGCAGTGGACAGAAGAGGAGAATACTTTTGCCCGCTCCCTGCAAAAAGAACTTGGTGCCAGGGAAACCGGATATCCAACGAAAGTTGGTACACTCCGCACACCCTCAGGTGTACAGGTGGGAGGAGGATCATCAGATGTCGGTGAAGTAACTCTGATAGCTCCCACAGCCACCGTTAATTTCCCGGGAGGAGTTCCGGGGGCCATTGGTCATCACTGGTCGGCCGTGGCAGCATATTACGGCACGGGTGCCTGGAAAGGCCTTAATGCAGGAGCCAAAGTCATGGCCTCCACTGCCATCGACCTTCTTACCAAACCTGATGTACTGGCAGAAATAAGAAAAGAATTCGAAGATTATTCAAAGGCCAATCCATATAAATCGTTCCTTCCTGATGACGCCACCCCACCCCTCGACCTTAACAGGGATTTGATGGAGAAGTACAGGGGAAGGTATTAGATATCAGATTTACGATTTCAGATTTCAGATTTCAGATTTCAGATTTCAGATTTGTGGTGTGAGGGATGCAGGATGCAGGATAACCCTCATTTTGTAGAGCGAAGCCAGCAAAGAGAGCAGGGCTTGGGGCATGGATGGAATACCTTAACAATCCCGGAGGGGTTGAATATCAATAGATTGGCGTGTAAAACCAACCCCGAAGGGATACCCTACAACCCCGGAGGGATTGAATATCAATAGATTGCCGGATACACCCCACCCCAATTTTGCCGCGCAGCAAGTGGATTCGGGGAAAAACACGATGCTATGAATATTGCACCCCTGAACGGGGTGTCGGGTGTAAAGGGTGTGATTATGTGAGGGTGATGTTAATATACCCTGTAACCGGCAAAGGTGCCGGTACCGGTCTCGGTGGCAAGGCCAGTATAAATCATCATATTAACTGTATCCCCAGCATTAAGCTTCATTGTAACTGACCTGACAAGAACCTCTGCCCCTCCTCCTGCCACGTCTACGGCTATCTTTTCATACAGACTTGAGTTTAGAAATAAACTTACATTTCTGCCGCCACCACTTCCATCTGCTTTATAGGTAATATTGAATGTATAAATGCCTTTGACAGGCGCAATGAAATCACCTGTAGATGAATTAAATGCATTACCATCATTATGATCCATAAATGATGGTGTAAATTTTATATTTTGGATTTGGGGTGCTGTAACAGAGACATCCCGCCTCGCCCTGAATGCCACCATATTGCTGGCGAAGTCGACGGTGTGTTGTGTGCCTCCTTCGGTGATGCGGAGTTCTGAGCCGGTGAGTTGCATTGAGGTAATAAGTTCATTGGTGGGATCAGAGTCGGCATCGTTCTTCAAAGACGAGAGATCGATATTGTTGCCACCGGATATAGAAAGCTGACCGGTCGATTCATTAAAGGTAAGCACCCTTGAGAAGTCTATCTGCAATGTGGAATTTGTCAATCCGAGCACCCTGGTTTCGGTGTTCCAGGTGAGCATCTGATTATCGGTATTGTCCATATACTTCGAGAGGTCTATCTCGGAGGCCTCGCTGTTTCGGGTAATCTTGAGGATGTCACCGGTAAGCCTGAGGTCCTGAATATAAGGTGAGAGTATTACAGAGTTGCCCTTTGTAATAAAAAGGGAGTCCCCTTTAAGGAAAAGAGTCTGCAGTTCGTTTGTGGGATCATTGTCGGCATCATTGACGAGGGCGCTGAGATTTACCGTATTGCCGGGCTCTCCTGAAATGGTAAGGTTGACTCCGTCAAATGAAAGCTGTTGCTTGTCTGATGCCGGATCACCCTGGGGTCCGGGAGGGCCCTGCGGGCCGGGCTCGAGTGACTTCCCGGCGAATAGAGCATATGGTACCGAGAGGAACTGCATGGTTCCCATATCGGCGAATTCATTGATGAACTTGATTTCCACCTTAAGGTAATGCGGGCCGGTACTCCATTCCACCTGCGACAGTTCTCCGGCGGTACCTCCCACCGGAACACCCGAGCCGATTATCAGGGTAAAAACGCCATACTTTGACGTCTTGACACCCTGGTGCACCTCCTGGTAGGCCACTGCCCCCAGCGGAGTTCCCGATACTACCGTGAACCTGACATCAATGGTTCTGTCGCTAAGTTCCTTGCCTGTATTATCGCGTGCCACTGCCTGATAATGGATACCATACGGCACCGACTGCCCGAACAGTCCGGTAATAGCGGCGGCTATTGCCATCCCTGTCATTAACATCTTCAGAGAGATCCGATTCATTTTATTACCCCCTATTAAATTAAACTAATCTTGAATGTACGGTCAATTTTCCCCTCCGTACATCGTACCCTGATAAAATAAAGTCCCCTGACAAACTGCCTGACCGGCATAGTATGTACATACCAATAAGAATCACTGAAATAGAGTTCCTGCTTATGCACCAGCCTGCCCGAAATATCAAGAAGTGAAATGGAGTATTCCCTTTCGAACTCACCATACAATTCAATATTAAGATAATCGGTAGCGGGCACAGGATAAACTTTGACACCCGTTCCCTGCGGCTGTTCGATCTGTATCAGTTTTAGACGTGGTTGCTGGAACCCTTGTGTAAGATCATGCCTGTCAGTGGTAAAGATAACCACCGCACTTTCGCCAATGGTCTGCGACAGGTCAGAAGATGAGCATATACCAATCCCTGCTGCCGGCACCAGAACCTGGTGCGAAAGATGTTGTGCCAGAGCCGTTCCGCCGAACAGCAAAAGCAACATTCCGAGAACTGTTCCCCCTTTGTTCACAAAAAAATGTTAGCAAACAAATGTAATCATTAATTTGGATTATCATAATTACCTGTAAAAAAAGAGCAAAAATATCTAAATTAACAGCAAAAAAGTGTCACTAAAATCAGCATACTATAATAACCTTATCGAGGCCGGTGTTGACGAAGCCGGTCGCGGATGCCTTGCCGGTCCGGTGGTGGCTGCTGCGGTAATTTTACCCCGCCGGTACCGTCACCCGGTACTCAATGATTCAAAGCGACTAACTGCCCGTCAGAGAGTTGAGGTCAGGGAGGAGATAATCGAAAAGGCCGTTTCGTGGCATGTGTCGTTTGTTCCCAACACCGTCATTGACGAGATGAACATCCTGCGTGCCACGTGGAAGGCCATGCACGAAGCCATCTCCCACCTCCATCCGCGTCCCGATTTTACAATTGTCGACGGAAACCGGTTCCTCCAATATGAGAAAATACCGTTTAAAACCATTATCGGGGGCGACGGACTCTACTTTTCAATAGCTGCGGCTTCGGTGCTGGCAAAGACGGCCCGCGATGAATACATGGCGACTATTCATAATGAGTTTCCACAATTTGGCTGGAACCAAAACATGGGTTACCCTACGGCGGCGCACCGGAAAGCAATAGAGAGTTACGGCATTACACCGTACCACAGGCGAAGCTTCAGCCTTCTCGACAGACAGCTTACAATACACTTCTGAGATAGATGAGTATCAAACACGGAGTCGGGTTGTTAAGAGAATATTTTTTATATTTGGCGATCCAACATTTTAAAACAAGTTTAACCAAAGAGAATAAAATGAAAAGATTACTCAGTGTATTGATTATTATGGTTCTCAGCCTGGGCTATACGGCCAGAGCTGACGAAGGGATGTGGCTGCTGCCGCTTCTCGAGAAGCTTAATATGGGCAAGATGACCGAGCTCGGTCTTAAACTAAGCGCCGAAGATATTTTCAGTCTGAACCAGCCAAGCATTAAAGATGCAATTGTCATTTTCGGAGGAGGCTGCACCGGGGAGATCGTTTCCTCAAAAGGACTGCTGATGACCAACCACCATTGCGGGTACGGACAGATACAGTCTCACAGCACTGTTGAAAATGACTACCTCAAAAATGGCTTCTGGGCCATGACAATGGATGAAGAACTGCCCAATCCGAGACTATCGGCAACCTTCCTTGTACGGATCGAAGATGTAACCGACAAGGTGCTGGCCAACGTAAGAGATGGCATGAGTGAAGCTGAAAGGTCAGCGGCAATCGCTGCAGCCGTTCAGCTGCTGACACGTGAGGCAGTTGCAGGAACCCACTACAGGGCAGGTATCTCCTCATTCTATGGCGGTAACGATTTTTACATGGCTGTTACCGAAACCTTCACAGATGTGCGGCTCGTTGGTGCTCCCCCATCATATATAGGTAAGTACGGACATGACACCGATAACTGGGAGTGGCCGCGTCACACCGGTGACTTCAGCATATTCAGGGTATATACTGGTGCCGACGGCAAGCCTGCCCAATACTCGAAAGAAAATGTTCCCCTCAAACCGAAGCACTACCTGCCAGTTTCAATCGCAGGTGTAAAAGAAAATGACTTCGCAATGGTACTGGGTTACCCGGGTTCAACTACCAGGTATATGACATCGTTTGAAATTGACGAGGTTCTCTCCATAACCCATCCTAACAGGATCAAAATACGCGGTATCAGGCAGGAGATCCTGATGGCCGACATGATGGCCGATCAAAAGGTCAACATTCAGTATGCATCAAAATATTCAGGTTCGTCAAACTACTGGAAGAACTCAATAGGTATGAAGGCCGGTCTTGAAAGGCTCAATGTAAAGGGAGACAAGGAGCTGATCGAAAAGGAATTCAATGCCTGGGTCAATGCCAATCCCGCTAAAAAGCAGAAATATGGTGAGGCCCTTAACCTTATCAGGAATTCGGTTCAGGGAAGGGCTGAATTTCTGCACGCTGCACAATACTCTTCAGAAACTTTCCGCACCGGAAGCGAACTTATAAACTTTGCAGGTAATGCAGGCAGGCTGATAACTGCCCTGCAGTCAGGTGACAGTCAGAATATTGAAAAAACGATAGAGAGCTTCAGGGGAACAGCTGAAAATTTCTATAAAAATTACAATCCACCCACCGACCAGAAGTCGATCAAGGCAATGATAAAGCTTTACATGAGTGATGTGCCTGCTAAATATCACCCCGACTTCTTTTCGGTAATAAATGGAAAGTACAAGGGAAATGTTGACCGTTATGTAGATGATATGTTTGCCAAATCGGTTTTTGCCAGTGAAGAAAAACTCAACGCCTTCCTTGCAAAACCCTCTCTCAAGACACTTGAGAAAGACCCGGCTTATCTTGCATCAGTATCAATCAACACCCTGAACACCGAACTCAGCAGGAATTCAAACCAGTTCGCCAGCGACCTCAATGTGGGCCGTCGCCTCTGGATTGCGGCACTGAAGGAGATGTCACCGGAAAGAACCCTTTATCCCGATGCTAATTTCAGCATGCGGCTGTCATATGGGTCGGTGCTCGACTATGAACCGCGCGATGCAGTAATCTACAAGCACTTCACCACTGAAAAGGGAGTTCTTGAAAAGTATAAGCCGGGAGACTATGAATTCGATCTGACACAGAAATTCATCGATCTGATGGACAGTAAGAACTTTGGACGCTACGCTGCTCCTGAGGGGTACCTGCCAATCAACTTCTTGACAAATAACGACATAACCGGGGGTAATTCCGGTAGTCCGGTCATCAATGCCAACGGAGAACTGATAGGTCTGGCATTCGATGGTAACTGGGAGGCAATGAGTGGCGACGTTCAGTTCGAACCCGACCTTCAAAGATGTATTAATGTTGACATACGCTACGTACTATGGGTAATCGATATCTATGCCGGTGCCAAACACCTGATAGAGGAGATGACCATCGTTAAATGATGTAATATATTTCAGAGGAAAGAACCCTGCCGGTGAACGGCAGGGTTTTTTTATGACCGATAATGACTCTTCAATTTTTAATATCTTAGCGGCGGTTAAAAATCCGGGACTATAGTCCCTGCAATTGCCATCAGGCTGTTTCTTAACAATAGAGCTATAATACTGCCAAATGCCAAATAAAATAGTAATTTATACCGACGGAGCAGCAAGAGGCAATCCGGGCCCCGGGGGATACGGCGTGGTACTCCGATCGGGTTCACACTACCTCGAAAAGTCGGGAGGTTTTGCCCTGACCACCAACAACCGGATGGAACTCCTTGCCGTCATTGTTGGCCTGGAATCACTGAAAATATCCGGGAGTACCGTAACTGTTTACACCGATTCGAAATACGTTGCCGATGCCGTCAATCTGGGATGGGTATTCAACTGGGAGGCAAAAGGGTTCAGGAAAAAGAAAAATCCTGATCTCTGGAAACGTTTTCTCGAAATATACAGAAAGCATAAGGTTAAGTTCGTATGGATAAAGGGGCACTCTGATATTCCTGAAAACGAGAAGTGCGACAGGCTCGCCGTCGAAGCATCAAAACTGCCTGGTTTGCCGCCTGATGAAGGATACGTTAACGACAGCGGCACATCCCTGTTCGATGCCGGAGAGTGAATAATTTGCTTTTCTGCCATTATTGTCTCAAATTTGAAGTTGAAAAACCATATAAATGGAAAAACTGTTCATTCCCGGTAGCGACTTAAGTCCGGAAGTAATACTCGACCCGGCAACCTGGCGTCTTTCGGTGTCAGGCACTTCGGCCCCTGAAGATGTAAGAAGCCTCTACTATCCGGTAACCGAATGGGTCACTGAAATGGTTAACAAGCTCATTGACAATCCTGCTGCAGCAGATAAGTCAGGCGTGGTAATGACTTTCGACCTGAAGTATTTTAACTCCTCCTCAGGTAAATTTTTCCATGATATCTTTGTCGAGCTCGCCAGACTCAGAAACGAAGGCTGCAGCCTTGAAGTAAGGTGGCTCTATGATGCCGATGATCAGGATATGCTAGAGGCCGGTCAGGATATGGCTGAACTGTCAAAACTCGAGTTCACTTATCTTCCAAAATAGACCATTTGATGCGAGGCCAGCCGGAACTCTACACTTATCTCGACTCACTGGGCATCAAATACGAATATCACGAACATCCCCCCGTTCCTACAATAGAAGCTGCTCTCAGGCACTGGAAAGACCTCAACTCAGGGCGCTGCAAAAATATCTTTTTCAGGAACCATAAGGGTAACCGGCACTATCTTGTAATTCTTGAACATCGACAGCAACTCAATATCCATGACCTGGAAAAAAGGCTTAAACAGGGCAAACTCACCTTCGCATCGGACGAACGGCTCAAAAAATGGATGGGCCTTGACCCGGGATCAGTCTCTCCCTTTGGCCTGATAAACGATCACAACAAACATGTCTGGCTCTTTATTGATAAAAACCTTCTCGGCTTCGAAAGACTGGCTTTTCATCCAAATCTGAATACAGCATCGCTCGTAATCTCCACAACCGACTTAATAAAGTTCCTCGATGCCCGTGGAAACGGCTATGAATTTCTCGAACTGTACGACTGAAATTGCCTTGTACCGGCATTGATAAACCAAAAATAAAAGAGTCGATAGTCTTTAATTGTCTGATGTCGGACACGGCAAAAAAAATTTTTTGTTTTTTTAATGGCTCATTATCTGACTCTTACACCACCCGACAGAGCCTGCTTCTTTTTTCATGCTGCAACATTTTTGACAACGATGCGTCATTGGGGTGAAAAATGAAAAACGACCATGAAAAGAACTTTAACCCTTCTGATGATTACTGCACTGGTTATCTGCAATGCTTTCGGACAGGAAGCAGCAAAAAGGAAATACCGTGCGGAAAGGATTGAGCAACCGCCTGTAATTGACGGAATTCTCAATGATGAAACCTGGTTGACTGGTGAGTGGCAGGGAGATTTTACCCAGTTTGAACCCTATGAGGGTCAGAAGCCGAGTCAGCCGACCGAATTCAAGATCCTTTATGACGACAGCTATATCTATGTTGCCATTAAGGCTTATGATTCAGCTCCTGACAGTATCGTTGACAGGATGACAAGGCGAGACAATCTTGACGGGGACAATGTTGGAATTATTTTCGACAGCTATTATGACCTGCGAACCGGATTTGGTTTTTTTGTCAATTCTTCCGGCGTTAAAAGCGATATGATATTTATAAATGATGGTCAATCTGAAGACACCACATGGGATCCGATCTGGTTTGTAAAAACCGCCAGGGTCGCAGGCGGATGGGCGGCTGAGATGAAAATCCCGCTGACCCAGCTGCGGTTCCAGTCTGAATCATCAGAAGCATGGGGCCTCGAGGTTATAAGACAGATATATCGTCACAGGGAAATGAGTTTTTGGCAGCCGATACCCAGAAATGCCCCGGGATTAATACACATGATGGGGTTGCTGGAGGGTGTTGGGGCACTGAAGCCCAGAAAGCAGGCAGATATTACCCCCTATACAGTGGGCAGCTATGAAAGATATCAGGGAGAGCCGGGAAATCCTTTTGCAAAAGGGAGAGACTTCAGGTTCAATGCCGGGCTGGATGGCAAACTTGGGATAACCAACAATATTACTCTCGACTTTTCAATTCTGCCTGATTTCGGACAGGTTGAGGCGGACCCGTCACAAGTCAACCTTACAGCATTCGAAACATTCTTTCAGGAACGCAGACCATTCTTTATTGAAGGCAGGAACATTACCAGCTTCAGAGTAGGCATAGGCGATGGCGATCTTGGAAACGACAATCTCTTTTATTCAAGAAGAATAGGAAGAAGACCTCAGCTGTACCCTTCAATGAATGAAGGAGAGTATGCCGACATGCCACGCCAGGCAAGGATACTGGGTGCAGTCAAAATAACCGGAAAAACCGCCGGAGGACTCTCAATCGGAATTGTGGAAGCAGTTACGGCAGAAGAAAAAGCAGAGATAGAATTCGATGGTGAAAGAAGATTCCAGACTGTCGAGCCTATGACAAATTATTTCGTTAGCAGGGTGCAAAAGGATTTCAACAAGGGGAACACAATGATTGGCGGAGTATTCACAAATACATGGAGAAATTTCGACGAGTCTGAAATTACAAGTATGCATAAAACTGCAAATACGGGAGGGATAGACTTTACACAATTCTTCAGGGATAAAAACTGGAAGTTGTCCGCCACTGCAGCTTTGAGCCAGGTTACCGGTCCGGAGCAGGCAATAGCAGCAACACAGAGATCTTCAACACACTACTACCAGAGGCCTGATGCCGACCATGTAACATACGATCCGTCACGCACCAGCCTTGCAGGTCATGCAGGAAATATCCAGTTTGGAAAAGTCGGTGGCAACTGGAACTTCCTGTTCTTTACAATATGGAAATCTCCGGGATTCGAATCGAATGATCTTGGCTACTTGCGTAAAGCAGATGAAATAGGACAGCTATTCTGGTCAGGTTACTCAATAAACAAGCCATTTGGCATTTTCAATCGGGTAAGATTCAACACCAACCTCTATAATTTCTGGGATTTCGGAGGCACACGTACCGGAACGGGTGGTAACCTCAGCATCTATACCCAGTTTAAGAATATGTGGAGCACGAGCATCGGGTACAATATTAGCCTTAATAATCAGATCAGCAATACCCTCTTACGCGGCGGTTCCTCGATGAAAACTCCGGGTTACAACATGATATACTTTAACGTAAACACCGACTCGCGAAAGAAACTCACGGCATATACCAATGTAAATTTAAGGGCAGGCAACGAAGGTTATTCAGGATACCGGGGTATAAACGGGGGTATAACATACCGTCCGCTTAATACCCTGTCAGTTAGTGCGGCTCCGGGATATTCAGTATCAGAAACCCAGTTGCAATACGTTTCAAGGTTATCATATCAGGATGAGGACAAATACATCTTTGCGTCTCTTAAGCAGAAGGTATTGTCATTGTCGGTAAGGGTTAACTATACAATTACACCTGAACTATCAATACAATTCTGGGGACAGCCCTTTCTGGCGGCAGCAGATTTCAGCCAGTTCAAGATGATCACCGACCCGAAGGCTGACAAATACAGCGACAGGTTCCACATTTTTGATGATTCTCAGATAAACTATAATGCAGAAGAAAAGAGATATTATGTTGATGAGAACACGAACGGAACCACGGACTACCAGTTCAATAATCCCGATTTCAATTCCGATGCCTTTTTGTCGAACCTGGTTGTCAGATGGGAATTCGCTCCCGGGTCAACAGTGTTCCTGGTATGGTCACAGAGCAGGGATTATTTCATCAGGGAAGGTGCTTTTGATGTAATGAGTAATCTAAACGGCCTTTTCACAAATAAAAAGCCATACGATGCATTTCTTATTAAATTCTCATACAGATTTGGGTTAAGGTAGCCGCCTGACAGGGCGACTTGATTGCGGCGTAACGGCAAATTCTGCTGTTACGCCGTTTTTATTTTGCGATCGTAATAATCTGTTTACATTTGCACTTCTTCAGAATATTCCCGTACTGACACAAAAAAACCACATTCTACTGCATCAAAACATGGGTGTTATTCGTCTTTAATACAGTTATATCCTAACCAAAGCCTCGATAATGAAAAGATTCCTCACTCTGATTGCAACGATAATTATCACATTATCAAATCTTTTCGCTCAAAACACCGATAAAACCAGATACCAGACCACCCGAATCACCAATCCGCCCCATATTGACGGCATTCTTGATGATAAAGCCTGGGAAAACGGGGAGTGGGCAGGGGACTTTTCCCAGTTCGAACCATATAATGGAAGGACGGCTTCGCAAAGAACAGAGTTCAAGATACTCTTTGACGAGAACAATATCTACGTTGCCATCAGGGCTTTCGACACAGCCCCTGACAGTATCGTTAGAAGGCTCACCAGGCGTGATGAGGTCGACGGTGACCTGGTAGGTGTAGCATTTGACAGCTATCACGATCTCCGGACTGGGTTTGTATTCGGAGTAAGTGCAGGTGGTGTCAAGTTCGACATGATGATGACTAATAACGGTCAGAATGAGGATGATTCCTGGAATCCAAATTATTGGGCAAAAGCAACTGTGAATGAAGAAGGATGGGTGGCCGAGATGAAGATACCTTTCAGCCAGCTAAGGTTTGAGAAGAATTCTGACGATGTATGGGGATTTCAGGTTTACAGGCAACTCTACAGATACAATGAAATGAGTTTCTGGGAACATATCCCGCAAGATGCTCCCGGACTGATTCATCTTTTCGGAGAAATAAGCGGATTTGAAAATATTAAACCCAGAAAGATATTTGACATAACACCCTATGGGGTAGCCTCACTTGACAATTATGAGGCACAACCCGGAAATCCATTCGCAGCAGGCCGTGACTACAGGCTTAACGGAGGTCTTGATGCCAAGATAGGTGTAACAAACAATCTCACCCTCGACCTTACCATCAATCCTGACTTCGGCCAGGTAGAAGCCGACCCCTCGGAGGTAAACCTCACAGCGTATGAGACCTACTTTGAGGAGAAACGACCATTCTTTGTGGAGGGGAAGAACATAACCGATTTCAATATAGGGTTGGGAGACGGCGGCATCGGTAACGACAATCTGTTCTACTCGAGACGAATAGGCCGGAGGCCTCAGGGTTATCCCTCATTGGGAGACAATCAGTTCGCCAACATTCCCAGAGCTGCTAAGATACTTACTGCAGCCAAACTTACGGGCAAAACAAAAAGCGGGCTGTCGTTAGGTTTTATTGAAACAGTTACTGCTGAAGAAAAGGCTGAGATCGATACGGAAGGGACCAGAACATTCGAGACCGTCGAACCTCTTACCAACTATTTTGTGGGGAGGGTTCAAAAAGACAATGATAACGGCAATACTATCATAGGTGGTATGTTCACATCTGTTAACAGGCAGCTCACCGACAACCTTGAAAATTCACTCCACAAAGCCGCATACTCGGGCGGCATAGACTTCACAAAATTCTTCAGGGAAAAGACCTGGATGTTCAATCTGAATGCATCGGTAAGTCATGTTGCCGGTTCAGAGCTGGCAATTGTCCGTACCCAGAGATCATCAGCCAGGTACTTCCAGAGACCTGATGCCACACACTTTGACCTTGACTCATCAAAGACTTCCCTGACCGGCACTGGTGGAAGGATGCAGATAGTCAAGTCGGGAAACAGCCACTGGACGTTTATGGCGGCAATGGTATGGAAATCGCCTGAATTTGAAATAAACGACATCGGTTACATGCGTGAAGCAGATAATATAATACAGGTAGCATACATCGGTTACCGGCAATGGGAGCCAAAAGGTATCTACAGGAACTACAATATCAATTTGAACCAGTATTCAGCATGGACCCTTGGTGGTGAACATATGGTTGACGGCCTCAATATGAGCGGAAACATAACCTTTAAGAATTTCTGGTATGCCAACGCAGGAGGAGAGTTAAATTTCAACTCAAAATCCAACGCTATGCTGAGAGGCGGGCCAATGATGAATATGCCTGCCTCACTCAACTCCTGGTACAATGCGGGAACCGACAGTCGCAAAAAGCTGGTATTCCGGGTCAGCGGAGGATTGAACAAGGGTTTCAGCGGCAGCTCTTCATCATCACGTATCGGCGCCGGCATGACATACAAGCCGGTTAATACCCTGGTTGTAAGTGTTAATCCCTCATATTCGGTTTCCAGTAACCAGTTACAATACATCGGCCGCAGATCGTTCGAAGACGAAAATCGTTATCTCTTTGGATCAATTAAACAAAAGGTGCTTAGCGCCTCATTAAGGGTTAACTTCAACCTTACCCCCGAACTGACACTGCAGTACTGGGGCCAGCCTTTCATGGCAACAGGCAGCTATGCAGACTTCAAGAAAATTACAAATCCTGTGGCAGGGCAGTATGATGACAGGTTTTCGGTATACCCTGAATCAGCAATTGAGCTGATCGACAATTCGTACTATGCCGTTGATGAGAATCTGAATGGCACGGCCGATTATTCTTTTGATAAGCCCGACTTCAACCTTCAGGAGTTTCTTTCGAACCTTGTTATCAGATGGGAATACAATCCGGGCTCAACAATTTTTCTTGTCTGGAGTCAGACAAGGTCGAACTTTGATGATGAGGCCCTTTTCGATCCGCGGGAGAATATCGGCGACCTGTTTGGTGTAAAGCCCTACGATGTATTCCTGATTAAGTTCAGCTACCGGTTCGGAGTGAAGTAGCTGTCACCGGTTCTGGCCCATTCTTGCCCTGGCCCATTCCATCACCAGTGCAGGTGGTTGCTTCTGCATCAGCAGGTTACTCATGTAAAGCATATAGGGTTCAACATGAGCATAATATTGTTTGAACCCTTCACACAATGCATTTAGCCCCGGTTCCCCCGAAGGAGTTTTGATAAACCTGTGCTTCGGACACTCACCGCGGCATGCAAAATGGTATTTGCAGCGAAGGCAGTATACCGGCAGGCTGTTTCTTTTATTAACGCCGAATTCAAATTGCCTGATGCTGCGGTACAGGTCGCTCAGACTGGTCTCCATAAGGTTTCCGAGCCTGAATTCCGGGTAGACGAAATGATCGCATGAATAGACATCGCCATTGTGCTCGACAGCCAGAGCATCACCACAGGTCTCACAGTAAACGCACAGCCCCGGCCGCACTCCTGCCCACTGAGCCAGCGCCATATCGAATGCCTGCACGAAATACCGGCCAACATCGCTTACTATCCACTCGTCAAATATGTCTGTCAGGAACCTGCCATACCCTGTCGCTGTGACGTTCCACGGAGCAGCAGAAGAGACTTCAGTGCCGGGGTTGACAATCACTTTGCCACCTTTCCTGTCACTCTCCGACTGATATTCCACAACCGGCAGAAACTGCATATACCGGCTGCCGAGGGACTTCAGGAAAAGATAGATTTCACGGCCCCTGCCTTCGCTGAGGTTTGTAACAACGGTAAGAGTGTTGAATTCAACCCTGTGCCTGTGCAGGAGAGCCACCCCATGCATGACCTTTTCGAAAGATGGCTGTCCTGACCGGTTCCTCCTGTGTGCATCATGAATATCTTCAGGGCCGTCGACAGAAACACCTGTCAGGAAATTGTTATCGTGAAAGAACCGGCACCATTCCGGGGTAAGAAGTATTCCGTTTGTCTGAATGGTGTTAACTATCTTTTTACCTCCGGCATACTTCCTTTGAAGGGCTACAGCCCGTTTGTAAAAATCGATTCCGGCCATCAGTGGCTCGCCGCCGTGCCAGACGAAAGTTATTTCTGGTATTTCGTTGGCCTCAATATATTGCCGTATATATTCCTCAAGAATACCGGCAGGCATTACACCCGTATTTTTCCCATAATAATCAGCCTTATCCAGGTAGTAGCAATAGCTACAGCTCAGATTGCACACTGCACCCACCGGCTTTACCATAGAGGAAAAAGAGGATGGTGCCGTACTTTTTATGGCATCATTTAAGGTGAGGTATTTCCGAACTGCCATAAATTAAATTTTTATCTGATCTGATATTGATCGCCAACAGATTACGGCCTAAACTATTTATGAGTATTTATGTTAAAGAAATATAGACGCTAAGATATCTGTTTATGCTTAACGCAGGTTCTCATGCGCACAGCATAATCACGAAAGTTTTCCTGAAATATAAACTATCTTAGCTGACTGAACAAGACAAGAAAGAAATGAAAGCAAAATATTTACTGATCGCATTATTGCCTGTACTGATGGCATTTAGCAACGATAAGCCTGCCTATGTTATCTATACAGCCAAAGGTGAGAAGACCAATTATACAGAGATGGTCAAAGAATTGCTGAATTACGATGTCATATTTTTCGGCGAATTGCATAACGATCCTATCGCTCACTGGCTGCAGCTTGAGCTGGCAAAATCGTTACACGCAGAAAGGGGGGCATCACTGACGGTTGGTGCAGAGATGTTTGAAACTGACAATCAGTTGATTATCGATGAATATCTGGACGGACTGGTCAGGGAGACCAATTTTGAGGCAGAGGTTAAGCTATGGAACAATTATAAGACTGACTACAAGCCGCTGATGACATTTGTGAAGAACAACGGACTCAGGTACATTGCCACTAACGTACCGCGCAGGTATGCTGCCATGGTTGCGGCAGGCGGATTCGAAGCACTTGATCAACTTGGTGATGAATCGAAATCGCTTATTGCACCCATGCCGTTTGAATATGATCCGGAGTTGCAATGCTACAAGGATATGCTTTCGATGGGTGGAGGAGCCATGGGTTCCCACGTAAATGAAAACCTGCCGAAGGCCCAGGCCCTGAAAGATGTCACCATGGCCTGGTCAATAGACCGAAACTATTCAAAGGGAGGCATCTTCCTGCACCTTAACGGCAGTTATCATTCGAACAGGCACGAAGGGATTGTATGGTACTTAAGGAAGTACAATCAGGAGCTGAAGATTGCAGTCATCAACCTTGTACTTGAGGATGACCCGGAGATACTTTCCGAATCTAATCACAATAGTGCCGATTTCATAATTGCGGTCCCGAAGACGATGACCCGTACATACTGACCGGTCTCCTTTCAGGCTTTCGAGGCTCTGCCGATTACCTTGCGCAGTTTAGCAATAGAACCGACGGCTGTCACGTTGCTAAGACCGGCCACAGATTTGAGGGAAGCCAGATTTCCGGCAACAATTATCCTGCACTGCGGAAGTGCCTGGCTGAGGCTTCTAATAAACTTCATTGGTTTTGGAGGGAGAGATGTTGAGGCTCCCGTTACAATAAATTCGGGGTTTCGTTTTTCAGCCAGTAATATCACCGACTCAATAGGGGTCATCTGGCCAAGGTATATAGTCTCATAACCTGACTTTCTGAAAATATAGTCATATAGGAGAAGGGGTAACTCATGCATCTCGTTTTCAGGCAGGAAAAGTATAGCTGATGCGGAGCCGGCTTCGGGAAATGGCAATGACGACTCCATGGCTGTAATTAGCTGGTTCCTGAAAATATTGCTTATGAAATGTTCGTGACCCGGATTGATGGTTCCGGTTTGCCACAAATCACCTACACGCCTGATAAACGGGAATATTATTTCTTCAATAGTGGCTTCAAATCCTCTTGATTCAAGAGACTCGCGGAGTATTTTTTTTGCTGACCCATTATCAACCTCGAGCATTGCAACCAGGAGCCTTTCTGTTTCGTCTGTAACCAAAGCAGAAGACTCCAGCTGTTCAGAGACCATTCTGTCAAGCTCTTCGTTTGTCAGACAGGCAATTTTTGAAACCTTCAAACCGCTTCTGTTCAGAATTCCGATACTGATTATTCTTCTGAGGTCCTCACCGGAATATACCCGCCGGTTGGTGGTTGTTCTCATTGGATCCATCAGTCCGTAGCGTCGCTCCCATATTCTTATTGTATGTGCGTTTATCCCTGATAGTCTTTCAAGGTCCTTTATAGAAAATTGATCCATTTCAACAGGTGGTGTAAAACATCCCATAAAAGTAAGCTTAATATCAGAAACCTCATCGCATGTCACAAAAGATTTATGTAGCAACAGTTTATTACTAACAGTGCTGTAAAGTGCAACCATAATTTTGGATTATCTTTGTATTGTCATAATTAATTTGATAACCTGCACCAACATGATTTAATAATGAAGCTTCATTCGAAATCAGTGATAATTCTTTTTATTTCATTTTACGCACTTGCAGGCTGTTCGGTACTAAGGATAGGTCCGATACAGGAGTACAGGGATGATTTTACCGGAGGCCGGAGGTACCTTCTGACAGAGAAGGCTATACCCCGTGAGAGAAGGACAGAAATTGGCAATGCCACGATGACATTTGAGAAGAGGGTTTCAGCTGAGGGTGCGAAAAGTACAATCTACTTCATTATTGAGAGATCGCCTGACAGCTTCAGATCAGAAAAAGAGGGTTACATAAAAGTCAATGATACAACCTGGGAGGTCACTCTGGATGATGTATCTGTAGAATCAAAATTTTCGGGCAATATTACCGAGGAAGGAGTTTTGAAGGAAACGGGTATTATTACAAGGATTGATGAAAAGTTCAGAATAGAGTTGTCACAGGAGATTGTTGACGCCATCACCCTTGGTCGCATAATGGAGATAAGAATCTATTTCGGTCCCATGCCGGCCACCTACCGCATCAGGGGATTCGCTCTCAGCAGGGTTAGCCGCCTTTTGAGCATGTGATTTGGTTGATTTGCACCGGAATGATTCCTTCTGTCTGATTCAGCTTGGATTTATGGGTTGTTTTTACTTATCTTTGCAGCTGATTTGGTCGGTTGACCGAGTGGCTAGGTAGCGGTCTGCAAAACCGTGTACGGCGGTTCGACTCCGCCACCGACCTCAACAAAAACCCCCGGGGAACGTAGTGAACCGGGGATTTTTATTTTAAGGCCGAAGCCCGCTTGATTACCATTCTCAGCCCGCTTGCGAGGCCATATTCTCCTTTTGTGAGATGAAGGGATTTATCCGGTATAAACCCTGATTAATCACCTTCCAATTACATTTTATCAAAAAGCAACTGCTTATCAGGCTCAGATCTTTAAAACATTCATACTTTTATCAGTTAATTGAATTTAATCATGTAACAAAAGCAATACATAAAATGAGTGAACAATTTTCAATAAGTCCGGCTGGTGAAAAGTTTTCAATACCAAACAAGGGAGATTACAAGGCTGAATTTGAACGCCTGCAAAAAATAGTGGCAGAAGAGAGAGCCAGGGGACGAGAGATTGTAGTCGTGATGGGAGTGGGGTTCGTTGGAGCTGTCATGGCGGCGATTGTAGCTGATTCCGTTGACAAGGAGAGCGGAGAACCATCAAAGTTCGTAATCGGTATGCAACGACCGAGTGTACGCAGTTACTGGAAGATTCCGCTTCTTAACCGTGGTGTTTCTCCGGTAAAGGCCGAGGATCCTGAAGTCGATCCTATGATAGCCAGATGCGTCAGGGAGAAGAAGACTCTTATGGCTACATATACTTACGATGTGCTCAAGCTTGCCGATGTCGTTGTGGTTGATGTTCAGTGTGACTACATCAAGAATGAGCTGGGCGATGTGAGAAACGGCCAGACTGATATGGCAGCCCTTGAAGCATCCCTGCATGAAATTGCAGAACGCATTCCTCCTGAGGCCCTTGTGCTTATCGAAACAACCGTTGCTCCGGGAACCACCGAACAGGTTGCATACCCGATAATGAAAAAGGCATTCAAGAAGCGCGGTATAAAGAGCGATCCTCTGCTGGCACACAGCTATGAAAGGGTTATGCCCGGACGTAATTACGTGGCAAGTATAAGGGATTTCTGGAGGGTGTGCAGCGGGACAAATGAGACAGCAAAAAAGAGGGTCGAAAAATTTCTTAAGGAAGTCCTGAATACTGACGAGTATCCTCTGACGGTAATGGACAGACCTATTGAATCGGAAACCGCAAAGATTATTGAAAACAGTTACAGGGCTACTATTCTGGCATTCATGGACGAATGGAGCCTATTTGCAGAGCGTAATGGCGTCGATCTGATAAAGGTGATAAAAGCAATTAAAGTACGACCGACCCATAGTAACATGATTTTTCCGGGCCCGGGAATCGGAGGATACTGCCTCCCCAAAGACGGTGGCCTTGGAGTCTGGGCCTATAAACATATACTTGGCTTTGAGGATGATATCTTCAGGATAACACCCATGGCCATTGACATCAACGACACACGGGGCCTGCACGTGGGCCAGCTTACCCGTGATGCACTACGCAACATGGGACAGCCGATAGCTGCCGCAGAGATATTGGTCCTTGGTGCCGCATACCGCGAAGATGTAGGTGATACCCGTTACAGCGGCTCTGAAATTGTGATTCGCAAACTTGCTGAAATGGGAGCCGAAATCAGAGTTCACGATCCTTATGTTGAACACTGGTGGGAATTTGAGCAGCAGGACACATATCCTGGTGTCGGTCAAAGCAAATCACAGTTCTTTCGCAATCAGGAGAAGTTAAAGGATATATGCATAGAACAGGACATGGACAAGGCGATGAAGGATGTTGATGCTGTGATACTTGCAGTACCTCATAAAGCATACCTTGATCTTGATCCCGATGAGGTTGTCAGGATAATTGGCAAGCCTGCTGCGATAATAGATTGCTTCGGAATCTTATCAGATGACAAGATAAGAAGGTATTTCAAGCTCGGATGCGAAGTCAAGGGACTGGGTCGTGGTCATATACAAAGGATCAAGGAGGAAATACGCAAGGGATAATAGCTGAATTCTGCCACGGAAACAGGAAAACATGATTCTATAACACTTTTTTATCCATAGAAGTGTTTAGATCAACAAATAAATAAGATTACTTTTATGATCTGAAAACTAATAAGGGGTAAGGTTGTTAGGGCTAAGGAAATCAGCAAAGTTCATAATACCAGTATTACTGGTTAGCATCATCTGTTTTTTTTCCAATCTGGTAATAAACCAACATTTTCATAAGTTAACGTCAGGAGAGGTCGTTAAACACGCTCACCCCTTTAATAAGGGAAATGCCGGCAATCCTTTTCAGGAACATAATCATACCGCAGCGGAAATGGTTGTGCTGGAGCAAATTTCAAACAATATTATAAATTTATATTCGGTAATAAATATGCCTGCTCCCCAGTGGACGGCTATGGAAGAACTGAAACCACAACTTATTGCATCCATTAAAAATTCTGAACACAATTTATTAAATAATTACCGTGCCCCTCCTCTAACCTCTTAAGCCAGCAATTTACTGATAAGCGTATCAGAAATAATCAGATCGAAACAGTTATTCTGAATCAATCTATCCTTAAGAGGTCCATCATGAAGAAAAGACTACTAATCATACTATTTATTGCTGCAGTTGCTTATCCTGGTCAGCTACTGACGGGTCAGGTCCGACAACAAATTCCAGTTTCATTGAGAGATTCGATCAGGCTACTGAAGCTGGAGGTTGAGCAGCTAAAAACCAGGGAGTTATTATATAGTTACAAACTCGACTCCCTGTTAACTACTCTGAGTCAGAAAGAGAAGCAACTTGAAGAAGAGAGTGACCTGCAGAGATTAATTGAAGAAGCAAAACAACTGTCGGAACAGGAGAAGGCAGAGGAGGAATCCCAGTTCAAAAAGTTCCAGAGCGGCGTACGCCAGCAGCAGGGTCTTAACCCAAATATAAGTCTGGGTGGTGACTTTTTTACCGCTGTCAGTAGTTCCAAAAACGACTTTATTTCTGAAGCGGGTGATGTCTCCTATGGGAACAACGGGTTTTTCCTGAGGGAGATGGAACTTGCCCTCGAAGCACCTCTGGATCCCTTTACAAGAGGGAAGACATTCTTTTCAATTTCACCAGATGGGATTGATATCGAAGAGGCTTATATGGAATGGCTGAACCTTCCATTGAACATGATATTAAAGACAGGCATCTTCTATGCTGAATTCGGACCCCTGAACAGATATCACGATCACGCCCTTCCCCAGTTCGACCGCCCCAGGGCCCTTGTAAACATGTTCAGTAACGGAGGTCTCGGAGGTGCAGGATTAGCAACATCTTTCATGCTGCCTGAATTAATATTTGCCCATGCAAGCTCTCTTGACCTGACAGTGATTAAAAGTCCTGATACCGGCGACAGCTTTAGTTTCGACAACAGGGGCCTGTTGTATATGGGACAGTTTAAGAATTTCTATGATATCTCCCAAAACAGCTATTTTGAGGTCAGATTAAGCGGAGCCGCAGGAAGAAATCCGACAGGAGGCAGCAACAATTCCTATGTCGGCAGCCTGGGACTGTCATATAAATGGGTGCCGATGGGCAGGGAAAAATACAGGACCCTCGACTGGAAAACAGAGCTTCTTTACAGTATCCGGGAAGAGATTTCGGGCACCATGCGAAGCAAAGGCTTCTACTCGACAGTGCAGAACAAGTTGAACTCGAGATTCTGGGTAGGCGCCAGAATCGGATACTCGGAACTACCTTACGATAATAGTCAGTATGAATGGGATTACACGATAAATATCGATTTCTGGCAGAGTGAATTTGTATTTACCCGGCTGCAGTACCAGCATAACAGCAGGAGCATTGGGGGTCCTCCCTATTATCCGGCAGGACTTCTGCCCAATGACCATACAATATTGCTCCAGATCTGCTGGGCAATGGGGCCGCATAAGCATGAAGCATATTAACCTTGCATAAACCACACTTTATGAAAACGAAGCATAATAAATCCGACAGACCGATGACAGCTAATATCCGGTTGTTGATTATAATGATTTGCCTCCAGGCAGTCTGTTTACCTCAGCAAATCTATTCCCAGGGAAGAAGCCAGGCCACCAGCCGGCAGGCTAATCAGGGAAAACAGCTCAATGTAGTCTGCTCTTTTTCTGATTACGCAGCTATAACAGAATTCGTGGCGGGTGATAAGGCAAAGGTATCATATATAGCTCATGGAGAGCAGGATCCGCATTTTGTGCCGCCGAAGCCAAGTTACGCTGTTACCTTATCTGCTGCAGATCTGTGGATAACCACTGGTATGGATCTGGAAATGTGGTCAGCAACACTTATCGATAAGTCACGTAACCGTAAAATAATGGATGGCGAGCCAGGATTTGTCGCCGTATCTTCGGGGGTTAATATACTCGAAAAGGTTGCATCTGCCAGCCGTACTGAAGGAGACGTCCATCTAATGGGAAATCCCCACATCAACACGAGTCCGGTGAACTGGAAAGTAATAGCCCAGAACATTACTATCGGGCTGAGTAAGGTTGACCCGGCTAATGCATCCTACTACCAGGCAAACAGGGACAGGTTTACAGACAAGGTTGACCGTGCTCTTTTCGGTGATGCACTGGTTGATATGTTTGGGGGTCAGACACTGACCAGGATGCTCGAGAACAATACCCTGTTTACCTTTCTTGAAAGATCATATGAGGGAGGAACACTGGGCGATCTGCTTGGGGGCTGGCTCAAAAAAGCCATGCCGATAAGGGGTAAAAAAGTTATTGCATATCATAAAAACTGGTCATACCTGGCAAACACATTTGGCTTTGAGGTGCTTGGTTACATAGAGTCCAAGCCCGGGATACCACCCTCCGCCAGACATGTACAATATATGATTGAGATGATCAAAGATCAGGATATCAAATTGATGCTGGTAGCCAACTATTTTGAAAAAAAGACAGCCCAAATGATTGAGGATAAAACCGGAATTAAGGCTCTCTACCTGCCACTCTACGTACATGGTATGCCGGGTATAAATGACAGTTTCGATCTGATGGACTACTGGATAGAAAAGATAAATGAAAGTGTAAGGTAAAATAAAGAGCACCCTCAATTGTGTGCTGAAATCCATAAGATGAAACGATGATTGAAAATCTTCTCTTTCTTGCGGCACCCATAACTGCCAGCATATTACTTGCCGGGATACTGAGCTATTTTGGCAACCATATATTGACAAGGGGAATAATATTCATTGATATTGCCGTGGCACAGGTGGCCGCATTGGGAACCATGATAGGACTTTTGCTTGGGTTTGCTGAAGAGTCGCTCACCGTGCAGCTTATCTGTTATTTCTTTACGGCGTTAATGATTTCCATATTTGCGCTGACAAAGTTCAAAAAGCAGGTAATACCTCAGGAAGCAATAATCGGCATAATTTATTGCGTTGCACTTGGACTGGCCATGCTGCTCGCAGAGAAGATACCCGGCGGTTCTAATTTTATTTCCAAGACTATTAGCGGCAACCTTTTATGGGTAACGTGGGATAAAGTATTCATGTGTTTACTGATATTTCTGACTATAGGTATCATACATATCTTCTTCTGGAAGAAATTCATGATAATCTCCGATACAAAAAATGGTCTTCCATTCAGTCTCTGGACAACCCGTGCGTATGAGCTGATATTCTACATTACCTTTAGCGTAGTAATCGTTAAATCAGTTCCAATTGGAGGTGTGTTTCTTGTCTTTATACTATTGATTGCCCCTACAGCCGCGGCTACTCTTTTCACCGCAAGTTGGAAGAAAAGGTTTCTCTGGAGCTGGATAATCGGCACAATAGGGTCAGTGCTGGGGATGTACCTCTCTTACTCCTTCAATATCTCAAATGCACCGGCTATTGTAACTCTTCTGGGAATTACTGTATTCATTCTGGCATTTGGGAAACTTGCATTCCGGAAATTTTCTGCAATAACAAAAAACTCTTCTGATGGCAACAGCAATTAGCTTTATGATAGGGCCATTTATAGCATGTATGCTTCTAATATTCATAATGGTCTATTTCGGAATCCATGTACTTGAAAGAGAGATCATATTCATTGATATAGCCCTGGCGCAGATAGCAGCACTGGGAAGTGCGGTTGCACTTGTTGTATCTGCCGGCAACTCAGGCCACATCCATGAGCACGAGGCCCGATCGATACTGCCTTATCTGTTCTGCCTGCTGGCAGCGGGCGTGTTCACTCTGCTGAAGAGCAAAAAGATCAGAATCCCTCTTGAGGCGATTATTGGTATTGCTTATGCCGTTGCAACCACCAGTGCCGTAATCATCCTTGACAAGGGAGCCGGAAGCGATGTGCACATACATGACATGCTCGCGGGAAGCATACTGTGGGTCTCGTGGCCCGAGATAATCCGCCTTCTTATTATTATTGCAGTTACTGCCGGTATCCACTTCATATTCAGGGACAAATTCAAGGCCGTAACCTTGCTGTATAAAGATAAAGAGACTGAAATAACCAATCCGAAACTCTGGGATTTTGTTTTCTACCTGACATTCGGTATAGTCATTGTCGAAGCTGTAAATGTGGGAGGTATTCTTACAATTTTTGGCTTCCTGATTATTCCGGCATCAATTTCGGCCCTCTTTTCTAACAGGTGGACCCATAGGGTGTTGGTGGGATTGCTGGTCGGAGGTGTATCTACCATACTCGGTTTATACCTCTCCTGGGTGATGGATGTCCCGTGTTCCCCCACAATTATTCTTTTTCTGGCAGTATGCCTGATTTTGTCAGTTCTGATCAGGGCAGCGATGAATTTCACAAAAAGAAAGATAGCAACTTAAAAAGCGACCTGGCGGGAATCGACCTTTCGAATTCTTTCTTTCATCAAATACTGCCTGCAATCGCGGTTATGAATCCGTTGAAAGCCACCCAGGCTCCGCCGCTGATCAGGCTGTCAAACCTGTCAAGAAATCCCCCGTGCCCGGGTATGATATTACTGAAATCCTTTACCCCGTATCTTCTTTTGTAGCAAGACGATAAAAAGTCGCCTATAAAAGCGAACAATACTACACCGGCTCCAAGCCATATTGCCTTGGGCGGAGCAACAATAATAAGACTCTCTGCCAGAACTGAACTGAGAATGGCTACCAGCGCACCTCCAATAAGTCCTTCGACAGTTTTGCCCGGACTGACGGACTGACAGAGCTTCCTTCGTCCCCAGAGTTGACCGGTTATCTGACTGAACCCGTCAAATATTGAAAGTATCAGAAATGAGAACAGTATCACTCCCATATCCATTCCGCTGAATATGTAGAAGCCGTAAGAGAGAATGACGAAAAGGCATGTCGATAGCAAAAAGAATCCCTTCCTGCTGTATCCTGACCGCCAAAAGAGAGCAGCAAGCTCATAGAAACCCACAGCGATGATGATCACTGCTAAAAACCTGAATAACTGTGTGTTAAAAACGATACTGAAAAACAGGAGATTAATTATAATGAAATAGGAGATCAGCTTTACCCAGCTTTTCCGTGCCTCTGAAGCCTCCTTGTGGCGGTTGATAAAATAGAATGAGATTGCACCCAGGCTAAAGTATACAAGAATCAATATATAAATTCTCAGTATCATAGAAGGTGTTGCCTGAATTATCTTTTATCCGATAATCATAAGAATACCAAATGCTATCATGCCCAGTGCATACCATTTCCTGACTGCTCCATCTGCCCGGTTTACTCTAATTCTGGCGATTAGTCCCGGTCCGGCCAGGGCGCCAATAACCGCGCCCGAAGTAAGAAACCAGACCAGGGTAAGGTCGATTTCACCTACAATAAAATGTGCAGTGAACGAGCTGATGGTATTCACGCTTACTACCAACAGGGTAGTGCCAAGCACCATCGACAGGGGCATCTGCATTGTAAACATTCCTGCCATGACAGGGGCGTTTCCACTGGTTCCGAAAGTGCCGGTAATCAGGCCTGCCAGAAAACCAAAGAAGAGACACTTAAAAACCTTCTGCATACGTGAGCCGGCAGGCAGAACCGTTCCGTTAGCTTCAGCTCTTATACGTCTCCAGTTATTTATCAGCATATGAGTGGCAATCACTATCGAATAAACACCGAAACTCGTCTTCAGGTGCTCTGCCGACATTACTTTTGCCAGACTGGCTCCGGCAATAGCTCCAAAAACCCCGGCTGCAGCAAAAGTCAGCCCCTTGCGTATATCAAGATTCCCATGCCGATAATGGCCGTATGAGCCTACTATACAGATTGGAATAGTTGCTGACAGTGAGGTAGCAACAGCAATCTGTGGCTGCACATTGAAGAGAAGAGTTAATAAAGGCAGGAAAAAGAAACCGCCTCCCCCTCCTACCATCGAACCAATAAGGCCTACCACAAATCCTGCAAGAGGTAGCCATAGATAAACATATTCAAAAGTTGAATGATATATCATGATTGTTGTTTTGATCTGACATTCTTCTCCTTTAGTACCCAATAGAGTCCTTTGACATTTGACCTCATTTCCGGGATTACCAATTGTATTGCAATATGTTCAATGGCTCCCAGAATACCCCAAATAATCATAAAGTAGAAAAAAGGGGTTATAAACCCAATTGTAAAAAGGCAAATAAAGAATGCTCCCTGTATATACCCGCTAATCTTTGTCATATAAAGGTGAAAACTTGGCAGTCTGCCAAACTTAAAGAGTGCAACCACAATCGTAAGCATTAAAAAACCGATGAAAACAAAAAAACTCATCAAATGAGGCATAAATTCATCAAGTTTGAAAAAATAGATACCCACAAATGCAAGGAGGTAGGTAAAGTTGTCAGCAAACGAATCGAGCCTTGCCCCGAACTCCGATTCCATATTGAATCTGCGGGCAATATATCCGTCAGCAACATCAGTCAGAAGGCTAATCACCAAAAATACTGCGAATAGACTTTCCCTCCCGGAGATAGCGAACCATAAAATAACCGGGAACATCAGCAGCCTGTAGAATCCCAGTATATTTGGCAGGGTAAAGATCCCGTCTCTTTTCATAGGCTCATCATCGAAGGGGGAAAAGTGCTATATGCTTTAATCATCCAAACCTTTTTGAATAACCAACTAATGAATACTAAAGATACACATAATAAAAAAACCCCGGGTGTATGCCCGGGGTTTATGATCATCGTAGAAACCATTCTACCTTATTGGTGTAAGTTCGAAGTTCTTTACAGTTCGATTACCTGCATAGATTTTCACGCCCTCAAATGATACCGTATCATATCCTGACTTTGTCGAGAACAGCGAATATGTACCCTCAGGAACACCAATAATTGCATACTTGCCGAGTGAATCGGTATATGATGAGGTTATTACAGTATCCTGCTTCAGCCATACAGCAGCATCCTTAAGCATATTCTCCGACTTATCAGTAACAACTCCCTCAACCCTTCCGGCAGTTGTATTATTAACAACCCTGATAACCGGCTTGAAGATAAATCCTCTGATACCTGCCGGTGTAAACGGATTGCCCATCAATACAAATGAACGTGAGAGATCAAAGTCGAGTAGCAGCTCTTCAGTAAGTCCGTCAGCCACAACGAGGGCCGGCTTTATTATTATCTTGATACCTGTCTGATGGCCGCTGGGTACCTTTACATTATACTCGGGACCATCCTTTAATTTAAGACCGGCCTCACTTACGTATAATCTTATCATTTCGTATTCACCCACCGGGATCTCCATGTCGAGAAGCTCATCAACGACTCCGTTCCTCAGTTCAAAGAGATCGAAAGTTGCAGTATCTTCAGTGAGCACAATAAACGGGTTCTCTTCAGATTCTTCATCGCATACTTTCTTCAGCTCCACCTTTGAAATTGTAATAGTGGCCGATTCTATGATATCCATCGGGAATGGGGCATCGGTCACCTTAACAACCAGCCTTCCTGTACCTGAGTTATCATCTGCTTTCTGGCATGAGGGTGTCAGCGCTACTAACGCTGCAGCCATAACTAATAATAAAATCCATTTTGCTTTCATGATGCTTATTTTTTTTAAAGTTAGTAATTTTTCTTTATTTACCTGACTACATTCCTGACGGAAATTTTCCTTTACCGGTTTATACTGCGGTTCCTTTGACAGCCTTGCTGGTAACAGCCTTGCTGGCATTTGCACAAAAATGCACCCCTGAAGATGAAATTATCATGAATTTTTCGGAAAATCGAATAAAAAATTAGTTCCCGAACCTTCTGTTGAGGTAACAGAGATATTAATTCCATGAAATTCAGCAATTGCCTTTGTAATAGCCAGACCTATGCCTGTTCCATCCTGGTATCTGGTACTACGGGCTTTAAATCTCAGAAATAGATTCTCCATCTGAGTCTCAGTCAGACCCCGACCTGTATCAGCGACTATTATTCTGTATCTTCCATTTGCAGTCTCTTCAAGGATGGTCACCCTGCCCCCCTGATCAGTATTCTTTACACCATTATATATAACGTTGAAAAACATTGAGAAGAGAAGCTCCTTGTTTGCATTCTGAAAAAGATGATCAGCAGGACAATTATTGATCAGACTGATTCCCTTATCCTCTGCAACCGGATCAATCTCGGCAATAACTTCGGCTATTACTTCTCCCGGACTGACTGCTTCATTCTTCAGGTACTGACTACTCTCAATACGTGCAATGGTAAGAAGGGAGTTGACGAGGCCCTGTAACCTGTGGAGTGTCTTAAGGGATTCCTCAACCTTCAGAACAATTGCATCATCTATGTCATCCCTGACCAGTAGGTTTTCAAGCTTGCTCCTGATGATCGAAATCGGAGTCATAAGCTCATGGGAGATGTTAATTGTTATTTCTTTCTCCTTACTGAACAATTCTTCTATCTGTGCCATCTGATCCGTCAGGGTCCTGTCAAGTTGAATAAAATCGGTGGTAGAGGTCCTGACAGGTACTCTGTCAAAGTTCCCCGGAGCAGTATTTTTCTTTAACTTGCCGGTTATCTTGTCAAGTGGCCGCAGGAGGATATTCGTAAACTGCAGGTCGGCAATGAGGGTTATTACTACTATAAGGATAATAAAGAATATAATAACCCTGGTAATATTCTTTTTCGCCACTAAAATACTTTCGATACTTTTACCCACCTCAAGCAGGAATGGCTCATCATCAATAATAAGCGAATAGTGAAGCACCCTGTAATCAATCTCCTCCTCCTCAATCAACCTCTTTGATACTTCTATATGATTTACTACTCCTGTATGGTCAATACGTTCAATGCTTACAAACTCCTCCTTAAGTATGTTGTAGCTGCCAAATGCATCGTTGGTATCGGAACTTATAAACGGTTCAATCCCAATCTGCACAATAAGGTCGATAACCTGTTCCCGCTTTCTGATCAGTTCGTAATCAATCTGCCTCAGATTGATTCTTTCGATTATGTAAGGAAGAACCATCAGAAACAGAAGCGAAACAGCGATTTTTGATACCATACTGAACAGGGCAAGCTTGAACTTCAATCTCATTACTAAAAGATATTTCGTTAACTATTGCTCAAGTCGCACCCTGTAACCGACCCCTCTTATCGTCTCCAGCCAGGGTGTCGGGGCATAGGCATTTAGTTTCCTTCTCAGGTTTTTGATATGAACGTCTATAAAATTACTATCATACTGATCGTCAAGCATATTTCCCCATATATGCTCATATAACTGATATCGTGACAGAACCTTTTCATAGTTCAAAACCAGATACTGCAAAAGATTAAACTCTTTTCGGGTCAGTTCAACTTCAACTCCGGAATGGGTAACTATTCTTGACTGCAGGTTTATGGTAAATTCACCCGCAACCATATCCTGATTAGCGACATTGAATTTTCTCCTTGCAACGGCATTGATACGGGACAACAGCTCCACCAGGGCGAAGGGCTTTGCAAGATAATCATCGGCTCCCAGGTCAAGACCTTTAACCCTGTCTTCAACTGCACCACGGGCAGTAATTATAATAAATGAAGCTTCGCTGCCGAGTTCTTTCGCCTCCCTGATCAGATCAAGCCCCTCATAATCAGGCAGCCCCAAATCGAGGAGAACGAAATCATAAAGATTGATGGCTATTTTTTCCGAGGCCTCTGCCCCGGTAAATGCCATGTCACAAATGAAGTTCTCCTTCCTGAGGAATGCTTCAATTTCAGCAGCCAGATTTTTTTCATCCTCTACTATTAGTAAATTCATTTGGTGGTGCTTAAAATATCCTGAAATATGCTGATGCCATGAGAACGAATCCCTTTGAAATATATGCAGAATAGTCTGAACTGAGCGGCAGGATGTATCCCGCCTCTACCTCAATGGTGAATTTGTTAAAATTCAGCGACACCGGTAATCCAATGTCCGCCTCAAGCAGGCCGATCCTTCTGGAATAGAGTGTCTCGGAAGCAGTTTCATTTCTTCCTCCCGGTCTGCCGAACGGAGGGAAGGTCGAGAATACCGTGTCGGTAGTGGTAACCGTTTCAGCAGTTATAATTGTTCCTGCAATAATATTTATATACGGATCAAACGAAATATTGGCCCTGCCCCCAAAGATATCGGGTGTCTCAAAGTATCTTGAATTCCTGAACTGCAGGTATGCCTGAGAATAATCGGATATAAGTCCTCCGAAAGAAATTTTGGAATAGAGAATCCTCCAGTCAAAACCAATTGTAAGATCACCGTATAAAAAGTTGCCGAAAAGGCTGTCCCTAAGCGATGGTGCAACAAGATATCCATATAATCCGGCTGAGATATCAAACCAGGAGTTGAAAATATGACTCCAGGTTATTGAACCGCTATTAATTGGCAGGAAAGGCGACAAACCGGAAAGGTGTATTGAAGAAAAGGAGATGTAGAATTCGCTGCTGACGGCATAGCTCAGTGCCGTATATGCATATGGCTGACCTTGCGAGATGGTTGATCCAAGATAAATCATGTTGTTACCGTATCCGATACCGCCATAGAGTCCTCCTGCAAGAGTTACATTCTCAACCACTGCAGTGTCTTCAGCTGTTTCAACCATGGAACTTTGATCCTGGGAACAAACTATCAGCGATGATGCCAGATAAAGAGCGAAATAAAGAACCCCAGAACACAATCCTTTTACCGGAAAAACCATCGACTGATATTTTTAAGTTACCTGCCGCCCTTTCTTCCTACTCCTGTCGGTTTACCTACACCCTTGGGTATTGCGGTACCTCCGGGCCTGATTACCACAGGAGGCCTTGCACCTTTTGCCTTGCTCATATCAGGCTTTGCACCCTTTACCTGCTTAATGGCCTTTGATGGATTATCTCCTGCAGATCTGCGTGCCCGCTGACTTATTATATTACCCTTTTGGTTCCCCTGAACTTCAGAAACGGTGCTTTTTGTCTCAACCCTGACCTTCATGGTGTCATTTACAACAGTTACCGTCTGTGCACTCATCATGAAAGAACTAAATATCATAAGTGCCAGAATAAATAATATCTTTTTTATCCCTTTCATATCCCCATTTATTTCACTTGCAAATGCAAATATAGTTAATATACTGTACTAAAACTAATTAAGCAATCATAGCATTGCTCTATCAAACAAATGTATACTGTAGAAAATGAAGAAAAGATGAAATTGCCAAAAACTTCGGCCTACCCAGCCTCCTCACCTCATGACCTTCACCACTATTCTCCGGTTTTGCGCTCTTCCGGCAGTCGTCTCATTCGAAGCCACAGGCATTGCCGATCCCACACCTGAAATCGCCAGGCGGTCGCGGGATATACCTTTCTGTATAAGCTCCAAAGCCACCGCATTGGCCCTGTCGACAGATATAAGCCTGTTGTCATACTCACGGCCTTCACTGTCAGTATGTCCCACAATCTCTACTTTCAGTGAAGCTTCGGCTTTTAACGCTTCAGCCAGAGCCGCTATGGCAGACACTGAATAGGACTGTAAATCAGAGCCCCGGTAGTTGAACCTGAGATAAAGCACGGTCTCGCCCTTTTCGTTCAGATCCTTTATAATGCCATCAGAAGTGACCCCCTGGTTGATCTCCGCCTTTTCCATGATACGCAGGGTATAGTAGAAATCCGCCGCCGACAGATCGGCCCACACCTCCACATCCTCCTGCTGAATTATCATGCACAGCTTGTCACCATCGTGCGGGCACATCCTTGCACCCAGCTCCTTCGCCCTCGAAGTGAATGCTGATAAAATCTTCGCAACTGACAGGTCAGCATCGCTCTCATAATAATAGAACAGCATTCTGCCGGCAATGACTATCTCATTGCCCTCCTCATCATAAAACTTGTGTGTGGCGGGCTCTCTGACATCATATTCCAGAAGGCTGAATCCCTTAATGCGGGGAAAAAGAGGGTGATCGGAGGAACCCGGGGCATCCTGGGCATTGAGATACAGCCCACAGCATAAGCTGATGATCAGTATTGTCATTGATCTTTTCATAACAGAGTATATATTGTTACCTTAAAAGAATATCCCCGGAGAAAAGTCAACAAAAGGTAAGAAAAAGAAGGGTACGAAACAAATTTTTAACAATCAGGCACTACCGGCTTATTGTGACCCCCACTGAACCAATATTACCGCCGAGCGGCGGATTCATCTTTCTGATACTGACGGTCGCCTTTATGATTCCCGGCAAACTGGCATAGAGAGCATCCAGTATACGTGTGGCAATGTTCTCGAGAAGATACGATTTCTTCTCCATCTCATCTTTTACCGCACGGTAGGCAACCTGATAGTCTGTTGCATCCTCGAGCCTGTCTGTCTGCCCTGCCTTCTTCATGTCAGTCTCTATCTCAAGATCAACAATAAAACGGTTCCCGACTATCTGCTCCTCACGGTAGTGACCGTGAAAAGCATAGAACTCCATGTTTTCAATTACTATTGTTCCCATTTGCCTTACTTATGCAGACCAAATATACAACAAGAGTCGAAATTCCGGAATTTTACGCCCGATAATTGATTCAGGTACTGAAACTGTTGTATTTTTGCAACTGTTTTAAACAGAGTTACCCGAAATGAGATCAACGGAGGAACCAACAGGCGAACGCACTGAAAGCCTGAGCTTTATTGAAGCTATAATTGAGAAAGACCTTAAGGAAGGTAAAAACGAAGGAAAGGTGGTTACACGCTTCCCTCCCGAGCCTAACGGGTACCTTCATATCGGCCATGCCAAGGCTATATGCCTGGATTTCGGAATGGCTGCAAAGTACGGAGGAAAATGCAACCTGCGCTTCGACGATACAAACCCGATAAAGGAGGAACAGGAGTATATCGATGCCATTAAGGAGGATATTAAATGGCTTGGCTTCGACTGGGAGGACAGGGAATTCTACGCTTCAGACTATTTCAAACAATTGTATGATTTCGCCATCGATCTCATAAACCGTGGACTCGCATATGTTGACGATCAGAGCTCCGAGGCTATTGCCTCCCAGAAGGGGACACCCACACAGCCCGGACAACACAGCCCTTTCCGTGAACGTCAGGTTGAGGAAAACCTCGATCTTTTCGGGCGGATGAACAAGGGGGAATTCCCTGAGGGAGCCCGCGTGCTAAGGGCCAAAATAGATATGGCATCACCCAACATGCATATGCGCGACCCGGTTATCTACCGTATCATCAACGCTCCGCACCACAGAACCGGAGCCACATGGAAAGTATACCCGATGTATGATTTTGCGCACGGACAGAGTGACTATTTTGAGGGTGTAACCCACTCATTGTGCACGCTCGAGTTCGAAGTACACCGGCCTCTCTACGACTGGTTTATTGATAAGCTTAAAACCGGAGACTACCGTCCGCGACAGACAGAATTTAACAGGCTCAACCTCACATATACGGTTATGAGCAAGAGGCTTTTGCTCCAACTCGTCAACGAAGGAAGGGTCAGCGGATGGGACGATCCGCGAATGCCTACTCTTTCTGGTATGCGTCGCCGCGGTTATACCCCCGAGGCCATACGTAACTTCATCAGCCGTATCGGATATACCAAGGTGGAAGCTACAAATGATGTGGGACTACTGGAATACGCGGTACGTGAAGATCTCAACAAACACACCCCCAGGGTTTTTGCGGTGCTCAATCCGCTGAAAGTCATCATCACAAACTATCCTGAAAACAGTTTCGAAGAGGTCGATCTCATTAATAATCCAGAAGATGAATCGATGGGCAGCCGCAAAGTGCCCTTTGAGAGAGAGATCTATATAGAGAAGGAAGACTTCATGGAGACACCTCCGCCAAAGTATTTCAGGCTTGCCCCGGGAATGGAGGTAAGACTTAAGGGAGCTTATATAATAAAATGCAACGACTTCCGTAAGAATCCTGAGACAGGTGAGATCACCGAGGTCTACTGTACTTGCGATTACGATACCCGCAGCGGCGGACCCCAGTCCAACCGCAAGGTTAAGGGCACACTCCATTGGGTAGCCGCACCTCATGCCATTGATGCAGAGATACGTATGTACGACAGGCTTTTCTGCCATGAAGATCCGACCGGTCAGAAAGATCGCGACTTCAGAGAGTTTATGAATCCCGCTTCATTAAGGATTATCACCGGCAAGCTCGAGCCATCACTGGCAAATGCTAAGCCCGGCGACAGGTTCCAGTTCCAAAGGCTTGGATATTTCTGTGCCGACCCCGACAGCCGGCCCGGTAAACTGGTATTCAATCAGACCGTAACGCTCAGAGACAGCTGGAGCAGATAGCGTTATTGGGTACAATCCAACCTGCAAAGCAACAGGATTTCTGCCATGCCAGCCCGGAATTCTGCTCCATCTGATGGATAGTCAACTGTTGCAGGATATCTGCCGGTAGCAAAAATTCTCAATTATTAGTGGTTTTAATGCCAATTTTTTTACTTTTGCACCCTAAACATTGCTCCGTGGTGTAATTGGCAACACGTCTGATTCTGGATCAGAAGAGTTTAGGTTCGAGCCCTAACGGAGCAACACCAGGCAATAAATAAAGCCCTGACACATAACGATGTCGGGGCTTTTTTTACAGGACTGAGTCACTGTATTATTTAAAACAGAGTCCTAATTCTTTCAAATCATTCTTTAAAAGATTCCAATGCATCTGATAAAGCAGCTTTAGTCTCCTCCCATTTTTCTTCAGATGCTTCTGATTTGATGGATTATAGCTCGGTCCAGTGACGCAGAAATTTCTGTGCAGGGAAAATATTGTGACTGCACAGGTAAATGGAAAGTTATTTGTGAAAATCTGATTATGTAACTCTACTAAAGTGTGGAAATTTATCCGCATATTCCTCCCGGAAAATTGAATCAGCATACGGTGTGTTGCGTATATAGCTGACAGTCATGCCTTAGCGCGCCTGTGCTTAGTTGATTACAAGTTATGGCACAGAATTTTCATATAACCTTACAATATCTTTTGGAGGAATTATTAAATAGTTAACCTTTAAAATTAAGATTATGAAAACAATCAAAAAACTTAGTTACACGCTGGTATTAGTATTAACTGCAGCCGCTCTGATAACATCATGTCAAAGCAGGGCCGAGAAAGAAAGACTCGAAAAAGAAAAAACCATGTTTGAAGAGGCCCGAAATGAAACAACGGCAAAGTTAGAGGAGTGGAGAGATGATATTGACTACCGGATTAATGACATTAACAGGCGCCTGGAAGATGCCTCCGACGAGATGAAGGATGGATTGCAAGCGGCAAAAGAGGCCCTCACCAAAGAAAGATCTGATATTGACAGGGTTTTAAATGATGTTAAAAATGCAACTCAGGAAACCTGGGACGATGTGAGCAAGTTTACCGAAGAGACCTATGATAAAACAAAAAGAAAGGCTGAGGAGATTGCCAAAGATATTGAGGAGTGGTTTGAGAAATAAGAATAAAGCAGGATATGACAAATAAGGTCTGGTCTAAATAGATCATTAACTGATCTTACTTACAAATACAGGCTTATCAACTTCTTTGATAATATTCTGAGTGCCACTGCCAAATATCAGCTTCCTGATTTTTCCTTTTCCCTGTGATTGAACCGCAATCATATCAGGGCTATTCTTTCTTACAAAACTTTTAATACCATCTTCAAGGTTGGTGTTATTAACAACATTGATGGTATAATTTGCCAACTCATATTCCTTAGCCAGGTTGCTAAGTTTCTCAACAGAATCATCAGGAGAAACTTCTCCATCAATAACCACATGCAGAAGGTGCATTTTGGCTTCTGTAAATTCAGCAAATTGTGCAATATCCTTTAGTCCACTTTGGTCATTTTCACTCACATCAATGGCCACAAGAATATCTTTAATAACACCGAAGTTTGTTTTGTCTTTCAGTATTATAGCAGGGTAATCTATTTTCCTGACCAGTTCTTCTGAATCAATGCCAAAAATTTGATTAAGAAAATTATCCTCATCGCGGCTGCCAAATACAACTAAACCTGCATTAAAATACTCGATGTAATCATTCAAATCAGTTTTGCTGTCGTTAAACCTTACATAGGCTTTTATCATAACCTTATCTGTTGAAAACTTATTGGCCTCACTCTCAACAAGGGTAAGATGTTTTCTCATTAACTCAGCGTTAAACCGATCTATCCTTTGTCCATCAGAAAGCTGACCATCACCTGTAGCAGAGAAAGATTGAGGATGCACTGGCTTGATAACATTCAAAAGAACAATTTCAGAAATACTTAATTGTTTAGCAACGCTAATGGCGAATTCTGTTACGTTTTCCGATAATTCGTCAAGCTCTGTTGCAACAAGTATTTTTTTTGTTTTCATAATCTACCCATTTTTACCGTTTTCATTCTTAATGACTCTAAATTTATACCATATATGAGGTTGTTCCTGCCTAAGCTCCATATCAATCAATTTGTCAGGAGTTTAGAATATTGCTAACCACCCGCTTTACATAAAGCTTGTGGAATATTATCAACAGTTCCACATATTATTACTATTTTTAGTTGATGAACCTGTCTATCAGGAACGCTAAGTAATATAACTCTATGAAGGACTTTTACGTAGATGAAATCCCCAACCCGGCCATAGTTTACGATTCTGACTGGAGGATTCGTAAAATAAATAAACCTGCCTTACTTCTGTTAGGTTACTCACAAGCCGAAGAGCTTTACGGAAAATCTATTTACCATATCTGGCACGAAAAGGAGCATCGCCATACAGACAATCTGCAAATGCTAATTAACGAAAGGACTGGATTATCAGATGGTAAAGAGATTGAACATTTAAGTAAAGATGGGAAATGCATTGAACTATTTTCTCAATTCAAAAGGGTGGCAGATAATGAAAACCCGGGAACATTCTTTTATCTTGAATCGGGGTTTTACTATTCCGATATGCTTCAACAGGCTATTCAAAAACAACAGAAGAAACTTGATTACTGGAAAATCCTTGCAGATAATGTCCCTGGCTTAATGGTAATCCTTGTAGACAAGAATCTGGATATTCAATGCAGCATTGGACACGAAGAGACCAAACATGTTATTGAAGAGCCAGATAACGGGTTAATAAATATAATTAGTCAGCTTCCACCCGAGTTTATAGCTGTTTTGGAACCACTTTTTAGAATTGTCTTTGAAGGCACCTCAGTTAGCAGAGAATTTACTTACCGAGATGATTACTATGCCGTTAGCCTTACTCCACTTTCAGATCAGTTCGATAATATTTTATGCGTTGTTGTTATACAAAATATAACTGAAACAAAATTAGTGGAAAAGAAGCTTTTACTCTCAAAGGAAGAGGCCGAAGATGCAAACGAGGCTAAAAGCAACTTTATCGCCAAAATGTCGCATGAGATACGTACGCCTCTTAATGCAATCATTGGCTTCTCCGATCAGCTAAAAAAGACCAGACTTACAAAAAAGCAGTCCGATTATCTCGATATCGTTAACAACTCATCAAAGCATTTACTATCAACAATTGATGATATTCTGGTTCTTTCAAAGGTAGAATCGGGACAAATTGAAGTTGATGATAAGCCGTTTAAAGTTGCCAGGGTGCTAAAATCAGTCTATAATATCCTTGGGCACAGGATAATGAAGAAGAATCTTGAATTTAATACTCATTGCGGTATCTCAGAGGATGATGTGCTACTGGGCGATCCGGCCAAACTACGCCAGATTCTAATAAATCTCGTGAATAACTCCATTAAATTCACTCACAGCGGGGAAATTTCTCTCTCCTGCTCAAGCATCAGTAATACATCCGAGACTCATATCATTCGTTTTGATATTTCTGACTCGGGTATTGGTATTCCCCCCGACGAATTGCAAGCTATTTTTGACCCCTTCTATCAGGTTGACAATTCACTAGGCAGGAGCTATTTCGGATCGGGGTTGGGACTTACCATTTGCAAGGAGTTGGTTGAGTCTCTTGGAGGAGAAATAAGTGCAACGAGCACACCCGGAGGAGGTTCAACATTCTCTTTTACATTATCCTTTAAAAAATCTACAGAACCATATTTCGAACATCAAACCCTGAGTCCCTTAGTTCACAAAGATTTATTGAAAAGCATAAACATCCTGTTTGTTGATGATGACCCCGTAAACCAGATGCTTGGAAGAGTAATTCTCAATAAGTACAAAGCCAAAGTTACTTTTGCTAAAACGGGTCAGGAAGCAATAAAGCGATTTAAGCCTGGCTATTTTCAACTGGTGCTCCTGGATATTAATTTGCCCGGAACAAGTGGTATTGATGTGGCAGTACAAATAAGAGAGATGGAGGAGCTTTCTAAGATTGTTAGTCCGACAAGAATAATTGCAATGACAGCCAATGCGTTAAAAAAGCATATTGAGCAATACATTAAAGCTGGAATGGACGATGTCATTCTTAAGCCTTTTACCGAGGAAAATCTCTACCAAAAAATTGTAACACACACCCGCGTCAGAGGAGATGAAGAGATAGACAATTATCATAAAGCCAGTTACGGCTATATGAGCGATCGATATAGTTTAGAAGAACTGCTAAGAATTACAAAAGGCGATAAAGAGTTCACGGTTTTAATGCTAAATACTTTTATTGATAACGCTACAATTTCACTTGAAAGAATCAAGTCTGATCTTGAAAGAAACGATTACCTGTCTGTTGCAGAAGCGATACATCAACTTATACCCTCGGTTGAACAGTTGAGCTTTAGCAATACCACTAATCTTCTTAAGAGAATTGATAGAAGATATCTGAGAAAAAAAACATTTTCCCAGGATCCTAAGCTTATTGAGAAAGCCATAAAATATATAGCATTTTGTATTGAATCTATCCGGGTAGTCAGGGATGAAATGGAATAGAAATTACTGAGGCACTTTTATCACTATCTTTACAGTAACTTATTAAACACCTATGAAAGCGTCAATCCTTATTATAGATGATGATCCCTATATCATCACTTTGCTCGACAACTACTTTAAGCGGGAAGGCTACAAAACACATATATCATACAAAGGAAGGCCAGCACTCAAATTACTGCATACCGAGCGTGTTGATGTTGTCCTGTGCGATATTCGCCTACCCGATATTGAAGGAATCCAATTACTGAAGTATATACGGAAGCTGGCTCCCGAAACGGTTGTAATTATGATGACCGCATACGCAGAGATCAGGGCTGCTGTTGAGAGCATTAAATCAGGAGCTTTTGAATATGTAACAAAACCTGTTCTCCCTGACGAAATCAGCGATATCGTAAGGCGGGCAGTAAATAAAAAATCAGTTGAAAGCGCTAAAACGGATGATGATTTTATAACAGGCGATAGCAGTAAAATGCTTGAGGTAATTGATCAGGCAAAGTTGGTGGCGCCAACCGACATGTCAGTTCTTATACAAGGAGAAACGGGCTCCGGCAAAGAGTATATTGCCCGATTAATCCATAAAAACAGCACGCGTAAGGGTAAGAAGTTTGTGGCCATCGATTGTGGCGCCATCCCCCGGGAGCTGGCATCAAGTGAGCTGTTCGGGCACATTAAAGGTGCATTTACAGGAGCTATTGCTGATAAAACCGGATATTTTGAGCAAGCCAATCAAGGAACCATCTTCCTTGATGAGATTGGAAACCTGACTTACGAAACACAGGTAAAGCTGCTACGCGCCATTCAGCAGAAGGTGATAACGCGTGTTGGCGACAGCAAAGAGATTAAGGTTGACGTGCGTATTATCTCAGCTACCAACAGCGATATGCTAAAAGCCCTTGGTGATGGGCAGTTCCGGGAAGACCTGTATCACAGAATAAATGAATTTAAAATTGAATTACCCCCTCTACGCGAACGGGGTAACGAC
>JAWOIF010000196.1:0-6028 GCA_046484805.1 Bacteroidales bacterium
TCCTCTTTTTTTTATTGTATAGTTGAAGGGGTAATCAATACCATATTATTTATATTTACGGCGTTTAATGGTTCATCAAAGACCTTAAATGAAGACATATATTCAGAGAAGGGAAAAGAACGACAGACTTACGATTGTTTACGGAGGTTGGGGTAATGATGAGAAAGCATATACTCCACTTTGCAGTGAGGATTCTGATTTTATACTTTTTTATAACTATTCAGCTGATGAGCCCCTGGTTCTTCCTGAAATGAAGCATTACAACCAGATAACTGTTATTGGATGGTCTCTGGGTGTATGGGCTGCAGAGTACCTGATTGATAAAGCAGGTATCAAGCCCGATCTTTCAATAGCAATTAACGGCACCCCACTTCCCGCCCACGATTCATACGGGATTCCTCTCGCAGAATTCGAAAAGACTCTTAACAGTATCACCGATATGAACATGGTGAAATTCTTTCTCAGAATGTTCGGTAACAAAAAGACCTATCTGGCAAATATCGACAGAATCCCGTCAAGAACGGTAAAATCTCTCTCTGATGAGCTAAGATGGTTGTATAATAGAATAATGGAGCAGAAGGAGACCGGATTTCGGTGGGATGTTGCTCTTATCAGCAAAAATGACCTTATTTTTCCCACCGAAAACCTGCTTGCCTACTGGAAGAAAGAGCAGGGCACGGTTTATACAGTGCTTCCTCAGCCTCACTATCTGTTTCATTCATGGCAAAATTTTGATCAGTTGATCGAATTTGCCAGTTCTCTTCGTGATAAATAGCCGTGTCAGTTTTGCGGGTCATTCGCGACCTGCATTTGCCAGACCAGCACAGTTCCGTTTTAATCCACCATTTTATCATACCGGAAAATCTCGCACCACCACCAATTATTGATCCTTGTATTCATTTCTCAATTATTTTTGTGCATGTAAAGCACATATTTTTTGAATTGAAATACAATGCTCGAAAAAAAATCAATAATGACAATAATTGATAATTATATCATAAGTATTTCTAATAACCAGAATGACTATTCCTGTTTGCAGAATTGATTAATTCAGATAGATTTGCGTTAGCTGAGAACAGAATATGACAACCTACCTTATTGTAATAGTTTTGTACTTCACACTGGTAACGCTGGTGTCTGTTTTTACAAAAAAGATGGCCGGAAGATCAGCGGCAGACTACCTTATTGCCGGCAGAAACCTGGGTCTGGTTGCCTGTTCGGTAGTGGTTGCAGCCGAGTGGCTTGGAGGCATGAGTACTATAGGGGTCAGTGAGAAAGCCTTCAATACGAGTACTATGCAGCCCGTACTTTATAATATTAGTACTGCCATAGGGATGATAATAATTGGTTTTACTGTTGCTTCACATTACAGAAAGAACAATGTTCATACTGTCAGTGAGATGGTGCAGCTTATCTTTGGCAGGAAATCAGGAAATATATCGGCAATTGCCTTTCTTTTTGCTTATGTTGTACTTGCGTTTGTTCAGTTGCAGACCTGCGCTTCGGTTATTTCCACTCTGTTTGCAACTGAACTGACAGCTCTCGGGGCAATTGCATGGCTCCCCGGAAATGAATGGTTCTGGTCCGTATTATTCTCTGCCCTGGTTATCACTATTTACACCTATATAGGAGGCATGCATGCCCTTGCGATAACAGGCATTTTGCATGTTGTGGTAATGTTTATCGGGCTGGGCATAGCAACAATCATAGGCCTTACTGATTTAGATGGTTTTGCATCTCTTCATCAGAGACTTGTTGGTATGGGTTCACCTGAGAACCTGTGGAATCCTTTCAGCGGGGGATTAAGTTATGCATGGATGTTAATTATCGGAGGTGTTTTTGGCGGGATGGCCGGACAGGCAAGTATTCAACCTATTTTTGCAGCCAGAGATGTTCGAACCGCAAAAAGGGCAGCGATAATGTCAGCATTCATTATCGCCCCTTTCGGAATAATGGTTGCCATTCTGGGTTTGATTGCCAAAACCGGTCAGTACTTTGATACCACAGCAGTAAATCCCAAAATGGTCCTTCCCATTCTGATGACCACGTCAGAATTCATTCACCCCTTTCTGGGAGGCATTGCACTGGCAGGTATACTCGCAGCAATTCTTTCTACTGTAGGGCCTGTAAATTTTGCGGTGGTAACCATAGCTACAAAGGATATATATCACGGAATAGTTAATCCCGGAGCTGCAGACCGGAAGATAATATCCACGGCAAGGAAACTGGTACTTCTGGTAAATCTGGTTACAATTCCTCTGGCCTATTTTGGAAAAGAAGGAGCGATTCTTGATACTGCATATATATCTTATGGAATAAGGGCTATTGGTGCTATTGTGATTATGATGGGGATTTATTCAGGAAGTATGGTCACACCGAGAGGCGTAAGACTCTCATTTCTGGCAGGTACAGCAGCAGTAATAATTAATATTATTGCCAGAAGAGTTGGGCTATTCACAATTGAAGACACCTATATAGCAGTTGCGACTACTATTCTGATTTTAGCCGGAGATTATGCAGTAACCAGACTAATCGCCCGGGGAGATCAAGCAGATGGCAGATGAGATTAATAACCCAAAATAATAGGAAATATGGAAAGAAGAACTATCGTAGCAATGCCCGGAGACGGTATTGGAAAAGCAGTACTTGAAGAAACTATCAGAGTACTTGATGCTGCAGGTTTTAAGGCTGATTATGTTCAGGGAGACATTGGATGGGAATTCTGGTGTAAGGAGGGTAATCCCCTGCCTGAAAGAACACTCAGACTTCTTGAAGAACACAAAATTGGACTCTTCGGAGCTATTACATCAAAACCAAAGGACAAGGCAGCTGCAGAACTCGCCCCTGAGCTTCAGGGTAAAGGGATTCAATACTACAGTCCCATAGTTGGAATGAGACAGTATTTTGACCTTGACATCTGCATGAGGCCCTGCCGGACATTGAAGGGCAATCCTCTTAACTTCATACGCAGGGGAAAGGACAATACTGTCGGGGAGCCTGAGGTTGATGTGATGATATTCCGTCAGAACACCGAGGGATTGTATGGTGGAGTTGAATGGACCAATCCATCTGATCAGGTTTACAATGCATTGATGACGCACAAGAAGTTTGTAGACAATTTCGAATGGTGTCCAAGGGAAGAGCTCGCAGTGTCAACCAGAATATTTACAAGAAAATATGTCACCCGCATTATTCGGGCAGCTTTTGAATATGCAAAGAAACGCGGGTTTGATAAGATTACCGTTTGCGAAAAACCCAATGTAATCAGAGAAACCTCAGGCATGATGCTTAAGGTTGCACAGGAGATGAGTAAAAATGAATTCCCTGATATCTGGGTAGAAGATGTTAACATCGATGCCATGATGATGTGGCTTACCAAAAACCCGGAAAACTATAATGTGATAGTTGCGGGTAACATGTTTGGAGATATAGTTTCAGATGCTTTTGCCGGTTTGATTGGTGGGCTGGGCTTCGCTACATCAGCACAATTCAATCCTGAATCGGGAATAGGCGTGTTTGAACCAACTCACGGTTCTGCTCCCAAGTATGCAGACTATGATGTCTCAATTGTCAACCCCATTGCAATGATCCTTTCCGCGGTAATGATGCTTGAGCATATCGGTGAGGATGAAATTGCCGGAAGGATACGTAAAGCGACATCAGATGTTATTGCCGATGGAAAAGTCCGCGCCTATGACATGATGAAGCTTAAGGGCAGTCCTGATGTAATTAATCAGGGAGCCGCAAGTACCAGGCAAATGGCCGATGCCATTATCGCCAGACTCTGATAAGCATTATTCTACCCCGGGGCATGAAATGAATACAATACTTCATGCACCGGGTTCTTTTCATCGTGTACACAAATAAATAATTATTGATATGGCAAACATTGAGATTAAAAAGGAATTTATGGATCAGGCCCTTGAACTGTGGCCTGAACTGGAGTGGATAAAGGATGAGACCCTTCGTATTAATACAACGAGGACATGGGCCCTGGCTTTGCAAAAAAGTGTTCTTACACCGACTGACCTCAATACAATTCCGTTCACTCTTCTCTGCGGACCCGATCTCAGGGTTACCTTTATGGACCATAAGCGCGCAGTGGTGCATATAGCAAAGGACTGCGGAGAGCAGATGAACAAGTTTTTCAGGGCAGACCTGCCTGTTGACATGGATGTCCTTTTATCAGGAGCCATTCTGGCAGACGTTGGCAAGTTGCTGGAATATGAAATGAAAGAGGGAAAGTCTGTTCAGGGCTCGTATGGTAAATATCTGCGTCATCCATTTTCGGGCGTCTCCCTGGCTGAGATGTGCGATGTCCCCCCATCTGTTTGCCATATCATTGCCACACACGCAGGTGAAGGTAATATGGTAAAGCGTTCTACAGAGGCATTTGTGGTACATCATGCTGATTTTATGACATTTGAACCTTTCAGGGATAGATTGAAGCTATAGCCGGCCGGCTTTGCAACAGCAAGAATGGTTTTAAGGTTGATGGCATGCAGAATAATTGAAATATAAAGCAGACTACGATGAACATAATTGAAAAAATATTAGCCGGTCACAGCAATCGGAATATTGTTAGTCCCGGGGAAATTGTCGATATATTAATCGATGCAAGGGTGGCTCGTGATTTTGGCGGCGCCAACGTTGTGAAAAATCTTGTGAATAACGGACTGTCAGTTGATGATCCGTCACGTACTTTTTTTACTTTCGACTGCAACCCGACTGGTTCAGATCAGAAGTATGCTGCCAATCAGCAGTATTGTAGAATGTATGCCCGCGAAAATGGGATCAGAATATATGACATTGACTCCGGCATTGGCACACACCTGGCAATAGACAAAGGGCTTGCATGGCCGGGGAGCACATTTGTAAGCACTGATTCACATGCAAATATTCTTGGTGCTATCTGTTCCTTTGGACAGGGGATGGGAGATCAGGACATTGCAGCAGCATGGGCAAAAGGCTCCCTTTGGTTCAAAGTACCACCTTCAGTTAAACTCGTTTTTAAGGGTAAGAGGCCTGCAAATGTTTCAGCCAAGGATTTTACTCTGAATCTGCTCAAAATATTTGGAGCCAATAAGCTACTTGGATATTCAGTCGAATTCTATGGAGAAGGAATAGACCTGATGACACTCGACGAAAGAATTACGATAGCATCGATGGCAACGGAGATGGGGGCAATTATTTTCCTCTTCCCTCCTACCCGCGGGATATATGAATTCTGCGAGAAAATTACCGGAAAGAGAATTGAGATTCTTGAGGCAGACAGGGATGCCGTATATGAAAAGAGTATAGAAATTGACATATCTTCTTTTGAGCCAATGCTTTCCCTGCCTGGAAAACCCCATGATAACTCAAGCGTTATCAGCCAGCAGGGTCACAAGATAGACTCTGCCTTTATTGGAAGCTGCACCAATGGCCGGATGGAAGACCTGAGGGAAGCAGCGAAGGTTTTGAAGGGAAGGAAAGTAGCTCCGGGAGTGGTTCTGAAGATAGTCCCGGCTACTGACTCTATATGGAAAGAGGCCATGGATGAAGGGTTAATACAGATATTCAAGGATGCAGGGGCCCTTGTCTCAAATGCAGGCTGTGCAGGCTGTGCTGCGGGACAGGTTGGACAGAACGGCCCAAAGGAAGTAACCATAAGTACCGGCAACAGAAATTTTGAGGGTAAACAGGGCAGCGGGTTTGTATATCTTGCTTCACCGGCAGTTGTTGCAGCTTCAGCAGTGGCCGGGGCTATAACAACTCCGGATGCTATTCCTGACAACCCATCTCTGTTTAAAAAGGGAGACGTCTCTTCCTTTACTCAGGCCGGGAAAAAGAAAACCATTGAAGATAAGCCTCTTACGGTTGAGGGCAGAGTTTGGATTATACTTAAAGATGATATAGACACCGATATGATCTTTCATAACCGCTACCTGACAATTACAGACATAAAGGAGATGGGACAGTACGCCTTTGATAATCTGAAAGGCTATGAAGACTTTTCCAAAAGGGCACAGCCTGGTGATATAATAAT
>JAWOIF010000039.1:0-5689 GCA_046484805.1 Bacteroidales bacterium
GGAATCAATGCATCCAACACCTCCCGAACCTGCAATAAATGTTGCTGATACCGTCTGACCATCACATACTGTTGCTAGATCGGGCGATTTTGCGTTCAGCGTCGGTCCGACAGGCTGCGGATTTACATTCCACGATGCCAGTGTTGCCCACGATGTTCCGCTGCATCCCGATCCGGCCGTGCAACCCGACCTTCTTCCCTGTATCTCAACAAGGGTGTGACCTGTGGTGATGATTGTATTTCCCGGAGTATAAGAGTTCCAAATTCCGCTGCCGTCATAACTGTACTGGAAGGAATCAATGCATCCAACACCTCCCGAACCTGCAATAAATGTTGCTGATACCGTCTGACCATCACATACTGTTGCTAGATCGGGCGATTTTGCGTTCAGCGTCGGTCCGACAGGCTGAGGATTTACATTCCACGATGCAAGTGTTGCCCACGATGTTCCGCTGCATCCCGATCCGGCTGTGCAACCCGACCTTCTTCCCTGTATCTCAACAAGGGTGTGACCATGTTACCTTCACCGAGTCGTGTACAGTAAACAATGCGACCTCAGGTGCAAGCGGTGTCTTTCGCGAAAGCCAGGGAGATGGAGGAACCAGGGCCTGTTTCTGGTAGGGGCCTGAAGATATTGCTTTTGCAAGTGGAGGAGCCATAATCAGCGGCCCGATGCTCCAGTGAATCACCCCCGGACTGTTTGGGAGCATACCACGGGCAATCATTATCTGGCTGGTAACTTCATCTATTGCCCTTTCACCCTGGAATCTGTCGATGCTGATACCCGGCCACAGATGACGGTTCTTTCTGTTCTCCTGTGCCCACCAGCCGAGCAGCACCGGATAGCTCTGCTGCAGCTGGCCAACCGGCCAGTAGAGCTGCGGCGAGTAGTAGTCAATCCATCCCTTGTTAAGCCACAGGCGTGCATCGGCATACAGAACCTCGTGCTGGTCAAAACCCGATACCCCTGGCGGATTATAAGGCCGCCAGATACCAAACGGACTCAATCCGAATTTGACATGGGGCTTCTCTGCCTTGATACCTTTGTATAACCTCTCAATAAAAGTATTCACACTCTCCCTGCGCCAGTCGCTGCGTGAAAGCTTGCCACCACTGCGCAAATATTCTTCCCAGCTGGCATCATCGGGGAAGTCCTTGAAGTTATTGTAGTCGGGATAAGGATAGAAATAGTCGTCAAAATGTATCCCGTCAAGGTCGTACCTCTGTACCAGGTCGATTACAACATCATATGAGTGGTCCTGTGTTCCCTGCAGAGAAGGATCGAGCCACCAGTATCCTGTTTCAAGAAATAGGGCAAGCTCAGGCTTCCGCTTAACTATTGAGGCATCAGAGACCGGTCCGCCCGAAACATGGTGAGCCCTGTAGGGGTTTAGCCAGGCATGAAGCTCAATACCCCTTTTGTGGGACTCCTCAATCCAGAATTCAAGCGGGTCGTAATACGGGTCGGGAGCTTTCCCCTGCTCACCGGTAAGGTAGTATGACCAGGGTTCGAGATCGCTTTTGTATAGTGCATCACACTGAGGCCTTACCTGAAATACTACCGCATTGAAGTTGTTCTCATGAAGCATATCAAGCAACTGCAGGGCTTCACGCTTCTGCTGCTCTACCGGTATACCGGGTTTGCTTGGCCAGTTGATATTGGCAACGGTAGCCACCCAGGCAGCCCTGAATTCCCTCACTGCTGACGGAGTACGGCCTGAGGGGTCACCTGTGACCAGTGGTTTGGTTGTCGAACATTGTGTAAGAAATCCCAGTATGGCTAACGGGAGGATGAAAAACAGATACTTTCTGTACATGGCAGATATTTTTTGTGACAGGTTCTAGTCCATACAAATTTAGCAAAACGGCCTTAATAAACACATCATCTCTACCTGAATTGAGGATTTCATTTAATGTACTATATTCGTGGAACCGGAGGCCCAGGGAAACTAAGGTAATGTATCAGCAAAACCACTCTATATGAAAGCAATAGTTAAGCATTTTGTTTGTCTGGCTATTATCATTATGACAGCAGGTCAGACTTTTTCTCAGGAGAAAAGTCAGGCTTACGAGGCAGATTTCTTTCCATTTTCAGTATGGTACAGCGGCGGTAAGGCGCGGGCACCGATGCTGTCGGTGATAGACCAGGATTCTGAAGAGCAGTGGCGGCGCGATCTCCGGCAGATAAAGTCGCTGGGCTTTAATACTGTGCGTACCTGGGTTGAGTGGGCTGCATGTGAGTCTGAGCGCGGAAAGTACGATTTCAGTAACCTGCGGTTAATTATGAGGCTGGCTGAGGAGGTGGGTCTCAGGGTATTCATACAGATCTATGTCGATTCTGCACCTGACTGGATTGCAGGAGAGTTTCCCCATGCCCTTTTTGAGGCGCAGAGCGGTGATAAGGTATTTCCCCAGGCTGCTCCGGGTGCCTGTACCGACAATCATGAAGTGGAAGAGGCCGTACTGAGCTTCTATACCGAAGCGGCCAGGGTGGCTTCGGAATACACCAGTCTTTTCGGTTGGGACCTCTGGAGCGAACCACATATTATCAACTGGGCCTCTCTCGATTATATTCCCAATGTTCAGTTCTGTTTCTGTCCCGGTACCAGGTCAAGGTTCAGGAACTGGCTGCAGGAGAAATACGGATCACTCGAGGTCCTAAACAGGTCATGGTACCGCAAATTCACAAGCTGGGAACAGGTAGATCCGCCTCGTTTCAGCACTATACTCAGCTATACCGACTTCATCGACTGGAAAACCTTTATTTATGAAAAGCTCGTGGAGGACATGAAGGCACGCTACGACGCTGTACGCAAGGCAGATCCGGTTCATCTGATAACAGCCCATGCTGTCGGCGCCTCACTCTTTCAGTCTCCCCACGTCGGAGCAGGAGCCACCGATGATTTCATGATGGCCCGGCCACTTGACTACTACGGTGTGTCAATATATCCGAAACATAACCATCCCGACCGCGCCTGGTCGGTTACCACTCTCCGAACGGTGATGGATTTCACGCGAAGTGCTAACCGCGAAAAGGGAGGATGGTATGTAGGTGAGCTTCAGGCCGGAATGGGGACGATCTCGCTCCTCATAAGCGACCCTGTCACTGCTGATGACCACAGGATATGGGCCTGGTCGGCCATTGCCAAAGGAGCAAAAGGGGTCAATATCTATGCTTACTACCCAATGTCATCGGGCTACGAGGCGGGAGGCTACGGACTGATAAACCTTGACGGAACCCTCACCGACCGTGCCACTAAAGCAGGTGAACTGGCAGCAATTGTTGACAGGAACCAGGAGCTGTTTCTGTCATCGACACCTGTCAAGGCACAGATAGGCATAGTCTACAATCCACTGACCCAGATGGTTGGCGGGATGCAGCGCCGTGATTACCCTTCGGCACTTACGCATTCACTGATTGGGTATTTCCAGTCATTTGCAAACCATAATATACCGGTAGATTTTATTCACCGTGAACATATTGAAAACAATGATCTTTCACAGTATAAACTTGTAATTGTACCCTATCCGGTAATGTTTACCCAAAAGGCGGCCAGAGGGCTACGCGACTTCGTCAGCAGTGGCGGCTATGTGCTTGCTGAAGCAAGACTCGCATGGAACGATGACAGAGGCTTTGCATCAGAGATAATACCCGGATTAGGTCTGCATGAGGTTTTCGGAGTCAGGGAGGATGAGATCAGGATGCGCGAAACCCTCAGCCTGGCAGTTACTGGGTCGAAGCATCCGGCACTGGCAGGCATGAAAGAAGGCGACTTGTTGAAGGGTTCGCTACATGTACAATCATTTAAACCTCTTGAGAAAGCAAGTGTCGAGGTGCTGGCAACCACACCTCAGGGTCAGCCCGCCATAGTAAGCAACAGTTTCGGCAAGGGTCAGGCCATGCTTGCAGGCACCTACCTGGGCATGGCGAACTTCCCTGAACCCGACCTTTTCAATGACAGATTCTTTGCAAACCTGGTAGAATGGGCAAAGATAGAGCGCCCCTTTACAACATCGCTAGATGGCAGGAGATCATCACAGGTTGAAGTGAGGTTGCAGGAGAATGCACGGGGATATGTTCTCTTCATCATCAACCACAGCGACAGACAGGAGGAGATAGAGATTGAACTTAGAATTGCTGCCAGTGGCAACTATATCGTAAGCGATATAATCAATGAAACCCAGACACGGCAGAGGAGCTCAGGGAACTTATTGAAACTCAAATCGAAAATAGAAAGAAAGCAGGTCTTTGTTTGGGCGATAGAGCCTGCATAGATAGTTTATGACGACATAAAACAGAAACGGGCATGCCGGTAATTGGTATCGATTTGGGAGGCACAAAACTTTCATCAGCAATAGTTGACGAAGCTGGAGAGATTATCAGCAGGTCTTTATCACCAATCATCAAACGCAAAGGCCATGAAGCCGGCAGGCTGGTGAAAGATGAAGCCGGCAAGCTTATGAATGAAGCAAAAGGGGCCGGAATAAGTATCAGCGGCATAGGAATATCCGTTCCCGGAATCTATAACCCATCAACCGGAAGAGTGTGGGCTCCGAACATAAGCGGATGGGATGATTATCCTCTGCTTGATGAAGCGCAGGCTCTATTTAAAGATATTCGGGTAGTGATCGATAGTGACCGCACATGCTACATACTTGGTGAAGCATGGAAGGGTGCTGCCCGGGGAAGCTCAAATGCAATCTATCTTTCTATTGGAACCGGTATTGGAGCAGGCATACTGTGTAACGGCAATATCATACAGGGTCAGTCAGGCATTGCCGGGGCAATAGGCTGGATGGGCTTGACAGACAGCTATAAGCAGGAATACAAAAACTGCGGTTGTTTCGAATATCATGCCTCGGGTTCCGGAATGGTAAGGAAGTACAACGACCTCATCACCGATCTGAATAAGGGTGGTACAGGAAGCAACCGGACTAAGAAGGGTGCAGGCAATAACATTAATGTGTCTGGTGCAGGCAGCACCAGACACGAGCCCGGTGAAGGCTACCGTTCTGTAATAAGCAGTGCAGTGGAGTTGTTCGAAGCACTGGAAAGAGATGACCAATATGCCGTGGAGGTTGTAAAAGAGGCAATTGATATGTGGGGCAAAGCCGCAGCCAATCTTGTAAGCCTTTTCAACCCGGAGATCATTGTATTTGGAGGTGGCATCTTCGGGCCGGCAGCGAAATTCATGCCTCAGATAAGTAATGAGGCTCAGAAATGGGCTCAGCCTTTAAGTATGGCGCAGGTAAAGCTTGCGATATCTTTGCTGGGCGGCGATGCAGGACTCTATGGGGCAGCAAGGCTGGCATTGATGAAGACTGATTGATTGAGAGTTGAATATAAATAGTAATTTTTATGTACAGGAGAAGAACAGTACTCTGGGCATCATTTCTGGCCATGCTGGTTTTTGGAATCGTAATGGCCGTACTTGGTTCTGTTTTACCGTCAGTAATACAGAAGTTTGAGCTATCACTTGTAAATGCCGGTTCTCTCTTCCTGTTGATGAGCATAGGGATGCTTGTGGGCTCGATGGTGTTCGGCCCCCTGGTAGACCGCTACGGATACAAGGGATTGCTTGTTGTTTGCACATTCCTGATATTCCTTGCAATTGAGGGAATATCGCTGGCACCTTCCATGTTGTTTCTGAGGGTCTCATTACTTCTTGCCGGTCTTGCCGGGGGAGCCC
>JAWOIF010000127.1:0-3381 GCA_046484805.1 Bacteroidales bacterium
TCATTAATAAATACATAGATATATTCTTCTGCCAAATCAAATACCATTTCATTGTTGACGCTGAACACCTTAACAGCTCCGTCATTGGAGGCCGAGACAATATATCTGCTGTTATTTGCAAAATCAACGCTCCAAACGGTATCGTTGTGATCTGTTAAGGTGTTATATAGTTCATATTCCTGCCCTTCCGCTCTGAGATGCCAGATACCGATCAGGTTGTCTGAGGAGGCAGTAGCAATGAAAAGGTTATCGTCAGAGATGTCCAAAGCATTGATATTTCCACTGTGCATCCTGAACGATTGAATCGTATTACCATTGATATCAATTAGATGAGCCTCATTATCACCTGCGATTGTCAGCACCTTGTCATCTCTTGTAAATCTGAATATCTGAGCCCGGTTCACCGGATTATACTCTATCTTTCTGGTAAACCCTATTTTACCATCAAGATTTCGGATAGTCAGAATACTGTCGTTGTTTACTGATCCGATATGTGTTTCATCGTCATTCATTAACAGGAAAATAATCTGGCCTGAGCCATGATCAAATCCGTATAAAAGGTCACCTCCCATATTCCAGACAAACACAGAGTCATTTGTATGACCATAAATGAAATTGCCTTTCTTTGAGCACTTTGCAAATTCAATAGTCGATGATACAGGCTTGAACTCTACCAGATACTTTTTTCTCAGATTATTGAATTCGCTTTCCTCCCCAGGATACCTTATGAGGTTATTGAAAGTGCTAAGCAGGGCTCCTTTTGCTTCTTCACTCTGCATTGCCTGCCACGAGGCAGATGCAAGGCATAACTGATCTATCGGGCGAGTGAATTGATATTGAAAGCCTGTTTCATAGGCAAACTGAACAGATTGAGATGTTTTGGTTCTTTTTGAGATGGTGTAGCCCAGTGTTGATAGTAACAGGATAAATGCTGTGGCAGATATTAATGTCAGTATTTTTACTGTTTTCTTTGTGGCTTTCTGATGCTTCCTGCTCTTTAAAATGAATTCATTCAGTTCTGTATTCAGATTCAATTGAGAATCTTTGTTGGCTATATAATCGAGGTCATCACTGTTCAATAAAACCTTTCGTTTCAAATATGACTGGAATGAGTTTTCAATGAACTGACGTATCTCAAGAAGCTCTTTTTCAGCTGTAGAAAATTTATCATAAACTTTTTCTGCAAGGGCATCATGTCTCAGTTCATACCTGCCGTTATCGTTTTTATCTCTTAGAACCCTGAGCCTGACAAAAGACTGTATCAATTCTATTACCTGTTCCTGTGGAATCTCCTTCCCTATGGAACGGATGTTATCGATTACTTCCTGTTCGCTTGCCGGGCGCTTTGTACCCTTACCTGAAACAAATGCTTTGAGAACACTCATAGCATTGTCGGGGTATTCCATCATAGCGATCTGTTCATCAAGAAAACCACCCAGAAGGTCCGAAACATTACCAACTTTTTCCAGGAGGGAGATGGTGAAAGAGGGATGCTCTCCCCCGGCAGTGGAGCGAATTTCCACAGCCAAACGATAAGTTTTATCGAGAAACACCTGCAAAAAGGTTAGTTCCACCTCTGTTTCACCCGGGCTAAGCTTTTCGAGCAGTGTTTCTGCGAAACCTTCTTCCAGGCTTATATTGAATATTTTGCATGGTTGTTTGATTGTCTCAAGGGCGTTACGATGAGACATTTTTTCAATACGCACACGGTTGGAGAATACGGTGGGAATATATTTTTCAAATTCGGTTATGCCTGCCATGTACTCCTCACGCATTACGAAGATGAAACGGCATTGAAGGTCCGATTCGGTCAGCGCCTTAACGATGGCTATAAACTCTTTTCGTTCCTCCCTGTTTCCGAAAATGAACAGCTCCTCAAACTGGTCAAATATGAAGTACAGTGGCTTGTAATGATCGAGATAGAGTGAACGGACAGCCTTTTTAAACCCGGAGGGTGTGGAGATGGTTCCTTCGATAGGTGTAATGGCAGCCTGGCTGACAGCAGAGGCCATGCTTTGAATAATGCCGGTACCGCGGCGGATATTTACCGGCAGCCAGTCAGTTTCGCTGAACTTATTGGCCAGTCCACAGTGAATAAGCGACGACTTGCCCGTACCGGAGACCCCGTACACCAGCACTATCTTGCTTTCGAACACCCGTTGATAGAGTTCTTCTATCTCACGGTCGCGCCCAAAGAAGATATTGCGGTCGTCTTTGGTGTAGCTGTCAAGGAATTTGAAGGGACTTTGCATAAGTACCTATTTTAATATTTCATTAACTCTTTTCCACCCAATCACAGTCGCACTGGAGGAAGGGAAATCCTTCTCGCCTCCGTAAACAACATAGCTGTTTTTGGGCGGGTTTCCCGAAAGGCCGTTCCAGTATTTAAGGTTCGATACAAAATCAGGATTATTTGTTCTTCCCGATTTTATCTCAACAGGAGTTAAACTGGTTACTTCCTCAATCAGACAGTCGACTTCCTTTCCCTTGTTATCTCTCCAGAAGAAGATATTTGATTGTTTACCCTGATTGTACCTGTGTTTCAGAATTTCAACAATTATCATATTTTCAAAAAGGGCTCCAATCAAAAAGTGTGATGTGAGTTGACTGGCCTTTTCAACCCTCAGGAGCGAAGACGCCAATCCTGTATCGCAAAAGTATAGCTTTGGCATTTTAACCAGTCTCTTGTTGAAATTTTGATGGTGTGGCTGTAAAAGAAAAATTGTGTAACTGCTTTCCAGGATCGATATCCACGATTTAGCCGTGTTTACGGCAATTCCGCAGTCATTAGCCAGCGATGTAAGGTTCAACAACTGGCCGATCCTTCCTGCACAGAGCTGCATGAACCGTGTAAAGCTGTTAAGATCGCCTATCTGCCTGATACTCCTTACGTCGCGTTCAACATAGGTTTGAATGTAGTTAGGGTAAAAGAAATCGGGACTGATATTGTTTGCAAAAATTCCGGGATAGGAGCCCGTATATATAAGGTCCTCATACCTGGCGGGTAGAATTTTTGTTCGCTTCATTTCGCTTATCGACAGTGGAAGAAGCTTCAGCACAGCAACCCTGCCTGCAAGAGATTGAGATATCTTCTCAAGGAGGAGGAAGTTCTGGGAACCGGAGAGAACGAACTGCCCGTTTTTACCCCTCTTATCAACCTCGGTCTGGATGTAGGAGAATAGTGCGGGAGCCCGTTGGACCTCATCAAGAGTAACACCATCAGGGAAACGGCTTAAGAAACCGCGCGGATCATAATTTGCGAATTGACTTTCATCGGGATCTTCCAGGGAGACGTAGGGCAGGTGAGAGAAAATATGCTTTATCAAAGTGGTTTTACCGGACTGCCTGGGCCCCGTAATCGAAACAACAGGATATCTGGCG
>JAWOIF010000137.1:0-17401 GCA_046484805.1 Bacteroidales bacterium
CTATGATCCCTATAATTGAGTTTTCGGGTTAGATTAGTAAACCAAACCGGCATAAAAGGAAAAATCTCAATTCCACAGGAATTCATTCGCTTAAGTGCTTTTGAACTTATAAAGCTACGCACATCCCTGCTCATATTTATAATCGTTGCCTATTGCACCAGCAAGATAAAAACGGTGATTGTTCGAGAACCTTTTTCCACCTGCAACAGTAATATTCAAGTTATAAGGATTGTTAACCTTTATCGGGTCAAGTGAGGTATTAAAAGAATAATTGTTTAAATTACCTTGTGGACCAAAAGATGCATAGGAATATCCGAAGCCATTCATGCCTTCGGGAAGAATTATATCGACACCTGCAGTCTGACTGTTTAACGATGAGGAAACCCCTATTTCAAACTCACTATCACCTGTAAGCTCTTTCGACTTAATGTCAATTAACGCTCCTCCGACATCACCACTCATCGTGGCAGAGAATACCTTGCTTACCGAAACAGCCTGAATCATATCCTTGGTAAAGAAATCTAGTGATATATTCTTGTATTCAGGATCCTCAGAAGGCAAAATAAAACCATTTAGCATGGTTGTATTGTAGCGATCGCCCAAACCACGTACCAACACATTCTTTACGCCTTCCTGTTTTGAAATCCCCGAAACTTTGATAACAGCGCCCTCAGCATCACTGACTCCTTTCCTTGAGAGCTCTTGTGCTCCGATTGTCTTTTTGGGCACTACCGCTTGTTTTTGCTCCAACAGTATTATGTTTTCTGATTCCCTGTTGGCTCTTGCCGTTATCCGGATTTCATCCAGACCTATTGCAACCTCATACAAAACAAAATCCACCTGAAGTTCCTTACCAGGCAAAACGTTAACTGTTTTTTTCGAAGGTTCGTAGGAGATAAATGAACAAATTAGAGTTACTTCTCCTATATTAGTGTTATCAAGTATATATTTCCCATCGAAATCGGTAAGCACACCTTTATAGGTTCCCTCAATGTGCACTGTTGCCCCTGGTAGCACCTCTCCCATATTATCCGTCACTTTACCAGTAACAGAACCTGTTTGTGCAATCATAACCGAGCTCCAGATCAATAAGGAAATAGTGTATATAAACTTCATCTTTATCATAAGTAACAATTACGCTGCAAATCTAAGACTGGGATACTATTTGAGCCTTAACTCAGTATTAAGTTATGATTAAACTTATATTGTCTAACCTCACTGAAACTGTACAACAGCCACACAATGAACAGTATTGGCCATAACACAAAATCAATATTAGCATAATGATACCTTAACTTTAAATTAATCTGGTTACAGGAACAACTTCATATCTTTCGACGAACTAACATTAACAGTTTTGCAGAAGCCATGGAAAAGGGGAATAAATACAAGGTTCTTCTTGTTGACGACGAACCTGACATCCTTGAATTCCTGAGTTACAACTTAGAGAAGGCCGGTTACGAAGTTTACTCTGCCACCAATGGCAGGGTTGCTATTGAAATAGCCCTGAAGATTCATCCTCACCTTGTAATACTTGATGTTATGATGCCCGACATGGATGGGATTGAGACATGTGAGGAGATAAGAAAGTATAAGGAACTAAACAACACGCTGATACTGTTTCTTACAGCACGGGCGGAAGACTACTCTCAGATTGCAGGTTTCACGGCAGGAGCAGACGATTATGTTTCCAAGCCGATAAAGCCAAGGGTGTTGATAAGCAGAATCGCAGCCCTGCTAAGAAGGGCAAGTCAACACGCACCGTTCCCGGCAAAAGAGGCAACCTTCATCGATGATAAATCAGGAATTGTTATCGACAGGGAACGGTTTCTGGTTATCTGCAAGGGGAAAGAGATGGGACTTCCCAAAAAAGAGTTCGAACTCCTAAGCCTGCTCATGTCAAAACCGGAAAAGGTCTTTACCAGAGAGGAGATATTCAGTCGAATCTGGGACAATACCGCTATTGTTGGTGAACGCACAATTGACGTGCATATCAGAAAACTACGGGAAAAGCTTGGAGATGAGTATATTAAAACCGTCAAGGGGGTCGGATACAGGTTTTCAGGTGCATAGAACTCTTTCAGTGGGTTGTTTTTTGTTTTAACATTTTTTTATATATTCGTCGCCTGTTACATCCCATAAACTATATGGGCAAAGCGATTCATAAGGGAGAAAATATCATGTTTACGGCTGTCAGACTTTTCAGGTCTGGCTTTTCCTCCAGCAATTACTACAAATCAATGAACATGGCACTCTATCGTCTGAAAGACGAATATACCATGCTTCATTATCCTCTTCATGTAAGCACTGACGATGATTTTCGCAAAGCCCAGGAGAACCTGACAAGACATTGTATGTCATATGTGTTACCTGTTGAGGGTAAATCGGTTCTTGAAATAGGTTGCGGGAACGGTGTGCAGACCAAATTCATTTCTGAAAATTATCGTCCCGGCTTTGTAACAGGCATCGACCTCAGCCGCCCAAACATTGCTATTGCAAACAGGGAGAAGAAAAGAAGGGGTATCAGTAATGTATTTTTTCTGGTTGATGATGCCCAAAGGCTCAGGAAAATTCATGACCAGGCATTTGATGTGGTTGTCAATATAGAGAGTGCCTTTCATTACCCCGACAAAATATCATTTCTCAAGGAAGTTTACAGGGTATTGGCTCCGGGGGGGCGATTTCTCATCGCAGATATACTAAGGGCAGGCAGCCAGGAGGAAAGATCAGGAAGCAGGTTTTCAGGGAGAATGTCATTCAACCACTGGACACTCGGTGAATACACGAGAGGGTTTGAAGAATCAGGTTTGAGATTGGAAGAAACAGACGATCTGACCCAAAAAGTAATTGACGGGTTCCGTAACTACCGGTCTTATTTCAGACATATGAAAAAGAGAGGCATGCTCGACACCATGACCTTCAAAGCATTCTATCTGATTAATGTCAGGCTAAACATCTTCCTTCTAAGGAAGCGAAGGCGATACATCCTCTTCTCAGGTACCAGACCCTGATAAACCGTCTGTATCAACATAATCCGATTTTTCATATATTTAGCACTGTTTAAGGCCTAACCCCGTCATTGCCGTATATGAAACTGAATGTCAAAACCCTCATCCTTCTGGTAATTTTATTCACCGGTATTAAAATAATATGTGCCGGAACCGAAAACTACCACATTACTGACCAGGTTACTATCGCAGAAGTATCGATACCTGACACGGTTCAGGTTGGCCCTGGTTCCCCCAATATAATTCACCAGAATCAGATGGCTGAAGGAACACTCCACAGCCCGCCGGAAAACCAGGAACATAATGACGGACATACAGAGAATATGATACCGCTGCTGTTTATCATTATTGCCCTGATAATCGGTGCAGGAACGCGGCACTGGCTCAGGAAGAGCCCCCTGCCCTACACCGTTACGCTGCTGGTCATCGGGCTTTTGCTTGGCGCGATGAACAGGCTGGGGTGGTTCGGATTGATTAGCGTGGGAAACCTGCAACTTAATATCAGTTTTCTTGGCAACTCACTCGACTGGGCCGGGCATATAGACCCTCATATAATCCTCTTTGTCTTCCTCCCGACTCTGATATTTGAGGCGGCATTCGCAATGGATCTGCACACTTTTAAGAAAACATCTGCCAACGCTTTTATGCTTGCAGTGCCCGGAATTATTATCGCACTGCTTCTGACAGGTACTTTTGTAATGTTCATCAGGTATACCGGTTTTGGCTTTAGCGGATGGAGCTGGCCTCTGGCTCTGCTCTTCGGAACAGTGGTAAGCGCAACCGACCCCGTAGCTGTGGTATCACTGCTGAAGGATCTGGGGGCCAGCAAGAAACTGGGCACACTGATCGAGGGAGAGTCGCTCCTTAACGATGGCACCGCTATAGTGCTGTTCATGGTCTTTCTTGCTGTCGTTACCGGTACCGGTTCAGATACCCCAGCCGTACTTCAGTTTCTAAAAGTTGCACTGGGAGGAACAGCTATCGGCCTGTTCTTCGGCTATATTACCATTAGCTGGGTAAAGAAAGTTTTCAACGACGCGATGATTGAAATTACTGTCATCATTGCCGCTGCATATCTGACCTTCTTCGTTGCCGAACATTTCTTTCATGTATCAGGAGTACTTGGGGTGGTAACCCTGGGACTGGTAATGGCAGGAATGGGCAGAACACGTATCAGCCCCGAGGTGGAACACTTCCTTCATGAATTCTGGGAGCTGGCAGCCTTTATTGCCAATACCCTGATTTTCATTATTGTAGGAGTTATTATAGCAAACCAGGCAAAGATTACACTTAATAATATCATACTGCTTGTTCTTATATACATAGCGATTCATGTAGTAAGGGCATTTGTAATTATGCTGCTGTTTCCACTAATGAGGAAGGCAGGTTACGGATTGAGCAGGAGAAACAGTATCGTAGTCTGGTGGGGCGCACTGAGAGGCGCCATCGCCCTGGCCCTCGCCCTGATTGTAGCGGGTGAGGAGAGCATCCCCCAGGAATTGCGTGATCAGTTTCTTTTTCTTACTGCCGGTATTGTAACCCTGACACTGCTGGTGAATGCAACTACCATTAAGCCTCTTCTCAACAGGCTCGGACTAACCCGTGTTGCACCGGCAAAGGCCCTAATGATGAGCTCGGCAAACCGCTTTCTCAGGCAAAGCACAGAGACGGCGCTGATCAAATCGAAGAAGGACCGGTTCCTTAACAGGGCAAACTGGAACATGGTAGCTGAATACCTCCCCGATCAGATTCCGGCAGAGAATAACAGTAGTGTTAAGATTGAGACAGCGATTGCCGAAACCAGGATGCGTGTTCTCGAAAAAGAAAAAAGCAGTTACTGGGGACAGTTTAAGGAAGGGATGCTCGGACCCGTTGCAGTCAGGAAACTGACCGAAGCTATTAATGAGATCATCGATGAGGGAGGACTGATCTCACTCTCACAGAGAAAAGATCTCGAGCACGAGTGGAAAACGCCCCGGCTGCTGAGCAGGTTGCAATATATGCCGGTTATAGGTTCACCAGCACGAAAGTTCTTCCTTGACAGGCTGGCAATAAGCTATGATGCGGCAAGGGGGTTCGTACTCGCCCAGGAGGAGTGTCTCAAACTGCTTGAAAATATGGTTATCAGCAATGAGGGAGATAGTTCGGAACTGAGCCAGGAAGAAATCGAAATGCTGGAGAGCGAAATTAACGAAAACCGCATTCACGGTCTCACCTTCCTGAGAAACCTCCGCAACTCATATCCCGAGATCTACAGTGCCGTTACCACCCGCTACGCTATCAGAACGGTACTGAACCATGAAAAGAGAACTATTGAAAAACTGCTGAACAGAGGGCGGCTCGATTCAGGTGAGGCTGAAAAGATGATCTCAAAGGTCGAAGCCAGAATGAAAAAACTGGTAGACTCGCCTCCCAGCCTCGAAATTCCAATACCTTCAGATCTTCTCAGAGAGATCCCATGGATGAACAGGCTGAACAGGAGAACCTACTCGAGGGTCGAAAACGCAATGCAAAACAGAATGTTCACTATTGGTGAAATACTGGTAAAGGAAAACAGCACCGATGACGGGTTGTTTGTAATCATCCACGGCCAGGTAAGTGTCAATATAGGTAATGAGAAGGTCGACCTGCTTGGGCCGGGTTCAGTTATCGGCGAAATGCTCATACTTTCAGGACTCCCAAGAACAGCGACGGTAATTGCCGAGACACCCTTAACTACCCTCTTCATAACAGCCGCAAGAATGCGTCAGATAATGAAAGAGTCAGATTTACTGACTGAAGAACTCTGGAAATTCGCATACCTGAGATTTGCAGAAAACATACTCAGCAAGCAGGAACCTTTCAACGAATGGCACAAGAGAGAACTGCGGCAATGGCTCGAAAACGGAGTAATTGTAAAGCCTGATTCCGGTGGCAATATAAATCTGGAGGGCAGGATTGGCATTTTACTGTCTGGCGAAGCTGTCGCTGATGATGGTACCAGACTGACTTTTCCGGCCTTGCTCATGGCAGGGAAAAAGTACAAATTCAAACCTGATACCAGAGTATTCGTCAGGGAGACCCATACCATGCTTAATGACTGACATGTTGATTTAGTTTCTTATTCGCCGCGAGACCGGTGCCTCGCGGCTATATCTCAACAGTAATTTAGATATGTTTATCTTTTTTATAAGGACAGGAAAAAACTTTTTCCGACCGTCCTTGTTATAATAGTCAGAAGACAAACTGTATAACATTAATTAAATCTGTTATGAAAACGTATAAACTTTTATTAATATTTGTAGCTATGGCAGCAGGTGTATCGATGTCGGCACAGGATTTCAGAGCCGACACAGACAATTCAGTATTGCAATGGACAGGTACCAAGGTAATTGGTAAACACTACGGCAAAATATCCCTGAAAGAAGGAGAGTTTACTATCAGTGATAACAAAATAATTAGTGGGTCCTTCGTTATTGACATGAGCAGCATTACCAATGAGGATCTGTCAGGCGGCATGAAAGACAAATTGTTGGATCATCTGAAATCTGACGATTTTTTCTCGACTTCCAGGCATTCCCTTTCGACTCTTGAAATAACAGGAAGTGAGCCATTCAGCAATAATGAGGCTGTAGTAAGCGGAAAGCTGACTATCAAGGATATTACCCACCCTATCACCTTTACAGTGAAAAGGGATGGCAACACTTTCACCTCCGGGGTCACGGTCGACCGCACACTATACAACATAAAATATGGGTCAGGGAAGTTTTTCCAGAATCTGGGCGACAATATGATAAGTGACAACTTTGAACTGGAGGTAACAGTCAAGGCAATTCAGTAGTTTATCTTGATAAAAGGATACAGGTTTTAAGTAATGACCGGTGCATTAATTTTGTACCGGTCATATTGTTTTAATACGGTTTTGTCAAGGCCTGGTTTATCGTGATAATTCGGCATTAGTTGCATAAATGAAATTTTTACATACATTTATCCTGTTTTTCACGAACTAACCCGAGTGAAAAGCGTAGTGAAAATTAATCCGGGGGGAAGGGTGACCATCAGGGCACAGTCAAACCCGGTTGTGTAAACTTAAAACTGAAAAACCTATGAAAAAGCTGTTCATGTTTATTGTATCAGCATCGCTTGCCGGCTCTCTGTTTGCAGGAGGACTGGTTACCAACACAAACCAGAGCGCCCTCTACGCACGTCTGCAGAGCCGGAATGCCTCAACAGCAATCGATGCTGTCTACTACAACCCGGCGGGCCTGACAAGGCTTAATGACGGAATACATTTTTCTGTCAACAATCAGACAATCGGACAGACAAGGGCCATCACCAGCAATTATCCTTATCTGGCAGGAACACCCAAAGAATACCCGGGTACCGTAAGCGCACCCCTGTTCCCCAGTGTATATGCTGCGTACAAGATGGGCAGATTTGCGGTCTCGGCTGGTTTCAATCCTATTGGCGGAGGCGGTGGTGCCAAGTATGAAGATGGTCTTCCATCGTTTGAGATGGATATTGCCAGTCTTGTACCTCTTCTGAGTGCTCAGGGATTCCCTACCACTCAGTATTCAGCTGACATCTTCTTTGAAGGCTCATCTATCTATTTCGGGTATCAGGCAAATGTTTCTTATGAAATTAGTGATATGATCTCAGTTGCCGCGGGTGTCAGAATGGTAACAGCCAAAAACACCTTTAACGGTTATCTCAGAGACATCAGCATAAATCCGAACTATCCGGCGTTTGGTCCGGCATACAACGGTTCAATGGTTCTGGCAAGTACCTTCTTCACCTCAGGAGCCACTACCCTTTCAGCTTTGCAGACCGGAGCCAACGCATACTATACCGGCCTGGATCCGATTGTTACGGGAGGAGGCGGATCAACACTTCTGACTGATGGTGGAGCCTTTGGACTTACTCCGACAGATATTGCCACAATCCAGACGATTATGGGTGCTGCAGGTCAGACGACTGAACAGATAGGAACTGCGACAATAGCTTACGCTCAGACAGTACTTGGTGCCTCAGCTCCTGTGTTCGGCGCAGGCAGCACACAGATGACAACCCTGGCAGGGCAAACCCAGGATGTTACAGTCGAGGCAGAGCAGACAGGCAGAGGCTTTACTCCTATTGTAGGTGTTAACCTTAATCTCTCTGACAACCTGAATGTTTCTTTAAAGTATGAATTCCAGACAAAGCTTGAGCTGACCACCAAGGTAAACAACAATATGGGGGGAGGTATTTTCATCGACGGAGAAAAAGTGATAGCAGATATGCCAGCTCTACTCGCCATGGGATTCGAGTACAAGCCTGTTGACAAACTTATGCTTACCGGTAGTATGAACGTTTTTTTCGATAAAAAGGTTGACTATGACGGAAGCGCTGATATCGATGTCAACATGATCGATAAGAACTTCAAGGAGGTTGCATTCGGTGCACAGTTTGCCGTTAATGATAAACTCAGGGCAAGTGCTGGCTGGCTGGGTACCTATACCGGTGTTAACTCAAACTATATCAGCGACCAGCGTTACAGTACCAACACAAATTCCTTTGGCGGTGGCATCGGTTACAGGATTACTCCCATGATCGACCTCAATATTGGTGGAGCATATACCATTTATGACCTCGGTGAGAAGGAGTATAACTACTTACTGGGAGGAGTGGTGCCGGTTCCGGTAAAGGAGACTTACGACAAGGCAACATGGATCATTGCTGTTGGACTCGACTTCTACTTTGGCAGATAAAAGTTTAACGATACTGATAAATAGAGGCTGCCCTTTTGAGACAGCCTCTTTTTTTTTGCTTCCATGTGTTACCACTTTATCCCTCTCGATGCAAGATTCTCAATATATCGGTCCACTTCCGGAGGTGAGGCTTCAATCATCCTCCTGTACCATCGGGCTGCCTCTGCTTCGTTTCCTTCACGCAGCCACATAATTACAATATTGGAGTACAATGCTCCCTCTATACCATGTTTCCTACCCTCCAAACCGGCCAGTATTTCCCTGAAAAGAATGCCTGCCGCTCCCGGCTGTCCGGCCTCAGCAAGACCGTATGCCCTTTCAATGCTTTCATTGAGTTCACTGCTAAGGGTTATTGCATATACAGAAAAACAGTTGTCGCCACACTCTTCAATAAGATGAAACCACTCCGGCAGCTGAGATGGTGTTTTAAAATGTAGCCTGAAGCTAATCACCTCGCCAATCCTTTTAAACCGGTAAACATCAGGGCATGAAGGTATCCCCTCCGATCTCTCCATTCTTATGCGGGAACCATCAGGCAGCACTATATAAGTGTTCCTGTCTGCGCAGAAGTACCCTCCCGCGATCTGGTTCTCAACAGTAAGGTCTATTGCAAGATTATCTCCTGAAAACTCCACCCCGGCCACTATCATTGTCTCCGGAGTACGTAGTCCGAATGCCGGATTTTCAAAAGTCTGCGAAGCCGCCATCAATGATGCGGTCGCGATCAGTATCAATATTATCACTCTCTTCATAAGATGCCTGTTTTAATTGCGCAATTTAGCTCTTTTTGAAGAGACGCTGACGCCATAAATCCCAAAATGGTAACAATCAGGTAACACAGACATAATAATTGGTTAAAATAACCTTGCCACATTTGTAAGATATTTATTCTTGTAATAATGGCAAAATATTCTGCCTGAAGGTAAAACCCCGACACATATGGTGGCAAACAGATTCAGAAACAAGATATTCCTATACTATTCCCTGCTTTTTGCACTTTTTGCAGGTATAACTCTCACATATCAGTATCACCGGGAAAAGAATTACCGAATATCTAACCTCAACACCTCACTCGATGATATTGTAAATATTACCAATGCTTATCTTAATGTCGGAAATCTTCCCCCCTCGGTAAGCTTTGAATCTATCGATTCCCTGATAGGATTGTTTCCTTATGAAAATCTAAGGATTACGATAATCGCCGGAGACGGTACTGTTTTGTATGACAATTTCGTGGAAGACTGGTCAAGAATGGAGAACCATTCCAGCCGTCCAGAAATACTCGAAGCTGCCAGAGACGGGAAAGGCTCAGAGGTTAGAGTTTCAGGGAGTACCGGGGAAAAACACTATTATTATGCAAAAAAATTTGACAACTATTTTCTTCGGGCTGCACTTATCTATGACATAAGAACAATCAGGCTTTTGAAAACAGGAGCAGGCTATATTATTGCCATGGCGGTGCTTTTTATGGTTGCCTGGTTCTTCCTTCTGATTATTTCTGAGAAATTCAGTAAATCAATTACTCTATTGAGGGATTTTGCAATTGAAACAGGAAGAAACAGATATTTCAAACCGGGATATACCTTCCCCAATAATGAACTTGGTACCATAGGCCGCGAGATTACACAGATTTACAATAATCTGCTCAAGACAAGAGATGAACTGGCCATGGAGAGGGAGAGACTCTTCAGCCACCTTAGTGCTCTGAATGAAGGTGTAGCTTTCTACTCTCCTGAAAGAGAGCTTATTCTGGCTAACCAGCAATTCTCACAATTCCTTAACATCATTTCAGAGGATTTGAATGTAACCGCCAACGACGTTCTGATTATGGATGAATTCCTGCCGGTAAAAGATTTCATTAACGAGAATATAGCTGAAAACAGAATTCCCTTTGAAATCCCGGTTATTGAATGCCAGGTCATGTCAGGTGCAAAATTCTTTTCAGTAAAGTGCATAATGTTTGCTGATAAGAGTTTCGAAATAATTATTACTGACATTACCAAGGCCGAAAAGAACAGGCGGATAAAGCAGCAAATGACCTCAAACCTTGCACATGAACTCAAGACACCGGTAACATCTGTGATCGGCTACCTCGAGACACTGCTTGAATATGATACAATCGAGACCTGTAAAAGAAGAGCCTTTCTGGAGAAAGCAACGATTCAGGCCAACAGGCTTGCCGTGCTTATCAACGATCTGGTCACTCTTAACAAAATAGAAGAGGCAAACGGCACATACCAATTTGAAAGAGTAAATATATCCGCTCTGATTGACGAAGTAAGGGATAACTTTATACTGTCGCTTTCAAGAAAGAACATGAACCTGATAAACGAGGCAAACAATGATATTGAAGTAATGGGCAATAAGTCTTTGCTATTATCAATATTTCAAAACCTTGTTGAAAACTCTGTAAATTACGCCGGTGATGAGACAACCATCAGGATCATCTGTTTTAAAAGCGAAGCGGGTTTTCATCATTTCTCATTCTCAGACGATGGGTCCGGAGTTCCATGCGAACATCTGAACAGGATTTTCGAACGTTTCTACAGAATCGATTCAGGAAGGTCAAGAGAGGATGGCGGCACCGGACTGGGGCTTTCTATTGTAAAAAACGCCGTACTACTTCATAAGGGAGACATTTCTGCAAGACTGCACCACACAGGTGGCCTTGAATTTCTGTTTATGCTTCCATCGGCAATCCGGCAAGGATGAAACTATACTCTTAAGCAGCTTTTGGGTAATAAAATTCAGAATAATCTATCTTTACAGGTAGAACAATAAACTCTCCTGTCTATGAAAGCTTCTCAATCACTCAAAGCAGCAATTCTTATTAGTGCCGTTATCATTGTTGCCGGCCAGGAATTATTTTCTCAGGTAAAGAGGCCCGTTACCGACAGCCGTGAACGGGTGGAACTATTTAAGAAGCACACTCTGCTTAAGCAGGAATCTCCTTACAAAGACCTGATATGGAACTATATAGGCCCGACAAACATCAGCGGCCGCTGTACCGATGTTGAATCTGTATCTCCCAGAGGTAATAACTACCTGATATGGGTTGGATCAGCAACCGGAGGTGTTTGGAAATCAACTAATGAGGGGACAACATTTATCCCTGTATTTGATGATATGCCAACCGGCTCAATTGGAGATATTGCAATTGATCCGAAAAACCACGATGTTGTATGGGTTGGGACAGGCGAAGCGAATATCTTCCGAAGCTCCAATGCCGGATGTGGTGTCTTTAAAACGACTGACGGAGGCGATACATGGCAGCTTATGGGTCTTGAAAACACTCATACGATAGCCAGAATAAGAGTCAACCCGGTTAATACTGATATAGTTTACGTAGCTGCCACCGGACACGAGTGGACACCCAATGAGGAAAGGGGCCTGTTTAAGACCACTGATGGGGGTAAGACATGGACGAAAGTGCTTTACATTGACCAGAATACCGGTGTCTCTGACCTGGTTCTTGATCCGCGGAATCCCGATATTGTTTATGCAACAACATGGGAGAGGATGAGGCTGAAATGGAATGATCCCCGCACATTTGAAACAACAAGACATTGTGGTGTATGGAAGTCAACTGACGGCGGTAAAAACTGGAAGCAGATTAACAGCGGACTGCCGGCTCCTCAGCACAGGGGAAGAATAGGAATTGATCTCTGTCTTTCAAAACCTGATGTTCTGTATGCTTACCTCGATAACTACGAAATTGCCTACCAGGCCGCTCAGGGTGATCTCGACTCTTATGGAAGACAGAAGCAGGACGTGATAAAGGGAGCTACAATTTACCGCTCAGATGATTCAGGTGAAACCTGGGCGCAGGTCAGCGGTCTTACCGCTCAGATGAAGACCTTTATGGAAAGGCATTCAGCAACGTATGGGTGGGTGTTTGGTCAGATACGCGTAGATCCCAACGATGAGAATACAATCTACACCATGGGGATTCAGTTTAATGTATCATACGACGGAGGCAAAACCTTTACCTCTCTGAGAGGTCCGCATGTCGACCATCATGGTCTGTGGATAGATCCTGACAACTCAAAATACCTGCTCAATGTACAGGATGGAGGTCTGACAATTTCATATGACGGTGGAAGGACATGGAAATACCCCATTGCGGAATTGCCACTGGCACAATTCTACAACATAGCCTACGACTTCAATACCCCCTTCAGGGTATTCGGTTCAATACAGGATCACCATAGTTACTACGGTGAAGTGCAGGTCGGAAGAAGCCGCAGTAATATCAGGGCGGTTGAATTCAAAAACATTCTGGGAGCAGAGGGAAGCTCACATGCAGTTGATCCCCGCGACAATAACACTGTATACGCCAGTACATTTTATGGAGCACTGGCGCGGGCGAATATCAATGATTACCCCGCCGGCAGAAAGAACCTTATCCCGACTCACCATCCTGACGGATCAAGGCTCAGGGGCCAGTGGGTGGCACCCACTTTCCTCTCTCCCCATAATCATGATGTTGTGTATCACGGAATGCAATATGTCATGAAATCAACCGACAGGGGAGATACCTGGGAATTCATAAGTCATGACCTGACCGGAAATGACCCGAATAAAATAGGAGATATTAATTACCAGACCATACAGACTCTCGATGAATCTCCCTTAAGACCCGGACTACTCTACGCAGGAACGGATGACGGGAAGATATGGAGAACAATGGATGACGGCAAGAGCTGGAAAGAGATAAGAACCGGGTCCGTACCCGAAAGATGGGTGTCGCGTATCGTAGCCTCAAAACACCATGAGGGTACAGTCTATATGACCCAGACGGGAAGAAGGGATGACGATTTTCAGGTCTATATATGGAAATCAACCAATTACGGAGATAACTGGACAGACATCTCAGGCAATATTCCTGTAGGACCGGTGAATGTTATTCGTGAGGACCCGCTTAAGCAGGATATGCTTTATGCAGGAACCGATGCATCGGTGTATGTCAGCAACGATGGAGGGAAAAAATGGGAAGTTCTGGGTAACCTGCCATTTGCATATGTTCACGATTTGCAGATACATCAGCGCGACAATTATATTATTATCGCTACCCACGGCCGTGGAATGTTTGTTCTCGACGCCGACCCGTTAAACGAAGGAGATAAAATAAGAACCAGATAACCCCGCGCCTACTCCATCTCCTCGTCGTTACTGTTCCTGATGAGGTAGTAGTACCAGGTAATACCCCTGAGGAAGTCTTCAGTTCTCACTCTTTCATCTACTCCGTGAATGCTTACCATATCATCTGATGTTACAACTATGGGTGCAAACCGGTATATATTCGGGCTTACGCCGGTAAAATGCTTGCTGTCTGAAGAGGCCAGCATAATAGTAGGTGAAACAACAGCCTCAGGATAAACCTGGCGTATAGTCTTTAAAATTGATCTGAAGCCATATACCTCTGTTGGTGAAACAGGTGCCGGTTCACTCAGGCCGGGTAATATCTCAATTGCAATCCGTTCGTCCGGTGCGACCTCCCTGATGTGAGCAAGTATGTCATCAGATGTCTCCCCTGACAGTATCCTGAAGTTAATAACTGCTGATGCAGTATTGGGAATAATATTATCCTTAATGCCTGCCGATAAAATTGTTGGTGCAGTAGTAGACCTGACAAGTGCATTGCCTGAACTGCTACCTGTATAGATACTTAGCAACAAAGGTTTGAATAACCATTTATTGGCAAATATCACCCGGGCATAGAAGGGCATCTCCGGTCCGACATAACTGATAAAATCGTTTACCGGTCCCGAAATACGCGCCTTAAGCTGCTTTTCGTTAAGTCTGGAAACCGCATCAGCTATAAGTGTTACTGCACTCTCCTTTTCAGGAGTTGATGAGTGTCCCCCATCCATTGTAACTGAAAGCCTGACAGACATATATCCCTTTTCAGAGGTACCAATAAGGGCCACAGGGCTTTTCATCATAGGGACCATTCCCACTGTAATTGCCATTCCTTCATCAGCCACAAACTCAGCTTCAATACCCTGTTCACTGAGATAAGATGCAATGGAAGCGGCACCCAGGTTACCACTGATTTCTTCATCATGGCCAAAGGCAAGAAAAAAGGTACGTGACGGGACAAACCCCTCGGTAATCAACTTATCAACTGCCTCCATTATCTGAATAAGGGCTCCCTTATCATCCAAAGTTCCCCTGCCCCAGATAAATTCATCATCAATCTCTCCGGAAAACGGCTGCCTCGTCCACAGGTCTGTCTCACCTGCAGGAACTACATCCATATGTGCCATCAGTACTACCGGTTTGAGTTGAGGATTTGAGCCTTTCCACTCGTATAAAAGGCTGTACTTATTAAATTTCAACGGCGTAATAAGTTCATGTACAGCAGTATAAGTCTCAAACAGATATTCATGGAAGGCATCAAAAGCACCTGAATCTATCGGCATATCTGCCTCGTACGAAATAGTGGGTATCCTGACTGCGGCGGCCAGTCTCTCTGCAGCCTCAATACCCACAGGAGGGACGACAGACTCCCACGTTGATATCTGTCTGGAAGAGAAGGTGAAAGTTCTTATTATTATTACCAGTAATAGAACAACTAATGCCCATAGAATTATCCGGATAACCTTTTTCATTGAATATCGGTTTTAGGTCAACAATAATTCAAATATAGGTATTTACCTGTCAGTTCAGTCACAAAACCAATTATTGATGCGCCCGCATGACCTGATGACTGTAGCTTTCGCAGCAGACCTGATGCCTTTACGCTGCTCACACCCATAAGCAACCCGCCTGATGTCTGTGAATCAAAAGCGAGCATCTTATGATTATAGTCAAGATTTTCGTCAAATCCGGTATCAGGTTCGGCATAGGCAAGGTTTCTAAACGATGCACCGGGTATGCATCCACTGTCGGTATAACCCAACACTTTTCCCATAAGAGGAACCGAATGCATATCAATACTGACTGAGACTTTTGAAGCTTTTGCCATTTTCAATGCATGGCCGGCAAGCCCAAAGCCGGTAATATCAGTTGCTGACCTGACACCAGTGTCACTCATGATGGCTGATGCCTTGTCATTCAACTGCTTCATGTATTCAAGCGCGATGGAAAGATCGTCAGGATCAGCCATGCCAAGCCTCGATGCGGCCATAATTGTACCTGTTCCGACCGGCTTGGTAAGAATCAGAACATCTCCCGGCTCAAGGGCTGCATTGGTTATAATCGAATCAGGTCTTACAAATCCGGTAACAGCAAGTCCATACTTAGGCACACTATCATCAATAGTATGACCTCCTATTATACTAACTCCTGCCTCTGCTGCCTTGTCATATCCTCCTTTCAGTATATCTGCGTACACCTGCATGGGTAGCTTTGCCGAGGGAAACATCATGATATTAAGTGCAACAACAGGGCGGGCTCCCATGGCATAGATATCACTGAGAGAGTTAGCGACTGCGATCTGGCCGAACTCATAAGGATCACTGCAAACCGGAGGGAAAAAATCGGTGGTCAGCACAAGTGCCAGCTCATCATTTACCCTATAAACACCGGCGTCATCGTGAGTGTCAATATCTACAATAATATTAGGGTCTATCCCAATAGGTAATGCCTTAAGTACCTCCTGGAGTTGCAGGGGTGAAATTTTTGCCGAACAACCGCCACTCTCAGTAAATTTAAGCAGATCTGTCTTCATAATTCAATGAAAATTCTATTTATACATAAAAAAGTATTGACTACCTGCTGTAATCAGACAAATTTGACTGCCTATGGTCTTATAACTGAGGAAGCCGTAACCAGTTTGCCTGCTATCAGGTACATGTCACCCGTGCTTCCAACTACAGTCTTACCCTTCAGCCCGAAGAAATCAATGCATGTTCCGCAGAGAATTACCTCAACACCTCTCTTTTCCAGTTCTGCGAGGGTCTCGACAACCGGTGACCCTGGCAGTGCCAGTTTTACTCCGGCGTTATAGCAGAGTATTGCTGATGGTGCATTTTCAAGTTCAGTCAGTAAGTTTACAAATGAGGTCACAAGCTTTTTACCAAGTATCTCATCACCCTGGCCCATTGTATCAGAAGTGAGCGCCACCACATACCTGCCGGGAGGTGCTGAGGTACCTTCGACACTGCAATACTCATCTTCAGGTTTGTCAATGATGCCTGTTACCCCCACAGAGACCGTTAGCCTCCAGTAGCCCTTTTCATTATGCCTATGATAAGAACAACCATTATCATCCAGGAATTTACAAACATTGCCCAGAGAGGTCTCGTTGTCAATAAGCACATCGAAACTTTCACCATCGTCTGTTTCCTTCAACGCCTTCTTAGTCTCTATTATTGGTCGCGGACACTGCATCCCGCGGGCATCAATTGTTTTCATTCCGAAGATCTGTTAGAGATGCAAATGTAAAGATTATTATTACTTCCATAACTAAGTCTGCCAAATAGCAAACCGCTGGAAACAAATAGAAGAGACAAAAGATATATCTTTACAACCAAAACATTGCTTCTTCATTATATGTATTATAATAGGAACACAAAAATTTTAAAAGGATGAGAACACCCATTAGTGCCAGGTCAATACTAACCATACTTTTGGTAACAATATTGCTTAGTTCAGTCAGTAACAAAACTGCCGGCCAGGACAGGGCAGCCAGGGAAAAGCTGGCAGGAAGCTGGATGGGAC
>JAWOIF010000232.1:0-6871 GCA_046484805.1 Bacteroidales bacterium
CGGTCGCGCTGGATAAGGGGCGATTGGCAATTGATCCCCTGGTTAGCGCCATTTTTACCAAGGGTAAAGGGAGTTAAGCGCAAAAATCCTTTGTCTTTTTTGTCTATATGGAAAATACTGGATAACCTCAGGCGAAGCTTTATTCCATTAGCACTAACTCTGCTATTGTTATCAGGATGGATTATTTTGCCATCATCATGGTTCTGGACTTTGGTAGTGATTGGATTTATTTTGATTCCACCATTGATTATTTCTGTTGTTTCTATTTTTCAAAAACCTGAGGACGTAATTCTTTTACAACATTTAAAGGCGAACGGACAATTGGCTCTCCGACAATTATACCAGGTTGTATTTATTCTCATAAGCCTTCCATATGAGTCGTTTTATAGTATGGATGCTTTATTGCGAACATGCTGGAGATTGTTTATTTCAAAAAAACAACTCCTCGAATGGAATTCTTTTGCACATGTCAAATACCATAGCAGGTCTGAACTTATTGAATCTATTCGTACCATGTGGATATCTCCGGTTATTGCAATACTGTCTGCAATATGTCTTTTTATTTTGTTTCCGGAAACACTAATAATGGTATGGCCTATTTTGGGATTATGGTTTGCCTTTCCCGTTATTGCCTGGTGGCTAAGCAAACCTCTTGTCCCGGTTAGAGCAAAACTTACAGATAAACAACATCGCTTTCTCAGGGAACTTGCCCGTAAAACATGGTCATTTTTTGAAACTTTCGTTGGCCCTGATGATAATTGGTTGCCCCCCGACAACTATCAGGAACATCCTGTTCCGGTAGTAGCACACCGTACATCGCCCACCAATATAGGTCTTTCACTTCTTGCAAATCTGTCAGCATACGATTTTGGCTACATTTTTTCCGGTGAACTTCTTCAACGAACATTGAATGCATTCAATACAATGAATTTACTGGAAAGATACCATGGCCATTTTTTTAACTGGTATGATACTCAATCTCTGAAACCATTAAGGCCACTATATATTTCATCGGTCGACAGCGGAAATCTTGCAGGCCATATTTTGACACTGCAACAGGGACTTCTTACCCTACCCGATCAAAAAATACTTGGTTCCCGACTTTTTGAAGGGATAAATGATACATTACAAATACTTATAGAGCAGACAGATAAAACAATACCTGTTCAAATTGTTCAATTCCGTAAATATCTGAAGGCAATTTTAGCTGAACAACCTGATACGCTTTTATATATGCGAAAATGTTTAGAAAAGCTATCAACATGTTCAATTGAGATTGTAAATGCATTAAATACCGATTCGCATGAACAATACCAGATTTGGGCAAATAAACTATCACAGCAATGTCAGGGTGCCCTGAATGAATTAACCTATCTGTTGCCGTGTATAAACCATCCGGATTGTTCTGAAATTATGGAAAAGTATCCCGACATGAATACTATTCCAACTTTACGCGAAATAGCCAAAACCACTACAGAAAAGTTTACCCCAACAGGCCAAATGATTGATGAGACAAATGCTCAGATTTCTGAAATGTATGATGAGTTCAAAAGTATGATCAGAACAGCCGTTGAGCATGCAAACGAAAGGATACAACTTATTGAGGCGCTTGTATTGCAATCTGGAAAATTTTCGGATATGGAGTATGGTTTTCTTTATGATAAGTCGCGTCATTTGCTAACTGTGGGATATAATGTAGAAGACAGAAGACGCGATTCAAGCTATTACGATTTATTGGCATCAGAGGCACGATTGTCGAGTTTTGTGGCTATTGCACAGGGCAAGGTACCTCAGGAAAGTTGGTTTGCACTCGGGCGTCTTCTTACGACCTTGCAAGGCGAGCCAATTCTTCTTTCTTGGAGTGGTTCAATGTTCGAGTACCTTATGCCACTTATTGTTATGCCTGAATATGAAAACAGTTTACTTTATCAAACCTGTAAATCAGCAGTTATCAGACAAATAGAATATGGAGAACTGAGAGGTGTACCCTGGGGTATATCGGAATCGGGATACAATGGTGTTGATGTATTTCAAAACTATCAGTATCGTGCCTTTGGAGTGCCTGGCCTTGGACTTAAAAGAGGGCTTTCTGAAGATTTGGTTATAGCGCCCTATGCTACAGCGCTTGCCTTAATGGTTATGCCGGAGGAAGCTTGCACTAATCTCGAACGTCTTGCTGATGAGGGGAATATGGGGGATCATGGTTTTTATGAGGCTATAGATTATACATCACTGCGCTTACCAAGAGGGGTCTCAAAGGCAGTTATAAAGTCTTTTATGTCACATCATGTAGGGATGAGTTTTCTCTCTCTGGCCTATGTTTTATTAGATCGCCCGATGCAAAAAAGGTTTGAGTCGTATCCGCTATTCCAGGCTACCTTATTGTTACTTCAGGAAAGAATTCCACGGGCTACAACCTTCTTTTCACTTACCTCCGATATTTCAATTGTTCGTCCCAATGTAAATCTCCAGGAGCTGCCTCTTCGTATGTTTAATACGCCGGATACACCATTTCCGGAAGTCAGTTTATTGTCAAACGGCGGAAGATACCGGATGATAATTACAAATGCAGGTGGCGGATACAGTCATTGGAAAGATATTGCTTTGACCCGTTGGCGCGAAGATATAACCTGCGACAATTGGGGAACTTTTTGTTATATACGAGATGCCGAAAATGGTAATTTCTGGTCAGCTACTTATCAACCCACGCTTCAGCAACCAGAAAAGTATGAAGCAATATTTTCAGAAGGGCGTGCAGAATTTCGCCGTCGCGACTTCGATATTGACACACATACAGAAATCGTGGTTTCGCCCGAAGACGATATTGAATTGAGGCGCATCCAGTTAACAAACCGTACCAGGTCAAGAAGGATAATTGATATCACAAGTTACGCAGAAGTTGTGTTGGCGCCAAATGGATCTGATTTAGCACATCCGGTATTTAGCAATCTCTTTGTACAGACAGAAATTTTCAACCAGCGACAGGCAATACTATGCACCCGCCGTCCGAGGTCAGTAGAAGAACACTCCCCATGTATGTTTCATCTAATGGCAGTTCACGGAGCTGAAATCAGGAATATTACCTTTGAAACAGACCGTATGCAATTCATAGGCCGCGGCAACACCCTTGTGTCGCCGCAGGCTATGACAAATCCCAAACCGCTCTCTGGAAGCCAGGGTTCGGTACTCGATCCGATTGTTGCCATACAATATCAGATAGTACTGGAACCCGAAGGATCAGCTACCGTTGATATCGTTACAGGAATTAGTGAATCACGTGAAGGAGCGTTAAATCTTGTAGAAAAATACCAGGATAAGCAAATTGCAAACAGGGTTTTTGAACTTGCATGGACTCACAACCAGGTAGTATTGCGGCAGATTAATGCCAGCGAGTCGGATGCTCAATTATACAGCAGGCTTGCAGGTTCCATTATATTTGCCAATTCGTCCCTGCGTGGTGAACCTGGAATACTAATAAAAAATCGTCGTGGACAATCCGGTTTGTGGGGTTATTCCATTTCAGGCGATTTACCCATTGTGCTTTTACAAATTGAAGATCCGGCCAATATTAATCTGGTACGTCAACTCGTTCAGGCTCATGCTTACTGGAAATTAAAAGGATTAGCCGTTGATCTGGTAATCTGGAATGAAGATCGTGCCGGGTATCGTCAGTTACTTCAGGAACAAATTCTTGGATTAATTGCCGCCGGAGTTGAAGTAAATGTTATTGACCGGCCAGGCGGAATATTTGTACGCTCAGCAGACCAAATATCAAACGAAGACCGGATTCTTTTTCAAACGGTTGCACGCGCTGTTATCAGCGATACAAGGGGAACTTTGGCAGATCAAATAAGCCGTCGTGGTTATGGCGAATTTTCAATTTCATATTTCAAACCAACACGAACACACAGGCCCAATCCACAAAAAGATGAGGTATTGCCCAGGCTTGATCTGATCTTTTATAATGGTATCGGAGGATTTTCATCAGACGGACGGGAATATGTAATTACAACATCAAAAGACCGGAAAACACCGTCGCCATGGGTAAATGTTCTGGCTAACCAGAGATTCGGAACAGTAATTTCCGAGAATGGAATGGCCTATACCTGGGCTGAAAATTCGCACGAGTATCGTCTCACGCCATGGCATAACGATCCTGTAACCGATTCGGGCGGAGAAGCAATGTATATCCGTGATGAAGAGACAGGCCACTTCTGGTCGCCTATGCCACTTACCGCAAGCGAATCGAGGTTATATGTAAGCCGGCACGGATTTGGCTACAGTGTATTCGAGCATAACGAGGGCGGCATATATACCGAACTATGGGTTTATGTTGCTACAGATGCTTCGGTGAAGTTTTCGGTATTAAAAGTAAGGAATGATTCGGGACGGCCCTGCAAATTGTCAGCTACAAGTTATGTGGAATGGGTTTTGGGAGACTTACGGCACAAATATGCCATGCATGTGAACACCAACATTGACCTAAACAACAGCGTGATATATGCAACAAATCAATACAATCCGGAACTGTCCCACCGGGTTGCTTTTTTACATACTGATGATACTCCAACCTTTATGACCTGCGACCGTACAGAGTTTATAGGACGCAACGGTACATTGAAAAACCCTGCTTCGATGCTGCGTTCACGTCTTTCAGGAAAGAAAGGCCCAGCTCTTGATCCGTGCGGAGCAATTCAGGTTCCTTTTGATCTGGCTGCCGGACAGGAACGGGAAATTATATTCAGGCTTGGTGTCGGACTTGATATGGAAGATACAAATGCCCTCATTAACCGTTTTCGGGGATCGGGGTCCGCACGTAAAGCATTGGAAGGTGTATGGCATCACTGGAATCAGACCCTCGGCTTTGTGCAGATAGAAACACCCGACTTGGCGTTGAATGTGCTGGCAAATGGATGGCTTTTATATCAAACACTGGCATGCAGGATTTGGGCACGTAGCGGATATTATCAATCGGGTGGCGCATACGGTTTTCGGGATCAGTTGCAGGATGCTATGGCCCTGATGCATGCCAAACCATATCTACTTAGGGAACTGCTTCTGCTTTTTGCCGGCAGGCAATTCCTTGAAGGAGATGTACAGCACTGGTGGCATCCACCTGTCGGAAGAGGCGTGCGCACCCATTGTTCTGACGATTACCTTTGGTTACCATTAGCAACATGCCGGTATATAACAGGTACAGGAGATACAGGAGTGCTGGATGAATCTGCGTATTTTCTTGAAGGACGCCCTGTAAACCCCGAAGATGATTCGTATTACGATCTTCCAAACCGTTCGGAAGAAAAAGGCACACTATACGAACATTGTAAACGTTCTATCCTGTATGGGCTAAAATTTGGAAAACACGGACTTCCCCTGATAGGCACCTGCGACTGGAACGATGGAATGAATATGGTTGGTAACCAGGGAAAAGGCGAAAGCGTATGGCTTGGCTTTTTTCTTTTCGATGTGCTTACTCAATTTATTAATATTGCTCAGGCAAAAGGCGATTTTGAATTTGCGGAATTATGCAGGAGTGCCGCTAAAAAAATACAACTGAATATAGAAAAAAACGCGTGGGACGGAGAATGGTACCGCCGCGCTTATTTCGACAATGGCTTACCCCTTGGATCATCAAGCAACGATGAATGCCAGATTGATTCTATCTCTCAAAGCTGGAGTGTGCTTTCAGGAGCAGGCAACACAGAACGGTCGAAAATAGCTATGGAATCTGTTAACAATAGGCTTGTAAGGCATGAGGATTCGTTGGTTCAATTGTTAGACCCTCCTTTTGACAAATCTGATTTGAATCCCGGCTATATTAAGGGATATGTTCCCGGTGTAAGAGAAAACGGCGGCCAGTATACCCATGCAGCTATATGGACAGCTATGGCATTCGCAAAACTGGGAGACAGTAAAAAAGCATGGGAAATTTTAAAGTTAATCAACCCGATTAATCATGCCAAAACCCCGGAAGATGTTGTAAAGTATAAGGTTGAACCCTATGTAATAGCTGCCGATGTTTATGCCCTGGAGCCCCACGTTGGCAGAGGCGGATGGACATGGTATACAGGATCGGCCGGCTGGATGTATCGCCTTATTGTGGAATCGCTGCTCGGACTGAGGCTTGAATCAGATAAATTATATATCGAGCCTTGTATTCCGTCCGATTGGAATACTTATAAAATTCATTACAGATACAGAGAAACGATGTATCATATTATGCTATCTCAACTGCATGAAGATTTCAGTAAAAAAATAATAATAGTTGACGGGATTGAATGTAAGGATAAGTTTATCCATATGGTTGACGATCGCCGGGACCACCTGGCAGAAGTAAAAATTTACAGGGATAATTTATAATGCCGGATAAAAACACATTTCTCTGTTGTAATGAATAAAAAACGACGCCTGGCATTGATGTGTGCTTCGAATGTGGATTCCAGACCTCTGAAAAGGAAGCCCGTTGGGGATGCTCAAGCACATTGCACACATTAGCAAGTTGCACCAGCCGACCCGCAAACCAAAACTTACCAAAGAGTGCAATCTTGCCGACACACAACGCAGACACTTAAAAATAAATAAATTAAGTAAGCAAATTATAATAATAGAAAGCAGATAATTCATGCATTTCATGGCAAATAAAAAAGTAAGCCACTAATTCACGAATATAAAGACGAATCATTCGTGCATTCGTGGCGAACAAAATTCATTCGTGCATTCGTGACTTTAAAAAACAAGCCACTAATTCACGAATAAAAAGACGAATCATTCGTGCATTCGTGGCGAACAAAATTCATTCGTGCATTCGTGACTTTAAAAAACAAGCCACTAATTCACGAATAAAAAGACGAATCATTCGTGCATTCGTGGC
>JAWOIF010000015.1:0-39763 GCA_046484805.1 Bacteroidales bacterium
CTCCGACAAGGACAACTCGCCCCAGCCGCTGATCCGGCGGGCCGCCTGCGCCTGGGGCGAGCCCTTCTTGATCGAGCCGATACGGCGGATATCGAGGCGTACCGAGGAATAGAACTTGAGGGCGTTACCACCGGTGGTGGTTTCCGGGGCAACTGCTTCTTCTTCTTTGGCAAAACAACTTTTTCAAGCGGATCAGTGACTGTTTTGCCTTCCTTGCGCAGATACCTGAAGAAAGATCTCAGAGAGGAGATCTTCCTGTGAACACTCGATGCTGAAACCCCATTATCAAGCAAATGTACTATCCAACGCCTTACATCCTGACCGGTAACCTCACGCTGATCAAACTTGTCAACACCTGTCTCGTAAAACAGAATAAACTGACTCAGATCGTCACCATAGGAACGAACCGTGTGACGCGAATAGCGTCTCTCTCCTGATAAATATTGAAGAAATGATCCCTTACTGTTCATAAAGGAACCCCCGTATGTAACTTTTAGAAAAACAGAGAGAAAAGGAGACTCTAGTCCTCCTTCTCCTGAAGCTTCTGAATGTAAATAGCTTTCTTTATCTCTTCCCTGCGGCTGATAGAAGGCTTTATGAAAGCCTGACGCGAACGTAATTCACGGATTACGCCTGTCTTCTCAAACTTCCTCTTGAACTTTTTTAAAGCCCTTTCGATGTTTTCACCCTCTTTTAACGGTACGATTATCATATCTGTTCTATACTGTTTTTTAAAATCGAGCCGCAAAGTTAGAAATAGAATTAATGATTTCAAAACTTTTAATCATTAATTTTTGCCAGCCATGGCCCTTACCAAATTCAAATCAATCACATATCTGCTATTTTTTAAATTCAAACACTCTCTAAATATAGCAAAATATGCTTACAGACACAAATAAAAATCGTCAATATATTATATAGTATCGCATAAATTCCTCCTTCTCCAACGGTACCATACCGTTCTCCTTCATTACCGACCAGTCTGAAATTATACCTTGCCTCTCCCTGTACCTTACAATTGCAGTGACATGCTCTGGCCTCAGATAAGGGTGCCTGAGCAATACAGCATAACTGTCACTGTTGACAGAGAGCTTCCGCAACCTTAAGGTGTCGGCCATTACCATTCCTGATATTCGCTCAATGACCGATGCCTGCAACCCATATACATCATGAAGCTGCCTTACATCTGCATAACCTCCCAGAAGATTCCCGTACCTGACTATCCTGGAAGAGAGTACCGGACCTATACCGGGAAGACGTTCCAGATCAGAAGAATCGCACATATTCAGATTAATGACGGGCATCTGTCTTACCCTGACAACACTTGCTGATCTTACATTTGAGTCCATTTCCTTCACCGGAATCACGGTTGAATCAGCCTCTGTCTGTATAGGCGCAATTACACTTACTTCAATTCCTGTCCTCCTTTCTGGGAGTAGATACCTGACCAACAACATCGAGCAAACCAACACGAGAAGAACCATCGTAGCTACTCTTTCACGACGATTGTAGCCAAACCACTCTTTAAACGGCTTTTTCCACTTTTCCATTGCAGCAATTAATTAACGAGACACTGCAAGATAATAAATAAAACGGTAAACGGTAGCCGGGATACGGCTTTATGTGTCAGGTGCCGCCTTACAGCTCGTTCTGACTACATCCAGTTACTCCAGTTCACTCCTTTACTCTATGAACTCTTATTCCTCCTGTATCCGGCAAGGTACTCCTGTAGATCAGCATAAACCTCCGGGGCCATGATAACCAGGCCGATTATGTTGGGGAATGCCATGGTCAGTACCATCATGTCTGAAAAGGCAATTACATTGTTGAGGCTCGATGAGGCACCTATAACAGTAAAGCTCAGGAATATGCCATAATATATAATCCAGAGCATCCTGACCGGTAAACCCAGCCTCCTAACCGGTTTCTCGAGAAGGTACCTGAAACCATTGTAGCCGTAATAAGACCATGATATCATTGTAGAAAAGGCAAAGCATAGTATTGAGACCACCAGCAGATATGGAAACCAGGGGAAGACTGTTGCAAAAGCTGAAGAAGTGAGCTGGGCCCCCTCAAGAGCTTCCTGGGTATCAGCGACGCCTGTAAAAATTATTACCATCGCGGTCATGGTACATATTACGACAGTGTCAATGAATGGCTCTGCAAGGGCAACAATACCCTCTTTGACAGGATTGTCAGTTCGGGCTGCAGCATGCGCAACGGCGGCAGAGCCTACCCCTGCTTCATTCGAAAAAGCTCCCCTCTGAAAGCCTGTTATTAATACCCCGATAATTCCTCCTTTTACGGCAACCGGACTGAATGCACCTTTTATAATAATAAGAAACACCTCTCCTATTCTGTCATAGTTCATCAATATAATGATCAGCGCGGCACCCACATATAAGAAAGCCATAAACGGCACCAGCCTTGATGCGACCCTGGCTATACTTTTTATTCCTCCGTATACTACTATGCCTATTATCACCGCCAAGACTATCCCGAACCAGAATCCGTAAGACTCCATTCCGGGAAAGATCAGCCTGACCTGTGCAAATGACTGGTTTGCCTGAAACATATTACTGCCTCCGAAGCTTGCCAACACCATCATAATGGCACTGAAGACGGCCAGCACCTGACCCAGAACTCCCAGATTCCTCATCTTCAAACCCTTGCTGAGATAGTACATCGGACCTCCTGAAACACGACCATTCTCATCAATAGTCCTGTATTTGAGTCCGAGGGTGCACTCGGTGAACTTCATTGACATTCCAAGAAACCCGGCAACAATCATCCAGAAGGTAGCACCAGGGCCCCCAACAGTAATTGCAATTGCCACCCCGGCAATATTACCAAGGCCAACCGTTGCCGACAACGCAGTAGCCAGTGCCTGAAAGTGACTTACCTCCCCCTTGTCACCCTTTTTGTCATACCGGCCCGATATCAGTCCGAATGAATGCCTGAAAAGACGCACGTTGACAAACCTCATCCGGAAGGTAAAATAGATACCACCCAGAATAAGCCACAATACTACAATCGGAATTCTGGTACCCAGATCAATACCCAACGCAGCAACCGGATCCCAGAAGAAGATCTTCTCGAGGAATCCTACAACGGGCCCGAAAGCCGCATCTATTTTGCTTACTTCACCCAATCACTGATATTAGAAGCTTCCGCCCAGTAATCCGTAAATAAAAACCATGGCAATTGCCAGCGGTGCAAGAAATTTAAGAATAAACATGAGGAGACCTGTTATCCTGATCGAATATAGCCCGCCACTTGTAATCTCATCACTAAAGGCTTTTCTTCCAAGATACCAGCCTACAAATAAAACTATGCATATTGCACCCAATGGCAGAAGTATGTTGGCTGCAGAATATTCGAACCAGTCGAATATAGTCTTTCCGGCCAGGGTTACTCCGCTTAGCGGACCGAATGAAAGGGTGGCAAAAACGCCAAGAGCAGTAATTGACAAAGCTCCAAGCAAAGTAGCCTTTGCCCTTGTCATGTTCAGCTCCTCTGACAGATATGCCACTACAACCTCAAGGATCGAAACTGTCGACGTAAGGGCCGCAATGGCAAGCAAAAGGAAGAAGAATATCGAAAAGATATGGCCCCCGGGCATCTGGGCGAAGATATTGGGCAGAACGACAAAAACGAGACCCGGGCCCGCAGCAGGGTCAATCCCATATGCAAATACTGCAGGGAATATCATAACACCTGCCAGCACGGCTATAATCGTATCTGATACCGATACCTGAAAGGCTATGCCTGGCAGATGGTTATCTTTTCTTACATATGATCCGTAGGTAATAAGTGTACCCATCCCTATGCTAAGTGAAAAGGCAGCCTGCCCCAATGCAATGAGTACCGAATTCCATGTTATTTTCGAGAAATCAGGTCTGAACAAGAAACGTATACCCTCTCCGGCGCCCGGTAGGGTAAGGGACCTTATGCTCACCACAAGAATCAGGATAACCAGTACCGGCATGAGTATCTTGGTATACTTTTCAATCCCTTTCTTCACTCCGGAAAATATTATGAATGCCGTGAGTGCCATGAAAACCAGCTGCCAGAGAAGAGGCCGGAAAGTTCCTGAATGGAATGTCTCAAAACTCTCTGACAATTGCCCGGCATCCTTGCCTGCAAAACTATTACTTACAGACTTAACAATATATTCCAGTGTCCATCCGGCCACCGTACTGTAAAATGCAAGTATCAGGAATGCCGCTACAATTCCCATAACTCCGACAAGATACCACGGTTTGCCCGGCGCCAGCTTCCTGAAGGTTCCGAGTGCATTCCTCTGTGCCCGCCGTCCTATTGAGAGTTCAGCAAGCATTACCGGGAAACCAATTGCCAGTATAAAAAACAGGTAAATAAGCAGGAAAGCACCTCCACCATTGGCCCCTGTTACATATGGAAACCTCCATATGTTTCCCAGACCGACTGCAGAACCTACAGCTGCTGCGATTATACCCATCCTGCCCGAAAAAGCATCTCTTTCCTGATTGTCAAAACCGGCCATAGTATAATAAGTTAAGTTATCTCTCCTTCTTTCAGCTCATAACGTGAAAAAGGAAGCCAAAATTTGTGAAAATTGTTCTCTCCTGCAATACCGGTAATTCAGTTGCAATTAAGATGCATCGCTATATCGCTGACCAGTAGTACAATAAAACCAGAATATTTTTTCCTATTATAAAACATAACCCGCTATTAGGATAGAATCAAAATGGATATCCTATACCGACCATAAAGGTGAAGTCATCGCGCACGTTGTAGGGCCGTATCATTCTGATCCATTTGGGTCTATCCTGTATTGCAGGATCCCGCAGTTTTATTCCGATATCGGTACGGAGAAGCACAAAATTAAGGTCAAACCTCATTCCAAAGCCTGTACTTAAAGCCATGTCATCATAAAACTTGTTGAATTTAAAAACAGCTCCCGGCCGGTCTGGATCATCCTTTATTGTCCATATATTACCTGCATCCAGAAAAACGGCTCCCTCAAGTATCCAGAATAGTTTGAACCTGTATTCAGCATTGAGTTCCAGCTTCATATCGGCTGTCTGGTTAATGAAAGATGGTATGTAATTATTAAATGAACCCGGTCCGAGCGACCTAACCTGCCATCCTCTTACTCCGTTTGCGCCGCCTCCGAAATACTGCTTTTCAAAAGGCAGGGCTTTCGAGTTGCCGTAAGGAATTCCTGCCCCAATGAAACTACGGAATACAACTGAACTAACGTTATTGATTATAAGGTTATATCGCAGATCAATATCAGACCTGATATACTGAGCAAACTGCTGTCCAAACAGAGTATAACTATCTTCACTCTTTTCAGCATCAGTCAGCCTGCTGCCTAGTGCAGCAAGATTACCGGCAAGCTCGAGGTTGAACTTAAAAAAGGAATGGTCTCGTGATCGCTGAATTATCTGGTCGTTGTATGTATATGTATAACTTCCACCCATTATCAGTGCATCCTTGTAGCTAAATGAGAGGTAGGATGAAGTGTCTATTCTTAAAGCAAAATCGGGGTCAATGTAAGGCAGTTTCACAAGGTTCATCTGAAATGGATACAGCATATGCTTCTTGTAACTACCCTGATCCCAGTTGTAACCGAAAGTGGCATTGACAACCGTCCTGGAATATACCGGTATCTTCTGGAAATTATATGCCAGTTGCAAATAACTCTTCGGATTATATCTGCTGATAAATCTCTCTTTTCTGACAAACGGAAATAAAAATTCGGGGAAGAGCAGGCTGGCCTCGACCCCAAGCTCCTGAGTACTCCTGAATCCGGTCACCTCTTCCGAAAGAGTCTCATAGGCTCCCTTAAGTTTCAGATTGAACTGCTGTGCACCGTGAAACAGGTTCTTATGCTGATAAATAAAATTCACTGCAGCACCCAGATTCCCGGCAGAGTTAGTACCCTCGATCAGGTATGTAAATGACTGCTGATTGAATGGTGTAAGCTGAATTATTGCATCTATGTACTTCTCTCCCGATTCTGAAAAAGATGGCTGCTGCGGTTCATTATAATTTATGTTTACCAGCCTGTAGGTTTTCAATGCGACAAGCTGCCTTTGTGTTCTCTCAGTACGTGAAACATTGAATGGTAATCCCGGATTTATCAGAAGATTCTGCTCGAGCAGATCAAATCTTACCCTTGGTTTGCCGGGCGGAGAGATAAAGTTATAGCCGTTATGCAATACTGTATCAAGTGAACTGAAGTAGTTATCACCCGCCGACATAGCCTCTCCCGGTTCAAACTCAGGGTGGACATAAACATTTCTCACACTGTACTTTGAGTGAGGTATCGTTTTGATCCCCTCAGACCGGTCAGGAGAAACCGCTCCCCTTACATAATAGGTTATATCGACCATATTGTTGCCAATAGTATCGTTCACACGAAAATGGATGAAGTCACTGCTGAAAGCATAATACCCGTGATCTCTTATCAGTCTTTCAATTCGTGTACGTTCGGAGGCAAGGTCATCAAAGTCATATCTGCCTCCCTTACTTATAAGGCAATTTTGAATATCAAAATCAATAATGGCAAGCAGGGCCGAATCTTCAACCTCATACCTGAGGTCGCGTATGGTATAGGGTGTTGAGGTATCTATCTCATAATATACCTTCGATTTCTTTTTTGAAGTCTCAATCGTTTCCATCACAACAGCATCGAAATACCCCTTTGATCTGAGGTAGAGCAGCAACTGCTCCTTTGATCTGTTGGTTGCATAAGTGTCGAATATCACCGGTTCCTCCCCTATATTTCTTAACCAGCCGTGAGGCCAGCGTTCCTTTTCAAGGTTTGACCAGTTGTAAAGGCCAAGGTGAAACCTGGAACCGAATATTCTCTTATTAGGCTGCTGCCTGATGAAGGGCCTGAGCTCACCCTTTGTTACCTCATCGCTGCTTATCTCTATGTATGTCCTGTCAAGAAGAGACTCTCCCTGTGGTACATATTTGGTCGGATTACATGATGACAGAACTATCAGGGATATTAAAAGAAGTCTCCCGAAACTAATTTTATTTTTATTTGAAACAAAATATTCCAAAATTTGCTCTGATAAATTGATCATCGCAAATATATTAATAATTGAATTGTCGCCAATGCTAAGCAAAGCCCATGCCTCTTTTATTATCTCCCTCCAAAAAAAGAAGCTCAGGGAGGAACACGGACTCTACGTTATTGAGGGAGACAAGATGGTCAGGGACTATATAGCTGCAGGAATGCCGGTGGAGACAGTTTACGCAAAGAGAGAGTGGATTACCTCACAAAAATCCGGCTTTTTCAACCGTGTTAAAGAGACTGTACCGGTTACATATGCTGAGATAAAGAAGATCAGTTCTCTCACCACTCCCCACAATGCCCTGGCGCTGGTTCGGATTGTTTCAACAGAGCCGGAGATCAACGAGATTACCGCAGGCTATGTCATTGCACTGGAATCTGTTCAGGACCCCGGCAACCTGGGAACCATTATCAGAGCAGCTTCATGGTTTGGTATACCATATATTATATGTTCTGCCGACAGTGTCGACTGTTATAATCCCAAAGTGGTACAGGCTTCGATGGGCGGACTGATGTGGGTAAGGGTCTTCTACGCCGATCTCTCAGCCTTTCTGGGAAAGGCAAGGGAGGAAAACGTGCCCGTATTCGGTACATATCCTCATGGTAGCAGTATTTACGATCACATCCCGCCGGAAAGAGGGATAATACTGTTTGGGAATGAATCGAAAGGCATCTCGGGTTTTCTCGATGAGTATGTATCGGAAAGGCTCACAATACCAAGGGGTGACAACCGCTCTCACGGCATCGACTCACTCAACGTGGCAATGTCGGTAACTATTGTGCTGTCAGAATTATCCAGAAAACTTCGCTGACACTATCTCTGCCACCCTCATTCCGTCGATGGCCGATGAGACTATGCCCCCGGCATAACCCGATCCTTCACCGCACGGATAGAGGCCCGCAATATCTGTATGCTGAAGTGTTTCAGGGTCACGGGGTATTCGTAGCGGGGAGGAGGATCGCGACTCTGCTCCAACTATTACGGCTTCGTTAGTTAAATATCCCTTCATCATCCGGCCGAAAGCCCTGAAACCTTCCTTTAATGCACTCAGCACCTGTTCGGGCAGCCATTCGTGAAGCGGAGAACTGACGATACCCGGTGAATATGAAGATCGGGGCAGACTGGCCGACGGCCGGCCGGCAATAAAGTCTGTCAGCCGCTGGGCTGGTGCTGTCTGCCTTCTGCCTCCCTGCTCCCATGCAAGCTTCTCGAAATACTCCTGAAGCTTCAGTCCGGCCAGCGGACCATATCTTTTATATGCTGCAATATCACCTGACCTGATCTCGGTGACAATCCCTGAGTTTGCCCAGACTGAATTACGCCGGGCAGGCGACATGCCGTTGACCACAACCTCTTCACCGGCAGTGGCAGAAGGAACAATGAAACCGCCGGGACACATACAGAAGCTGAATACCCCGCGGCCTTGAACCTGGCGTGAAAGGGTATATGATGCGGGAGGCAGATAAGGGCCCCGGCTCATGCCATGATACTGAATACGGTCAATCAGTTCCTGCGGGTGTTCAACCCTCACTCCCATCGCAAACGGCTTAAACTCCATTGTTGCCGAATGCTGCTCAAGAAGACCGTAAATATCCCGCGCCGAATGACCCGTTGCAAGTATCAGTGTGTCAGACATAAACTTCTGGCCTGCAGCCTCAACGCCTGCAATCTTTCTTCCATCAAGCAGCAATCCGGTGATTCTTGTATTTAGCACCACCTCCCCTCCGCACTCGATTATCTTTTCCCTGATATTCCTGATTATCCCGGGCAGACGGTCAGTTCCGATATGGGGATGGGCCTCATAAAGTATTTCCTCACCGGCACCGAAATGGTGCAGCAGCTCCAGTACCCTCCTGTTCTCCCCCCTCTTTTTCGACCGGGTATACAGCTTTCCGTCGCTGTAGGTGCCGGCTCCACCCTCCCCAAAGCAGTAGTTGCTGTCAGGATCAACGACATGCTGCCGGCTTATAAGTGCCAGGTCCCTTTTCCGCGATGAAACATCCTTACCCCTCTCGAGAATGACCGGCCTGAGGCCCTGCTCTATCAGGCTCAGCGCCGCGAAGAGCCCTGCAGGACCGCTGCCTGCTATCAGTATCTCCTTAGCACGCGAAACATCCCTCTCGCTGAATCTGCAGGGACTGAACTCAGAGATTTCATTGCCGATACAAACCTCAGCTTCAATGTTAAAGACAATCGCCGGCTTGCGGGCATCAATCGATTTCCTTGTGATTATAAGACTGGTAATATCGCCGGGATTGCATCGCAGTTGTCTCGCCGCCTTCTGTCTTATCTCATTCTGGTCGGCAGCAGCTTCAGGAGAAAGAGTCAGGTTTATCCTGGTGGCCATGTCACTCAAAGTAGAATGCAAGAACCCATATCTGTGACTTCATCTTCTCAATCGCATTCACGTATTGCGGATTACCCGGTGCCGGGTCATTGATCAGTATATTTCTCATTCCGTTCGACATACGGACTTCCACTGTCAGTTTAAAGAATGTAAGATAAAAGTCTAATCCAGCCCCCACCTCATAGTACAGATCCGACCTCCTGAGGCGCATGTAGACAGCCTTGTCCTCATCAAACTCCTTCTTCCCGGCCAAATCATACCTGTAGTTCAGTCCGCTTACAACATAAGGCCTCACATTGTTGAGCCGCGTACCCTTGTATTTGACCAGCAGCGGAAACTCCAGAAATGATGACTCCATCCTCTGCCCGTCATTATAAACTGAACCATCTTTGTAAAACATCAGTTTGCGCTGACCGAATGAAACGCCGGGCAGAAACCTTATGTCTAGATACGGCACCGGATGGTAGTCAGTAACCACCTGAATATTCAGACCAGGATAGAGATTTGTCACCTCCGGAAACAGCGAATCGGCAGCAAAAGCACTCTGAGATGGCGTGACCCTGAAATCCATTGCATTGAATCCGACGCAGAAACCAAAGTGGAAAACCTTTTCATCATACCACGAATCATTCTTAACCTTCTGTCTCTGAGAATACGCCGCCAATGGTAGCAGCAAAAGAACCGCCGAAAATATCCTGTATCTGAATTTCATCGAAGAGTAATTCCTGAAATTAATAAACTTCAAATTTAGCTCTTTATTGTAATTGCCGTCTTCCGGCCGGTATATATCGTTGCAATTCCACCGCTCAGCCTTTTCATTTCGGGGGAACCAAAACCAGCTGCACCGAGCAGGTTCAGGAACGCCTCTCCTTCGGGGAAGGAGCCGACAGACTCGGGAAGGTAGGTATAGGCCGACCGGTCACTTGAGAAAAGCCTGCCCATCAGCGGCAATAACCTGCGAAAATAGAATCCGAAGATCTGCCTTATCGGAAACCTGGCAGGCTTTGAGAACTCAAGTACCATTATAACTCCGTCATCTGAAAGCACCCTGTGCATCTCCGAGAGGCCTGCGGCTGTATCTGCAAAATTCCTCACCCCGAATGCTGCCATGGCAACATCAAAGGTGCCATCAGGAAAAGGAAGCTCCTCAGAGGGAGCCAGTAAGAGCTCTATCGTGTCTGCCAGCCCCATTTTTTCGATCTTCTTTTTCCCCTCCTGCAACATCATCTGCGATATATCGACACCGGTAACCTTTACCGGTCTGAGCCGCAGAGCCTCTATCGCAAGGTCTGCGGTTCCGGTTGCAACGTCAAGAATATGCACGGGTCTCTTCAGCCTTCCTATCGCTGCAATAGCTTTCCTCCTCCACCTGGTATCGGTTCCGAACGAAAGAAAATGATTAAGAAAATCGTACCGCCATGCTATGCGGTCAAACATACCTGATATTTCGTCTCTCTTCTGGCTGGTCTGCATGCCGGGGCAAAATAAGATGACAAATATAAGCAGTTATCTGAAATTGCTGTGCTTACATGAAATGTGAAAAATTAGTTTTGCTGACATTAGAGGAAGTTCGTTACTTTTGAGGAGAAAAATCATATACCAATGATCATGAAAACGGTTTTTATTTCAGGGGCCACCTCAGGCATAGGAAGGGCGACGGCAATGCGGTTCGCCGGTGAGGGATGGAATGTAATCATCAACGGCCGGCGGGCGGAACGGCTCGATAAACTGCAGAAGGAACTCGAGGCTAGCGGTACCCGTGTGCTGTCACTTGTGTTCGATGTAAGGAACAGGGAGGAGGTGGAGAAGGCTGTCGCTTCGTTACAGGCAGAATGGAGAGATATCGACCTGCTGGTTAACAACGCCGGCCTCGCCGTGGGACTCGAGCATATCGACAAGGGTGACCCCGACGACTGGGAAAGAATGATCGATACCAATATCAAGGGGTTACTCTGGCTCACCAGGGCCGTGGTTCCTCTTATGATTGCCAGGGGCAGCGGACATATAGTCAATATCGGATCAATAGCCGGAAAAGAGGTTTATGAGAACGGTAATGTATATTGTGCCACTAAACACGCCGTCGATGCTCTTTCCAGGTCGATGCGTATCGACTTCCTGAAGCAAAATATAAAGGTTACCAATGTGGCCCCCGGAATGGTCGATACCGAATTCTCGATTGTACGGTTCAAGGGCGATGCCGCGAAGGCTGAAACTCCCTACAGTGGTATGACGCCACTCTCGGGAGATGATGTTGCTGACGTTATATTCTATTGTGCAGGTCTGCCCGCACACGTGAACATAAATGACGTGCTTGTAATGCCTACTGCACAGGCAGCCTCCACAATTATAAACAGAAACGAGTAATAACCCTTCATCAGACCCTGAATGGAAAAATATACCTATCAGTACCTGTTTGATTTCACCCTTGAGGTGTTCATGAAAATGGGTTGCAGCCGTGAGCATGCGACCACCATAGCGGAGGTTTTTCTGGCTGCCGAACTACGCGACATCCCATCACACGGTATGATCAGGATGAAGGACTATTACCAGCTCTGGCAGAAGGGAAGAATAAAAACCTCACCCGATATTCGCATCGTTCATGAAACTCCCTCCACGGCGGTAGTCGACGGAGACATGGCCGCAGGCATGGTTCCGGCCCGGTTTTCAATGCAGCTGGCCATTGAGAAGGCAGCCAATACCGGAACAGGCTGGGTTGCCACCCGCAACTCAAACCATTTCGGAATAGCAGGATACTACTCGATGATGGCTCTTGAGAGGGACATGGTTGGCATATGCCTTACAAACGCCAACCCACTGGTGGCGCCGACATTTTCGGTTTCGCCGATGATGGGAACCAACCCTATAGCAGTGGCTGTTCCCGCAGAAAAGCAGCCTCCGCTGGTTGCCGACTTTGCCACAACGCCAATCGCCAGAGGTAAGCTGGCCGTAGCTGAAAAGAAAGGGGAAAAGGTCGCGACGGGTTTTGTACAGGATTCCAAAGGGTATTCCAGTGATGATCCGGCCATCCTGAAATCAGGAGGGTCAATGCTTACCCTCGGAGGCGACAGGCTGCACGGAAGCCACAAGGGCTACTGCCTCTCAGCACTGGTAGATATCTTCTCGGCGGTGTTCAGCGGTGCCAACTTCGGACCGTTTGTACCTCCCAGCGTGGCATACCTGCCGCTGCTTGAGGAAAAGGTCGGCGAAGGAACCGGCCACTTTTTCGGTGCCATGAGGATAGATGCCTTTCGTGACGCTTCTGAGTTCAAGGCATCGATGGACAGGTGGATAGAAACTTTCAGGGCCGCCAGGCCGGCGGAGGGACAGGAAACGGTACTCATTCCCGGCGATATCGAACGGGAAGCCGAAGTCCGTAACATGAGAGACGGAATCACCCTCGTACCAGCAGTCAAAGATGACCTCAAAGCAATCGCCGAAAACCTTTCAGTTAACTTTAGTTCACTTTAGTTCACTCTGATCCATGAATCCCTGCTTCTGAAGGACTTCCAGAAAAGCCTTTGAAAAATGAATATTGTCAGCCTTCTTGTACCTCACGTCGGTAAACACCTGTGCCAGGGTTTCCTTGTTGTTTTCAGCAATGAACTGGCGGGAGTCTTCACGTTGCTCCTTTTCGGCATACAGCCTGTCAATATCCTCAGGTGAATAATCCCTGTAGGTCTCGTTATGCACTACAGCCTCAAGTGGCAGTCTGTCGACCTGTGGAGTATCTTCTGCGGGCCAGCCAAGGGTGATAGCAGTTACTGGAACCACTCCCCGTGGAAGGTTCAGTATTTCTATGATCTTTGGGGCCATATAGGTGGTAGTACCGAGGTAACAAATACCCATTCCCTTCTCCTCAGCGGCGATGCAGGCTGTCTGAGCTGCAATAAGCGCATCGATGGATGCAGTCATGAATGAGAGAAAGTTGTCGTATCCCGGCTCAGCCTCCCTCTGCCGGCACCATTTATTAAACCTGTTAAAATCGGCACAAAAGGTAAGCATAACCGGTGCTTCAGTAACCATTTTCTGATTGAAGTGAGCCGGTGCAAGCTTCTCCTTCATGGCACCATCGCGTGTCACCACAATACTGTATACCTGCATGTTACCAGTGGTCGAGGTGCGTATCGCAGCCTCAAGTACATACTTAAGGTCTGAATCGGTAACCTCACGGTCTGAATACTTCCTTATAGTCTTTCTTGTAAATAGAGTCTCTTTCATACCGGTTCAGATTGATTTTTGACGACGCAAAGATAAGAAATCCACCTTAAGTAAATAACCCCAGCCCATCAACTAATCAACTCCCCAACTCTGGCTCACTCTAGTCACTTTAGTCACTTTAGTCACTCTGGCTCACTCTGGCTCACTCTAGTCACTCTAGTCACTCTAGTCACTCTAGTCACTTTAGTCACTTTAGTCACTCTGGCTCACTCTGGCTCACTCTAGAACCTTTTAGTGTACCCGTGGCAATAAGGTTCCTTGCCGGTGTTGAAATAGTAATCCTGATGATAATCTTCGGCATCGTAGAACTGCGATGCAGGTGTCAGCCTGGTGGCAACCTTGTACCCCTTTTCCCTTAGTATGTCGAGATATTTTGCAGCCATCAGGCGTTGCTCCTGGTTGAGGTAAAATATTTCGGAACGGTATTGATTACCGATATCCGGCCCCTGTCTGTCAACCTGAGTCGGGTCGTGTATCTCCAGGAAGAGTTTTACCAGTTTCTCATAGCTGGTTTTCTCAGGATCGTAGATGACCCTTACGGCTTCTGCATGGCCGGTGGTTCCCGTACATACTTCCTTATAGGACGGATTCTTCACATGTCCGCCAATATAACCTGAGATAACAGCAAAGACCCCCGGCTCCTGCTGCAGATAATATTCAACACCCCAGAAACAACCTCCGGCAAAGATGGCAGTATGGTAAACTCCCTTTTCGAGTTCTGCCGGTACGAAGTCAAGTGAAATGGAATTAACGCAATGCCTGATATTCTTTGCGGTAAATCCCTCCCCCTGAAAGACATGCCCCAGATGGCCCTTGCAGTTGGCACAGACTATCTCTGTCCTGACCCCGTCTGCATCAGGATATTTAAGTACGGCATTCTCAATCTCATCGTCGAAGGATGGCCAGCCGCAGTTAGAATCGAATTTATCGGCAGAGCTGTAGAGTGCTGCACCGCAATGGTGACAAAGGTAGGTTCCGGCCTCCTTGTGATTGGCATATTTCCCTGTCCAGGGCCTTTCTGTTCCCTTTTGAAGTATTACGAATGCCTCATCCGGAGTTAACTGACGGAAAGAGGGTCTCTGCTGATCGGATGATCCTGATTTCATGGCTGACGATGCTATTAATATTAATGCAAAAATAATTGTTTGCATGGCTGTTATTATTACTGTTTAAATATTAGACAAATGAGAAACAAAAAAGTTCAGACACTGCAAATGTGTTGTTTAACAACCTCCGTAAAGGTTATCGGATTGGCAGAATTGATTAGATTTACGGAGAAGAAATATCTAATATTTAATACTTGAAACTAATACAAATTTCTATGAAAACATTAAGAATTTCACTACTGGTGCTTCTCATTACCCTGCTGTCGGCCCCGGCCTTCAGCCAGAGAGCCGCACAGGCAGCGCCTCAGGCATCTCTGACATCAGAGATGGTGAGTCCGCTGAACTTCAGGCTTATAGGTCCGGCTGCCTATTCAGGCAGAATCGCTGACATTGCAGTCAATCCGGAAAATTTCTCTGAGTGGTATATTGCAGTTGCATCGGGAGGTTTGTGGAAGACCACAAATTCCGGAACCACCTTTACACCCATCTTCGATGACAAGCCTGTTTACGCAATGGGGTGTGTTACCATCGACCCCAATAATACCGATGTGGTATGGCTTGGTACAGGTGAAAACAACAGCCAGCGTGCCATTGGAATTGGTGATGGCGTATACAAGAGTACCGACGCCGGTAAGACATGGGTTAACATGGGTCTGAAGAACACAGCCCATATTGGCAGAATACAGATAGACCCACGCAACAGCGATGTGGTTTACATTGCTGCCCATGGTCCTCTGTGGGGACCAGGAGGCGAGCGCGGTCTCTACAAAACCACCGACGGAGGCAAAAGCTGGGAGCAGATTCTCTTTATCGGTGAATATACCGGTATCAATGATGTCGAGATGGACCCCAGAAATCCGGATATCCTTTACGCCTCGGCACATCAGCGTGAAAGAAGGGTTTACTCCAAAATCAACGGAGGACCCGAATCAGGTCTGTACAAATCGACTGATGCCGGCAAGACATGGAAGAAGATCACCAACGGTTTCCCATCAGAAGGTAACATCGGAAGAATAGGCATTGCCCTCTCAAAGGCTAATCCTGACATACTATATGCAATGGTGGAATTGCCACCGGCAGCCGGAAGATCGAAATTCCTGCGCTCAAAAGATAAGGGTGAGACCTGGGAGGAGATGAGCAACCAGAGTTCCAGCAGCCCGCAATATTACCAGCGGCTGATTACCGACCCCATTGATGAAGACCTTGTTATATCACTTGACGTCAGGAACATGAGATCTCTCGACGGAGGTGCAACATGGAGTCAGGTTGGTGAACGTAACAAACATGTCGACAATCATTCCCTCTGGATCAATCCCAACAACAACAAGCACTACCTTGCAGGCTGCGACGGTGGTCTCTACGAAAGCTGGGATGCCGGTGCAACCTGGAAGTTCCATCCGCACCTTCCAATCATGCAGTTCTACCGGGTACGTGTAGACAATAACTACCCCTTCTACAGGGTTTATGGCGGAACACAGGACAATGGTTCATTTGTGGGTCCGGCCAGAACTATCAGGCAGTACATAACTAATGATGACTGGAACCATGTTCTTGGAGGTGACGGTTTCCTTTCAATACCCGATCCGGTTGATCCTACAATATCATACCACGAATCACAGAACGGTGGAAACGCCCGCTATGACCACCTCCTGCAAAGGGCAACCAGCATAAGAGCCAGACCTCAGGGTATGTCAATGCGCTACCACTGGGATACACCCTACCTCGTCAGCAACTTCGATCATAAAACTCTCTACATTGGTGCTCAGGTGGTTATGAAAAGTACTGATCAGGGTAACTCATGGACACCGATCAGTCCTGACCTTACAAGACAGATCGATGTTGATACAATGCCTCTGCTGGGTCAGACATGGGAAAGGAATACAGCTGTTGCACTCCATTCATCAACCTCTCCTTTCGGAAACATGAAGTCGCTGAAGGAGTCACCCCATAAGCAGGGAATGCTGTGGGCCGGAACTGATGACGGACTCATCTGGCTTACCGAAGATGACGGAGAAAACTGGAAGAAGTTCGATAACTTCCCGGGAATTCCGTTTATGACACTGGTAACATGCGTGCTTCCTTCAATCCACGATGTGAATACGGTTTATGCAACATTTGACGGCAGAAAAGACAACAGCAACTGGACACCCTACATTCTTAAGAGTACTGACAAGGGCGAAACATGGAGGTCAATATCATCAAACCTTCCTCTCGGATCGGTTTATACCATTATCGAAGACCATGTGAGTCGTGATATGTTGTTTGTCGGAACCGAATATGGCGTATTCGTCACCGTAAATGGCGGCAATAACTGGGTGCAGCTTAAAAACGGACTCCCAACGATACAGGTGCCCGAAATAGACATCCAGAGAAGGGAAAACGACCTGGTGATAGCAACTTTCGGAAGAGGATTCTACGTGATGGATGACTACAGTTTCCTTCGTGAACTGACACCAGACAATCTGGCCAGACCGGCGCACATCTTCAATATAAAGGATACATGGCAGTTCAGTATGGCATCGAACCTTTCGTACCAGGGTGAGGCCTATTTCAAGACCCCCAACCCGGCAGTGATGGTAAGAATCAGGTATCATGTAAAAGAGCAGCCACAACCGTCCTCTGGCAGAAGAAGCAGGCAGACAGAAGAACAGCCTGAAGCGGTTCTGGTATTTACAATAACAAACGCAGCCGGCGAGGTTGTTACCGTAACAGAGCGCCCATTTGAGGCCGGGGTAGGATCATTTTCATGGAATATGAGGATCCAGCCTCAGCAGGCACCCGACCAGGACGCCCCCGGAGCACAAAGGTTCCGCGCTGCAACAAGGATCGCGCCTCCGGGAGAATACTACGTGAAGGTTGAAAGGAAACTTGGTGAAAACACAGAACTTCTTGCAGCCCCGGTGCCGTTCAACGTCGTCGAACTTGACAGGGAACTGATGAGATCACCCAATAATCCTTTACAGAGAATGTTCAAATAAAGTCATCATTCAATACCCTAATTATCATTTTCGGAAATGAACAACCGACAATGTTAATTGTTAAAATTATGATTGAATAAGGATATCAGCAGCTTTTTAAACAGGCTGCTGATATTTTTCAATCATAAACGATGATGTTTTTTTGGCACAACTATTGTTTTTAAATTGAAAAAGTTAAATTTGTATTGTAAAACAAGATGGTTATGAAGAAATTCGCTATAGTTATTGTTGTAGCATTTTTGGCAGCCTTACTGGCCAGTTCATGCAACCGGGAGATCTGCCCTGCATACACCGATGCCGGCTCATCTAACACTGAGCACATAGGCTAGCACCGGCTAAAACTTTCCCTGAAATAAAAAAGGCTAATGCCATGAAAAAGCTGCTGTCGGTGGCTATTATTACGTTTATGACCGTAGCCCTTTGCTACGGTCAGGGCGAAATTGACGAACAGAAGAGAGCATTCTACCGTCACGAACGCACTTTTGGACTGATGCTTAACACCGACGGCTATGGCCTTAGCTACAGGGAAGGACGCTATATAGATTTCCGCAATACAAATCTTTACGAAATAGACCTTGGTATCCTTAACCATCCAAGAGAGCTTAAACTTCAGAACCCCTGGTATCCCAGTGGTACCTCATTTATTTTCGGCAAACTTAATTCAGCCTTCTTTCTTCGCGGAGGAGTGGGCAAGCGGTATGAACTTTTCAACAAGGAAGACCTTGGAGGTGTTGCTATAAGATATTTCTTTACGGCAGGGCCCAGCCTGGCTCTAATGAAACCAATATATTACAAGGTACTCTATCCCGCAACCCCTACATCCTTCTATTTGAAGGAGGAGAAGTTTGAAGAATCCATTCATCATCCCTACGACATCTACAGCAGAGCATCCTTTTTCAAAGGGCTGAAGGAGACCAGAATTATTCCCGGAGCTTATCTCAAGGGTGGCTTTAACTTTGAATTCAGCAAAAACGACCGGGCAGTTCATACAATTGAACTGGGTGGTGTTATAAACGCCTACCTGAAGCAGATTGAAATTATGGCTACCGAAGACAATAAGGCTGTTTTCTTCTCACTCTTCATTTCTTACAGGATGGGACTTATAATAGATCCCTTTGACCCCCAGTCAAACAGAATAGCCACCATCTTTATCAGAAAGCGCTGATCTGAAGTCGCCCCCCTTTTGAGATTTTTATTTTATTAGTACCTTTGTACCTCCATTCAAATAACAATTTAATATTAAGTTTATGGCAAAGATCAAACTAGGAATCAACGGTTTTGGCAGGATTGGAAGAAACGTATTCAAACTGGCTCTCGAGAGGCCGGGCATTGAAGTTGTAGGTATTAACGACCTCACAGACACCAAAACTCTTGCGCATCTTCTCAAATATGACTCAACTCAGGGAAAGTTCCCCGGTGTGACATTTGATGATAATAGTATTATCGTAAACGGAAAGAAATATCCGGTAACAGCAGAAAAGAATCCGGCATCAATACCCTGGTCGGTAATACCCGATATAGTAGTGGAAGCCACGGGTATCTTCAGGGACAAAGAGAGCCCTAAGGGTGGATACGGAGATCACCTTAAGGCTGGTGCAAAAAAGGTAATTCTTACAGTACCCTCAAAAGACGCAATCGATGCTATGGTTGTTCTCGGAGTAAATGATGAAGATATCAAACCTGAACATCAGTGTATCTCAAATGCTTCATGTACAACAAACTGTCTTGCTCCTGTTGCAAAAGTTCTTAACGACAACTGGGGAATCGACCTGGGCTACATGACTACCATTCACTCCTATACCAATGACCAGAGAATACTCGACCTGCCTCATTCTGACCTCAGAAGGGCCCGCTCGGCTGCTGTCAGTCAGATACCGACAACAACCGGGGCCGCAAAAGCAGTCGGCAAGGTTATACCCGAACTTAAGGGCAGACTCGATGGTATATCAGTAAGGGTGCCAACCCCCACCGGATCACTGGTAGACCTTGTTGTGACGCTCAAGAAAGAGGCTACAGCAGAAGAGATCAACGCGGCTATGAAGAAGGCTGCCGAAGGCCCGATGAAGGGAATAATGGAATATACAGAGGACCCGATAGTATCTGTCGACGTGATTCACAATCCCGCATCAGCAGTTTTTGACTCTCTCAGTACCATGGTAAACGGTAAGATGGTCAAGGTACTTGCATGGTATGATAATGAATGGGGCTACTCCGCCCGGTGTGTCGACCTTGTTGAAAAAATGATGTAAAACAGATGTTATTATAAAAATAGAAAGAGGCTGCCTCACAATAAGAGACAGCCTCTTTATTATTATTTCCCCCCTTAGTCTAAAGTACCATCTCTATCTCAAGAGGAACCCCTGCAGAATCACGATAATGCTCGCCCAGATCAAGCATGGCTTCATCGTCCTCTTCATATTTCCATATCAGCTTTACACTCTTGCCCGAATGCTTGTAGCCTGTCAGTTTGCGGAGTATCTCATAAAGATATTTTGATGAACCGCTGTTGATGTACTCGAGAAAAATACTCACAGTCAGAGTGTCATCATTTTCAAAATACTCCGTAATCCATTCATCAAGGCGGCGGAAAATTGTCTCAGGGTTTTCCGGTATCGACCTCCCCGCAACTTCAAGCAGTTTGCTCTCCGGGAAAAAAACTATTCCCGGTACATTCTTCAATTGTTCCTGAATTACAAGCTTATCCATGTTCAATACGTAACTTAACCCGTTAGAATTATAAAAGTACACTTTTTTATATTTAACTCGTATCTCTTAACTCTATTATTTTGTTAAAAAATAATTAAGAATTTAGTTCCATAACTAATCTTTTCGTTATATCTTTGTACAAAACAATTTCAATCCTATGAAAGAACTGACACGTGCTGAGGAGCAAATAATGATGATCCTGTGGAAAATCAGGAGAGGATTTGTAAAGGATATCCTCGAACACTTCAGCGACCCGAAGCCGGCATACAACACCGTAAGCACTATTGTGAGGATATTGCAGGAGAAGGGTTTCGTAAGCCACAAGGCCTATGGCCGTACACATGAGTACTTCCCACTGGTATCAAAGAAGGCATACTCCAAGATGCAAATGGGTAATTTCATCAGCAGCTACTTTGCCAACTCCTATGAACAGATGGTGAGCTTTTTTGCCCGCGAAAAAGAGATCAGCATTAAGGAAATGGAAGAGATAATGAAGCTTATGTCAGAAGAGATCAAAAAACAGAAAAGAACTGAAAAATGAACACCTTCTTCATTCATGCAGTAAAGGCAGGCCTTTTTATGGCCATCTTTTATACGGTATACTACCTGTTTTTGAGCCGTGACACTGCCTACATAAGGAACAGGATCTACCTGGTATCATCTGTTCTGCTTTCGTGGCTGCTGCCTTTTCTGAGGTTTCAGACGGAAAGTCCCGTTGTCAATGCCGAAGCTCTTCAGTGGGTATTCGCTGAAGTAATCAGCCAGGCTGAAATAACCGGAAGCGTGATCACCCCTCCGGCTCCCGAGAGTATTGGTTTGATATCAATTATTTCGGTAATATATATTGCCGGCACTATTTTCTTCATTGCCAGATTTTTATCAGGCTTTGCAGGTATCATAAAACTGATTCTTAAAGGATCGGTTAAAGGGAACATTGTACAGGTAGATAACTCAGATCATTTTGCAGGCTTCTCTGCATTGGGCTATATATTCATAAGCAGAAGTCTGTCAGACCCGGACAAGGAGAAGGTCATTCTGCATGAAGAGATTCATAACAAACTGCTCCATTATATTGATATCGTATTGTGTGAAATTGTTGTGACTCTACAGTGGATGAATCCCTTTGCCTACATGATAAGATATTCCGTCAGAGCGGTTCATGAATACCACACAGACAGGGAATTCATTGACAGGACAGGTAAAATTACTGATTATCAACAGCTTATATTCAATGAAATATTCGGAACCAGGAACATTCCGATTGCCTCGTGTTTTTCAGCAAAATCATTAATTAAAAAGCGAATCATTATGATGACAAAGAAAAAGACCAAACCAGGAGCGGTGATCAAGACCCTGATCGCAGTTCCACTGGTTGCAATTGCAGTTATGGTATTCTCATGCCAGGATATCATTGAAGAGGTTACCCGTGAAGTCGTTGATCTTGAGGAGGCGGTTACCGGGTCCGTTGCTCTCGACACAGTCAATGTTATAGCTTTTTCCACCAAGGAGAATGAAACAGATTCTCAAGACACCCCTAAGGGAGTAGAAAAGAGCCGTGAGGAAATAGTTAAGGCAGAATATGGTGATATGATCATCGTAGTAGACGGAGTGGAAAGAGACCTGGATTATCTGGCAAAGATTCCTGACTCCGACATTGCGGCACTAAGGATACTTAAACCTGAGACAGTTATGAAGATATATGGCAACAGGGGCGCAGCAGGAGTTGCGATAGTGATGACGAAGCAGTTTACTGAAGAGCAGCAAAAGGAAAAGAGAGACATCTTCATGATAGTCGAAGACATGCCTTCCTTCATGGACGGAGATGTGCAGAAATTCAGCAACTGGGTCATGCAGAGAATCAGGTATCCCAAAATTGCTCAGGAAAACGGCATTCAGGGTAAGGTATTTATCGGATTTGTTGTAGAGCCCGACGGAAGTGTGAGTACTGTTACCGTTCTCAGAAGCGTTGACAAGGTTCTTGACGATGAGGCCGTCAGGGTTGTTCAGTCATCACCGGCCTGGAAACCGGGTTATCAGAGGGGTATTGCCGTACCGGTAAGATTCTCAATCACTGTGAACTTTCGACTCTCCGGCAAATAGTTATTAACTGCTGAAGAGATATCTTGCGGTAATGACATCACTTAATAATTAGCTTCATTATGAAGATTCCAAAACTGATTGTAAGTGTACATTTCTTCCTGTATGTTATGCTGGCCTGCTTATCAGGCCAGCATTCACTTGGTGATATTGATAAAGCAATGGCAGCAAGGGATTACAGGGAAGCAATAAGTCTATGCTACCTGTTGGAAGAGAGCGCAGGGGTGAGTCCGGAGCTTAGCCTCAGATATGGTATGATTCACGCATCACTGAGTAACCACAAAACAGCTCTGACACACCTTACAGCAGCAGAAGAGGCAGGAGCAGGCGGGGTTGCTGCCGGCATACTGATGGCAGAATGTCTCGAAGCCCTGGGTGACATAGAATCCGCTTCTGCCAAATATGATGATTTAATAGAGAAAAACAGGGATAATCTGTTTCTGATGAACAGATATGCGAAAATGCTTGTATCAGCAAGGAAATTTTCTGAAGCCGCCAGGTGGTACCAGATACTGGTAGACTCCGTACCTGACAATCCTGTCTTCAGAAAGAATCTGGGAGGCTGCCTGATTCAGGCTAGTATGGAGAATTATGCCCTGACACACCTGAGGGAAGCCTGGAGGCTGAACGACAAAGATCTTTCGGTACTATTCTCTCTGACAAACACCTGGCTGCAATTAAGGATGCCGGAAGCAGGGCTCGGAACAGTCAGGGAAGCCATTGCAAACAACAGCCGGAACCCTCTGCCATACAGATGTCATGGAAATCTCCTGTTTGCCCTCCAGAGCTATGAAAAAGCCGCTGAAGAATATAGGAATGCCTACAACCTTGGAGATACATCGATAATCGTCACCAGGCAACTGGCATTCTCACTCTATGCTTCGCAACAATTCAGGGAAGCTATACCTTACCTGATGATCTATTTCGAATCTGACACCCTTAATTATGAGGCTGCCTACTACCTCGGAGTAGCAATGTCTACATGGAGGATGCAGAACGAGGGAATAGAGTATCTTGAGAAAGCCATTGACCTGATGATGCCTGACTCAGTCAGACTGGGTAGTATTTATGCCTCAATGGGTAAAGCATACAGTGACATCAACAGCTATGAGAAAGGTATTGAGTCATATCTGACAGCCCTTGTATACGAACCGGGGAACCCTGATCACCTGCTGAATCTGGCCAAAATGTACGACAGTAACAAGAATCTCAGGGAGGCTCTGAAATGCTTCGAGGCATATGATGCCCACCAGAATGAAATGATAAAAAGAATGGCTGAGTCAAAAGCCATGGATATTGACAAGTTCATAATGTCAGGTAATCATAGTTACGCAAGACAGAGAATAAAAAAAATAAAAGAAGATTTATTCTTTCTCGGCGAAATTAGAAAGATCAATTCATAAATTTGCGGGGTACAAAAAGACCCCCGATGAACCTCGATAAGAGTATTAATGCCTTTGCCATTCTGGGCAGGACCTTCAGGGAAGCTGTTTCAGGAACAGAGAATGATCTGACAAAGGGACTACTGGAACTCATTAGCAACTACCATCAATCAAATGCCTGGTTCACACCTGATAATGTAAGAAAGGCAATATCGGCATACGGTGACGAGCTGACAGGCGCGAATATTAAGAAGTGGCTGTCAGCATACCCTGGAATTAACATTCTACGCCCCGCAAGGAAGGTTGCTATAATAATGGCCGGCAATATACCGGCAGTCGGATTCCATGATATGATGTGCGTTCTGCTGACAGGCAACATCGCCGTAATCAAGGCCAGTTCAAAGGACGACAGGCTTATCAGTGAGATTGCTTCAATTCTTTGCGTTGCTGAACCTGCAATTTCAGACAGAATAGTCTTTGCCGACGGCCCTGTCACTGATTTTGAAATGGTTATTGCAACAGGAAGTGATAACAGCAGCAGATACTTTGAATTTTATTTCGGAAAATATCCATCCCTTATTCGCAGAAACCGCACAGGCGTAGCACTGATTACCGGAAACGAAAACGACGCTGAAATGGAAGGGCTTGGAGAGGATGTGTTCAGTTATTTCGGGCTCGGGTGCAGGAGTATTACAAAAATATATATGCCACCAAAATACGACCTGAAAAGGTTGGCGAAAGCATGGGCAAAATATTCGACTGTTACAGGGAATAGCAAGTATGTCTCAAACTACCAGTACCATAAAGCTGTTATGACAGTTAACCGCGAACAGTTCCATGATGCAGGTTTTGTTCTCCTCAGGAAAGATGACTCCCTTTTCTCGCCAGTCGCAGTTATTAACTACCAGGAGGCGGACCCTGCCGGATTTGACTCACTGATCTCGCCCCTGTCTGACAAGATACAGGTTGTTACAGGCAGGGGATATACCCCTCACGGTTTTGCACAGAAGCCCAAACTGTGGGACTATCATGACAATATTGACACAATCGGTTTTCTCTTAAAATAAACTTCGTTCAGATGAACATTATTCAAAAAGTATTATCTTGCACCGTTTGAATTTTTAGGATATGGTATACAAATTTGTTGTTTTATCAGATGAGGATGATGCATTTGTGAGGGAATTTGAATTCCTTGACAACCAAACATTAATGGATTTTCATAATATTTTGCAGGAGGAGCTTGAATTTGATAAATCACAGATGGCTTCATTCTATCTTGCAACAGACAACTGGGAGAAGGAGGAGGAGTTTACCCTTTTCGATATGGGAGCCGGTTCTTCTACCATGGACGATGCACTTCTCGAGGATATCATTTACAGAAAGAATCAAAAACTCCTTTACATATTTGACTTCTTCAATGAAAGAGGTCTCTTCATTGAGTATACCGGTGAAGTGCAGGAAATTGAAGGCCGTGAATACCCGGTATGCACAAACTCAAAGGGTATCCCTCCCAAACAGGTTGTCTTTGGCGGTTCATCAAGAAAGAAATTCGATAATCTTGTTGTTTCCGATGATGATGATGATGATTCAGAAATAGACGATCTCTATTTCGGATCGGACGATGAGGATTCCCTTCCCGATTTTGATAACATTGATCCTGTTGACGATTTCAACGAGTAAGTAAAATCTTAAAGGTCACAAATCATCCAATGAAATACCTGATAGTCATTACCGGGCCAACCGCTGCCGGTAAAACAGAACTATCAGTCCGGCTCGCAATACAGCTGGGATGTGACATTATATCAGCAGATTCGCGTCAGTTTTATCAGGGCATGCCCATCGGAACAGCGGCTCCGGATGATAAGGAAATAAAAAAAGTCAGACATCATTTCGTCGGATTCCTTCCGGTTAACAGCTACTATAGCGCCAGCATGTTCGAAAAGGATGCCATTAACCTGCTCGGGTCTCTCTATAAAGAAAAGGAAGTAGTTATTATGACTGGTGGCTCAGGATTATACATTAATGCTGTATGCGAAGGAATTGATGATATTCCCGATGTCGATCCAGGGATAAGGGAAAGATATATCAGCAAACTCAGGGAGGAGGGAATAGAATCACTGAGGACAGAATTACGAATTGTGGATCCTCATCATTACGCCAGGGTGGATCTCAGGAACCCGCGCCGCATAATGAGAGCCCTTGAGATATTTGCATCTACCGGCAGGCCATACTCTTCATTTCTTAATAAAAACAGAACAGAAAGGAATTTCAGGGTTATAAAAATTGGAATCATGCCGGAAAGAGAAGAGCTCTATTCCCGGATTGACAGGAGAGTTGATCGTATGATGGCATCGGGACTCGAAGAAGAAGCGAAGGGATTGCTGGAATTCCGCAACGAAAACGCACTTCAGACTGTAGGTTACAGGGAATTGTTCGACTGGTTCGACGGCAAAATATCAAAAGAGGAGGCTGTAAGTCTGATAAAGAGAAACACCCGAAGATATGCCAGAAGACAAATCACCTGGTGGTCGAGGGATAAACAAATCAGGTGGTTCTTACCAGAGAAGACCACGGAGATACTCGATCACATCAGCAAAGAGACAGGAATATCGTTTTAGTACCTGAGTACCTTGAGCTTCTCGATGGTAGCTGCCGGGTCATCTGAATAGAAAATGGCTGTTCCGGCAACCAATATATCAACACCGGCTGAAAGCAGCTTTGCTGCATTGGCAAGGTCCACACCACCATCAACCTGTATATACACCTTATATCCCTTCTCATCGATCATCTTCCTCAGTTCTGCAACCCGCTCAAAGCTGGTGGGAATAAATTCCTGTCCGCCATATCCCGGATTGACGGTCATTACCAGAACCATGTCAATAAAGGGTAGAATATCCTTAAGGGAGGAAACAGGGGTATGAGGATTCACTGCCACGCCTGCCTTCATTCCCAGTCTTCTTATCTCCGTAACTGTCCGCTGAAGATGGAATGAACTCTCGTAGTGAACTGTCAGAATATCAGCGCCGGCATCGCGAAACCTTGAGAGATAATCATCTGGTTTAGAGATCATCAGGTGAACGTCCAGCGGCTTTGAAGCGTGCTTGTTGATATGGTGAATTACAGGAAATCCAAATGAGATATTAGGTACAAATACTCCGTCCATAATGTCAAGGTGTATCCAGTCAGCAACGCTTCGGTTTACCATTTCTATATCCCGCTGGAGATTACCAAAGTCGGCTGCAAGAAGGGAGGGTGAGATAAGATGTGACATATGTACAGATTTTTGACAAAGATAGAGTATACGTCTTAACCAAGATAGGTTTTAAGGATTTTACACCTGGTAGTATACTGAATTCTTTTAATAGCCTTCTCCTTTATCTGTCTGACTCTCTCACGTGTAAGATTAAGCTCCTCGCCTATCTCCTCAAGGGTATAGGGATGCTTCATGCCGATTCCGAAGTAAAGCTTAAGCACCCTCGACTCACGTGTTGAGAGAGTACCCAAAGCCCTTTCAATCTCAAAGGCAAGCGACTCATTTATAAGTGACTTATCAGGACTGACAGTTTCATTGCTCTGCATTACGTCATACATGGTATTGTCGTCCTCAGGATTGATTGGGGCGTCCATACTCACCGTCCGGCCATTGGTTTTGAGCACCTCCTTAACCTCCTCGGGAGCCATTTCGAGAACTTCAGCAAGTTCCTGGGCAGATGGTTCCCTTTCAAACTCCTGCTCCAAACGGGCAAATGCCTTATTGATCCTGTTAATACAGCCGATCTTGTTAACCGGCAGTCTTACTATTCTGGATTGTTCCGCAAGAGACTGAAGAATTGACTGCCTGATCCACCACACCGCATAGGAAATAAACTTAAAACCCCTGGTTTCATCAAATCGCTGGGCTGCCTTCATCAAACCCAGGTTGCCTTCATTGATAAGGTCAGGAAGTGTCATCCCCTGGTTTTGATACTGTTTAGCAACTGAAACAACAAATCTCAGGTTGGCCTTTACAAGCTTTGTAAGCGCATCCTTATCTCCGTTCTTGATCCTTCTCGCCAGGAATACCTCCTCTTCGGGTGAAATGAGATCAACTTTTCCTATCTCTTGCAAATACTTGTCAAGTGAAGGGGTATCTCTGTTGGTTACCTGCTTGGTTATTTTCAACTGGCGCATATCTGCAACATTGCGATCGAACACAAGTTTAGTGATTTTTTTCATTCCCCATCAAGAAGTTAGATTTTTTTTTGTCTCAATCATTATTTTTTAGTATCTTTGACATCTGACGTTAGCGTTGATTCTCAGCATTTTAGTTGGTGCTTTTCTATCAAAATAAGGAAATAGCACATTTGCATTGTTTTATTTTGCCAATTTTTCTTATCATTGCAACGATTTTCTGAAGTGTGAATAAGTTAACAGACGATCAGGGACTCATGCCTCCGAATGCTGTCCGCGTTTTTCAGAACAATCAGTACCCAAAAAATTTCCATAGAGATTAATTATATGTATGACATTCTTGAATTAAGTAAGAAGCTGGTTCCTGAATTACGGGAAATAGCTAAAGACCTGAAGATCAATAGATCTGAATCTTTGAAAAAGCAGGATCTTATCTACAGGATCCTTGATCAGCAGGCAATAGACCTCACTGAGAAAAAATCTCAGACAAGAAAGGATTCAGAAACTGCAGGAAGGAAACAAAACGATAGAAATACCCGTTCGGCAGGAAATGAACCAAAACCTCAGAAAAAGGACAAGGATTCTGAGCGACCGGTAAGAGAGGAAAAAAAGGAAGATAAGCAACAACACCAGCAACCAAGATGGGATCGCAATAAGCCCCGGGAGAAAACTTCACGGGAAGGCGGTCAGGCTGAAAAGGAAGTGGTTAAAGATACATCTCAGGATCAGAAGCGTGGTTCTGACGGTCACTACAGGGATAAATCAAGGAGAGGAAGAAGACCCAGAACCCCGAGGCCGGAAGTAAAAGCCGAATCAGAAACAGTTTCCTCTTCAAGGGTTGACCCCGAGGTAAAACCTGAGGTTGTCGTACCAGATTCTGTCGACAGTTCACCACCCCCGGTAGTGCTGGAAGAGGAAAATATCCGCCTGCAGTCACAGGAACTCCTCGAGGAGAAGCCGATAAGTGATGACAAACCAGAGATAGTCGATAAAAGGACTCCGGCAACCGAACCTCCAAAGCCTGCACCGGAAGAAAAACAGGAAAAACAGTATGAATTTGAAGGTATTGTATCAAATACCGGCGTTCTGGAAATAATGCCTGAAGGCTACGGATTTCTGCGCTCGCCCGACTATAATTACCTGAATTCACCCGATGACATTTATGTTTCACAGTCACAGATAAAACACTTCGGATTAAAGACAGGCGACTCGGTTAAGGGAACAATCAGGCCACCAAGGGAGGGTGAAAAGTACTTCCCTCTTATTAAGATTGAAGAGATCAATGGAAGAAGTCCAGACTATATTCGTGACAGGGTTCCCTTCGACTTCCTAACACCACTGTTCCCAAACGAGAAGTTCGCCCTCTGCTCATACGGTGAGGGTTCACTTTCAGTCAGAATAGTAGATATGTTCTCACCTATAGGTAAGGGCCAGCGTGGACTGATTGTGGCGCAACCTAAAACTGGTAAAACGGTGCTGCTGCAGGAGATTGCCAACGCCATCGCAAAACATCATCCTGAGGCATACCTTATGATACTGCTAATTGATGAACGTCCGGAAGAGGTTACCGACATGGCCCGCAACGTAAAGGCTGAGGTAATAGCCTCGACATTTGACGAGCCGGCTGAAAGGCATGTAAGGGTAGCGAGTATTGTGCTTGAGAAAGCCAAGAGGCTTGTTGAATGCGGCCACGATGTGGTTATTCTGCTCGACTCGATAACAAGGCTGGCAAGAGCGTTCAACACCATAGCACCTGCATCGGGCAAAGTACTTTCAGGTGGTGTCGATTCAAATGCACTTCACAAGCCCAAGAGGTTCTTTGGAGCTGCCAGAAACATTGAAAACGGAGGGTCACTGACCATTCTTGCAACAGCACTGACTGAGACAGGCTCAAAAATGGATGATGTCATCTTCGAAGAGTTCAAGGGAACCGGCAACATGGAACTGCAGCTCGACAGGAAACTCTCCAACAGAAGGATATTCCCGTCGATAGATATACCTGCCTCAAGCACAAGGCGTGAAGATTTGCTGCTTGACAAGAAGATACTTAACAAGATCTGGGTTCTCAGGAACTACCTGGCAGATATGAACTCTATCGAAGCAATGGAATTCCTGCGCGACAGGATACTACAGACAAAGTCGAATGAAGAGTTCCTTATCTCAATGAACGGAGAATAAACAACAATATATTGTTAATCAATTTTTTATTATGAAGACAAAGAAATTTATTACTTGTGACGGAAACCATGCCGCAGCTCACGTAGCCTATATGTTTAGTGAGGTGGCATGCATTTACCCGATCACCCCTTCATCAACCATGGCTGAACTTGTTGATGAGTGGTCGGCAAACGGTTTGAAGAATATCTTCGATGAAACTGTAAAAGTGGTTGAAATGCAATCGGAAGCTGGCGCCGCCGGCGCAGTTCACGGAGCACTCCAGGCAGGAGCTCTCACAAGCACATTTACAGCATCACAGGGTTTGTTGCTGATGATACCCAACATGTACAAAATGTCAGGCGAGCTGCTTCCTGCAGTATTTCATGTCAGCGCACGATCAGTTGCGGCGCATGCACTTTCGATCTTCGGTGATCACAGCGACGTTTACGCAACCAGACAAACCGGATTTGGCCTGCTGGCAAGCGGAAGCGTTCAGGAAGTAATGGATCTGGCAGGTATTGCTCACCTTTCGGCAATCAAATCGAGGGTTCCCTTCCTGCACTTCTTTGACGGTTTTCGTACCTCAGCCGAGGTTCAGAAAGTCGAAGAGATGCAGATGGAGGACATAAAGAAACTTATCGATTACGACGCACTCAAAAAATTCAGGGATAACTCACTTAATCCTTCAAGACCGGTAACCAGGGGAACCGCACAAAACCCAGACATCTTCTTCCAGGCAAAAGAGGCATCCAACATTTACTACGAACCTCTGGCCGATATCGTAGCTTCATACATGAAGGAGATATCAAAGCTTACCGGAAGGGAATACAAACCATTCACATACTATGGCGCTCCTGATGCCGAGAACATTATAGTTGCAATGGGTTCCATCACAGATACGATAAAGGAAACCATCGACTATATGATGGAAAGAGGAGAAAAAATCGGCCTGATTAGTGTGCACCTGTACCGCCCCTTCGCACCTGAGTACTTCTTTGATGTACTGCCGAAGAGCGTGAAGAGGATTGCAGTACTCGACCGCACCAAGGAGCCGGGCGCAAACGGCGAGCCGCTCTACCTCGATGTAAAGGAGATATTCTACGACCGCGACGAAAGACCTGTTATAGTGGGCGGACGCTACGGCCTCAGCTCCAAAGACACAACACCGGCAATGGTAATGTCTGTGTATGAAAACCTTAAAATGAAGGAGCCAAAGAACCAGTTCACGGTTGGTATCGTCGATGACGTTACTTTCAAATCACTGCCTCTGCTTCCGGAAATAAACGTTTGCTGCACGGGAACTTACTCAGCCAAATTCTACGGTCTTGGTTCAGACGGAACAGTTGGAGCCAACAAAAACTCCATTAAGATCATAGGTGATACTACTGACAAATATTGCCAGGCATATTTTGCATACGACTCAAAGAAATCAGGTGGTATCACAACCTCGCACCTGAGATTCGGAAACAACCCGATAAGGTCGCCCTACCTGGTCAATACACCTGACTTCGTAGCCTGCCACGTGCCGGCATACCTCGACAAGTATGACATGCTGAAGGGTCTGAAGCGCAGGGGGATATTCCTCCTCAACTCCATATGGGACATAGAAGAGACCAGGAACAGGCTCCCCGACCATATGAAAAAGTACCTTGCGGAAAACAAGATCGATTTCTATACAATCAATGCTACCGTTATCGCTGAAGAGCTCGGACTCGGTAACCGCACAAACACCATTATGCAGGCGGCCTTCTTCAAGGTTTCAGAGGTTATTCCCTACGACCTGGCTGTCAAGGAGATGAAGAAGGGAGTTGATTACTCTTATGGCAAAAAGGGTGAAAAGATTGTTAAGATGAACTACAACGCCATCGACAGGGGTGGTGATGTAACCAGGGTTGAGATACCGGAAGAGTGGGCCTCAATAAAAGTGACAAAGGAGGAAGATACCCGTGACATCCCCGAATTCATCAGGGAGGTTATGGAGCCTATCAACAGACTTAAGGGTGACGACCTGCCGGTGAGCGCCTTCCGCAACAGGGAGGACGGAACCTTCCCGTCAGGCACCACAGCTTATGAAAAGAGAGGTATCGCCGTGCATATCCCGGAATGGATCCCGGAAAACTGTATACAGTGCAACCAGTGTGCTTACGTTTGTCCGCACGCTGCAATCAGACCATTCCTGCTTACCGACGAAGAGGCTGCGGCCGCTCCTGAAGGTACCACAACAATACAGGGTATCGGCGGAACCAAGGCCTATAAGTTCAGAATGCAGGTATCTCTATATGACTGTACCGGCTGCGGAAACTGCATCGATGTTTGTCCCGCCAAAACCAAGGCCCTGGAATCCAAGCTGTTTGAATCACAAATGGCTGAGGGCGAACGATGGGAATATATGCACGATAAGGTAGGCTACAAAGACACGGTTGTCGACAAGTTCACCAACGTAAAGAACAGCCAGTTCGCACAACCGCTCTTCGAGTTTTCGGGTGCATGTGCCGGTTGCGGTGAGACACCTTATATAAAGGCTATTACGCAGCTCTATGGTGACAGGATGATCGTTTCAAACGCTACCGGCTGTTCCTCAATATTCGGAGGATCAGCACCGGCAACACCCTATACCCACAATATAAAGGGCGAGGGTCCGGCATGGGCAAACTCCCTCTTCGAAGATAACGCCGAGTACGGATTTGGTATCTCTATCGGAGCAACACAACTCAGAGACCGCATTACAAGGCTGATGAATGAATATCTGGCAAATGGCCAGGCAAAAGCTGATACCAAAACTGCTTTCGAAGAGTGGCTTGCAGCAAAGGATGATGCCAATGCATCAAAACCGGCAAGCGAGAAGGTATTGGCAGCATGTGAAAAGGATGGTTCAGCTGTCGCGAAGGAAATCATTGGCCTCAAAGACTACCTCGTTAAGAAATCTTTCTGGATAATCGGAGGTGACGGTTGGGCTTATGATATCGGCTACGGCGGTCTCGATCACGTGATTGCATCCGGCGCTGACGTCAATATACTCGTGCTCGACACCGAGGTCTACTCGAATACCGGCGGACAGGCTTCAAAGGCAACACCGGTGGGCGCGGTTGCAAAATTTGCTGCAGCAGGCAAGCAGATACGCAAAAAGGATCTCGGCATGATGGCTATGACATACGGATATGTTTATGTTGCTCAGGTAGCCATGGGCGCAAATCAAAACCAGTATTTCAAGGCGATCAGGGAAGCCGAAGCTTATCCCGGACCATCATTGATAATAGCCTATGCACCATGTATCGCTCACGGTCTCAAACAGGGTATGGGCAAGACCCAGGCCCAGGGAGACTTCGCCGTAAAATCAGGCTACTGGCACCTCTACAGGAACAACCCGCTGCTCGAAGCAGAAGGTAAGAACCCGTTCACACTCGACTCGAAAGAGCCGGATTGGAGTAAGTTCCAGGATTTCCTGAACTCAGAGGTGAGATATACATCACTTATCCAGACATTCCCCGAACAGGCTAAGGAACTCTTCAAGGTCGCCGAGGAGAATGCAAAATGGAGATATCAGTCATACCAGAGACTCGCAGCAATGCAGTACTGAAAAACTGACTGATTACATATTCTATAAGCAGAGGCTGCCTCAAAAGGGCAGCCTCCTGTTTTGGGACCCATTGACCATCCAGATTCTCTGCAGGCTTTTCATTCAGGTCTTCTGAAAATCATTTTATTGCCCCACCACATAACCTTTTTTATTAACTTTGCACCTTAACTTTCGGGGAAAAAATGGGAAGAATTCTTGCTGTTGATTACGGTAGAAAAAGATGCGGAATTGCAGTTACTGATCCTGCCGGAATAATTGCCTCTCCTCTCACTACGGTAAGAACACACGATATAGAAGCCTTTCTGCTGGATTATGACGAAAAGGAAACTATCGAGGAATTTGTTATCGGCTATCCCCGGAAGATGAACAATGAACCAAGCGAAACTGTTAAACAGATCGACCCCTTCATCATCAGGCTGAAGAAACTATTCCCCGGAAAAAACATAACCCTGATAGATGAACGTTTTTCATCAAAGTCAGCAATGCAGGCAATGATAGAGGGCGGAGTGAAGAAGAACAAGAGACAGGATAAAGCCCTGGTGGACAAGATAAGCGCATCTATCATCCTTCAGGTTTACATGGAGACTGTTTCGAAAAAGAGAGAAGAATGATTTATCCGGTATATGTATACGGCCACCCGGTTCTGAGAAAAGAGGCTGAAGATATCGACAGGGATTATCCAGGACTCAGTGAGTTCATCAGCGATATGTTCGAAACCATGTACTTCTCAGACGGTGTCGGCCTTGCTGCACCGCAGGTAGGAAAACCTATAAGGCTATTCGTAGTTGACGGAACACCACTGGCCGAGGATGACCCTGAGATGGACGGATTCAAAAGTGTATTTATCAATGCCCTTATTACTGAAAAGTCAGGAGAGATAGTACCGATGACCGAAGGTTGCCTCAGCATTCCTAATATCAGGGAAGAAGTAAACCGCGAATCTTACCTCAGAATGACCTGGTATGATGAAAACTGGGAGTTTCATGATGAGGTCTTCACCGGCTACAAGGCCAGGGTAATACAGCACGAATATGACCACCTCGACGGCGTCCTTTTTACCGATAAAGTAAACCCGTTAAGACGAAGGCTTCTACAACGTAAGCTCAACGATATCAGCAAAGGCCACTTTGAGGTCTCCTACAAAACAATCTTTCCGGGCCGGAGATTAAGATAAATTTGATAACTTTATGCAGTCATCGCTGTTTCCGTGCTGCATAAGGAGATACCTTTCATAAGGCTCGTCGTCCCTCTCTGCATCGGGATACTGACAGGCTACCTGTCAGACATAGCTATTGTACCTGTACTCATTACGGCTGCGATAGCAATCATTCTGCTTGTAGTCTCTCTCTTCAGCAAACGTACAAGAGATGATGTAATATACGGCACAGTGCTGAACCTGATTCTCTTTTCGGGCGGCTTCATGCTGCTTAGGGCAGAGCTTGCCGCACCCTCAAAACTCACAGAAGGAGAAGCTATTACACTGCTCTGCCGCGTGCAGTCATTTCCCGAAAAGAAACCGGCAAGCTATGCTGTAATGACTGGTCTGATATCTGCCTTTGACGAATCAGGTCACAGTACAAGTATTAAAGGAAACATACTACTCTACATCACCGGCCCCGACACCACATCCCCTCCCCTGCTTCCAGGTGATCTGATGCTTTTGCACGCCCAACCTGTAGAATTTGCGAACAGGGGCAATCCCTTTGAATTCGACTACAGGTCATTTATGCTGAAAAAGGGCGTCAGGTATTATACTTTTATCAGAAGTAGCTCTGTTATGGAAGTTTGGGAACCTGTACGCCGGAGATTCAGGGAAAAAGCTCTTATCACCGGAAAAAGGATATCAGGGCTTTACAGTGAGCTGGGCTTGGAGGAGCAGAACGCGGCCCTGCTTTCTGCTTTGACCCTCGGACAGAAGGAGATGATTGATGACAATCTCAGGGAGAACTTCGCCAGGGCCGGCGTGATGCATGTGATGGCAGTATCAGGACTGCACGCCGGTGTCGTCAGCATGTTCGTGTACGGTATACTCTTTTTTCTGGGCGGGAGACTAAAGACGTTAAGGGTAGTTATTTCAATTATTGTACTCTGGGGTTTTGCATTTGTAACAGGCCTGCCGCCTTCGGTTGAGAGGGCATCACTGATGTTCACCTTCCTTCATGCCGGCAGGTTGCTGAAGCGGCCGGCTAACAGCATCAACTCGATACTGGCTGCAGCATTCATAATGCTGGTCTTAAAACCCTCAGACATTACTTCACTCAGCTTCCAGTTATCCTTCTCAGCCGTAATCTTCATTTCTGTCTTCTTCAGGAAAGCAGCAGGTCTTCTTAAGACTGGTTTCCTTCCTGCCGACAAGCTGGTACAACTGGCAATTGTCTCAGTACTTGCCCAGGCCGGAACCCTCCCCTTCACCCTCAATGCATTCGGTAGGTTCCCTGTATGGTTCCTTCCAGCAAATATCATTATCATACCCCTGGCTTCGGCTCTTATAATAGGTGCCTTCGTTATGATAATATGTTCGCCTGTGCCAGCCGCAGCGACTCTTCTTGCGCAACTTCTGAACCATCTTGCAAGGCTCGCCATAAGGCTGACCTCAATAATAGCCGGATTGCCCGGACAGGTAACGGGAATGATCGTAACTCCGTGGCCAGAGACAGTGGCTCTGCTGCTATTCCTCTCAGTGCTTCTTCACACACTTCTGATAAAAAAGGAAAAGACCTTACTGATACCCATGCTGGCACTTATGCCTTTGATGACGATATCAACGGCCAGGTTCCTGATTACCTATAATTCGGCAGAGGTAGTTGTTTATAACACCAGGGCAGGAGTGGCGGCAGGATTCAGGTATGGAAACGATATGATTGTAATTGCCGATTCTGCTGCCGGCAGCGACCCTGTTGAGCGGCATATCGCATCGATTCCGGTGAGGAGTGAATATATTATGCTCGATAGCTCTGCGGTTTCTTTCAGTTTCATAGACAGGACATTCATCATTGACAGCCGAACTACCCTGAAATCTCTTAACTCCTATACCTCAGACTTTGTAATAGTTAACAGATTGCCACGCAACTTCGCATATTCAACCACTTCCGCTGGCCGGGAAATAATTGTTACCTCAGGCCACAATAACGTCTTAATACCTGCGGAAGATGACAAGAATGCATCCGCTACCCTGATTCATTATATCCAGACTGACGGTTCCCGAATGTTAAAAATACCCTTTCCTGAACCGAAAAAGAGGGAAAAAATTGATTAATCGGGAATTAAAGTATTAATTTGGTCTGTTTTTTTTTCAATTCTGATCTGAAGATGAGAATAGTTATTGCGGGAGCAGGTGAAGTAGGCACGCATCTTGCCAGGATGCTGGCAAATGACAATCATGAGATAATACTCATTGATACTGAGGAACTGCGTCTTAAACCCATCGATTCGTCACTGGATGTATTGACATATCACGGTTCAGCTACGTCGGTGAGCATACTCAGGGATACCCTTGGCAGAAAGACCGACCTGTTTATTGCAGTGGCGCATTCTGAGGATACGAATATTACATCGGCAATACTTGCAAAGAGACTGGGCGCCGAGAAGACCTTCGCCCGTATTGATAATATGGAGTACCTTAAAAAGGGGACCAGCGAGTTCTTCTTCAGTCTGGGCATCGACCACATGATTTATCCCGAATACATTGCAGCACAGGAGGTGCTTGGACTTCTGCATGTAACAGGTACTACAGAGTTTGTGGGATTCTCGGGAGGCAAACTTATGCTGTACGTTCAGAAGCTGGAGGATAATGCACCGATACTCAACAAGACCCTGCAGGAGATAGCTGAGAGTTTCAAGACCCACCACTACAGGGCCGTGGCAATCAAGCGCAACGAGCGCACGATAATACCGCGCGGCAGTGAGAAGTTTCAGGCCGGCGACCTTGCATTTGTGGTAAGTACCCCGGAGGGTATAGACGAGATGATGCTCTTCTCAGGTAAGGAGAACTTCGAGGCAAAACGAATAATGATTCTGGGCGGCAGCCGGATCGGCAAGAATGTGGCCACTGTAATGCAGAAAGAGAGCGAGGTTAAACTTATAGATATTGATCTTGAGAAGTGCCAGATGCTGGCCGATATACTCGAAAACACTCTGGTTATCAATGGAGATGGCAGAAACGTGGAACTGCTGGAGGAAGAGGGTATAACCAGAATGGACGCCTTCGTGGCCGTTACGGGCAACTCTGAGACCAACATACTATCGTGCCTGCTGGCAAAGAAGCTGGGTGTAAAAAGGACTATTGCAGAGGTTGAGAACATGGATTATATCAGCCTTGCTGAAAACACCGGCATCGACACAATTATTAATAAGAAGATATCTGCCGCCAGCCGCATTTTCATGCATACTACCAATCCGAATATTACCGAGATAAAATGTATGACCGGAACCGATGCCGAGGCACTGGAATTCCTGGTTCCTGAAGGCGCCCTGATAACGACAGCACCGCTGAGGGATATCGGGTTCCCGAAAGATGCACTTGTAGGCGGAGGCATTCGTGATGACAAGCCCTTTATAGCTACAGGCGACACACGCATAATGGCCAATGACAGAATAGTAATATTTGCACTTCCGTCAGCAATGAAAAAACTGTCAAAGTTTTTCGAATAGACCGATGATAAATTTCCGTACCGTACTGAGGGTTTTTGGGGCATTGCTGATGCTTGAATCAGTCGCAATGGCGCTTGCACTGCTGGTATCGTTTATCTACAGTGAGCATCATACGTTTTCTCTGTTCCTGTCAGTTGGTATTACCTTCTTCTCAGGTTTCATTCTCCATGCCGCATTCAGGAACGAAGAGATATCTATCGGCAGACGGGAAGGCTACATTATCGTTACCGGTTCGTGGGTGCTGTTTTCGCTGTTCGGAACACTCCCTTTTATGCTTACGGGCTCAATACACTCCTTTACGGATGCATTCTTTGAAACCATATCAGGCTTCACAACCACGGGAGCCTCAATTCTGAGCGATATAGAAGCACTCCCTCACAGTGTGCTCTTTTGGAGAAGCATAACACAGTGGATGGGGGGTATGGGGATCATTGTGCTTTCACTCGCAATTATTGGAGAGATTAAAATCGGTAACTTTCAGCTCTTTGCCGCAGAAGTACCTGGTGTTACGAAAGATAAACTGCATCCGAAGGTGAAGGGGACAGCGACAAGGTTGTGGGCAATTTATGTAACTTTCACAGTTGCTGAAACAATCCTGCTGGTAATCGGAGGAATGTCCCTGTTCGATGCTGTCTGTCACTCATTCACTACAATGGCGACAGGCGGATACAGTACGAAAAACGCCAGCATTGCTGCCTTTGATTCCCCTTATATACATGGCGTGATAACCGTCTTTATGTTCCTGGCTGGCATAAACTTTGCTCTTGCATACTTTGCCATTAAAGGAAACTTCAAAAAAATACTCAATAACGACGAGTTCAGGTTCTATGCCACCCTCTGTTTATCCTTTACAATACTGGTAACTGCAGTGCTTTGGATAAAAAACGGATATTCACCTCTCAATGCAATTATTTACGGAGCCTTTCAGGTAGTCTCCATAGTAACCACAACCGGTTATGCAACTACTGACTATGAATTGTGGGGGTCCTTTCTTCTGATGATAATCTTCCTGCTTATGTTCACCGGCGGATCTACCGGTTCGACAGGGGGAGGTATCAAGATGCTCAGGTTGCTTATACTTTTACGAAACAGCCGGCAGGAACTGCACAGACTGCTCCATCCTAATGCCGTTCTTCCGGTAAGAATAAACGGAAAGGCTATTCAACCATCACTGATAAATAACGTGCTTGCTTTCGTCGTTCTGTATTTCCTGGCCTCACAAAGTGCATTGGTCATGACGCCGATACCCGGTCCAATCTCGAGAATGTAATCATCTTTAGTGATTCCAGCACCGTCGAT
>JAWOIF010000025.1:0-23970 GCA_046484805.1 Bacteroidales bacterium
AATAATCAGGCAATACACAAAAGAAGAAACATAGGTGCCCAAAACAATCTGGTTGAGTTTATCGTACATGAAATTCCTCACCAGGCGGGAACCCAGCTGAGATGATGCCAGTGTAAGCACCACAAGCGTAATGGAGAAAACGGTGCCGGCAACGCCAATCATCGCCCCGGCTATGATAACCAGTATACTACTTGCTGAATCAACACTGGCAGGCAATATGTATTTTAAAATGCCTTGCGGAGAATACTGAATTTGACTGTCGAGGTAAATAAAACCAATGGCCGAGCTGATGGTAATCAAAAGCATCAGTATGGGAACAAACCAGAAGCTTGCATTGAGTTCTTCCCACAAATATTGAAGTCTTTTCATCCTTATCTGATTAAACCAATATTCGAAAATTGAACTTTTCTGCATTTACTCCAATGCCCTTACTGCGCCAATATGGGCGGCGCCTAAGACTGTGCCACCGATAAATCGCGGCGTCTTGAGAAAGTTTCTATGCCTTATGAAAAACCAGTATGGGCAATTGCACCTTTCTAATTAAATCAGCGGTGAAACTACTCTTGAAAATCCTTTCAAAAAAGTTTCTATTATCTTTTAAGACCACTATGAGGTTTGCTTTTACTTTTTCAGCTTCCTTTACAAGACTTTCGACAGCATCCTTTCCATCCTGGTCGGCTATCATCTTTACAGAAACCTTGTTGTAAGCTGCTTTCTCGCTTAGCATAGTAGCAAAGCCTTCACTCTTTAGTTTTTTCTCAAATTCATCATCATTCGAGATGTGAAGGGCCATAATTTCCGGATCAAAGGGTTTTGCAAGCGCAATAAGGCCTTTTAGTGTTTTAATGTCTTCTTCATTGTAATCTGTGGCGTAAATGATTTTATTCAACGGCTGATACTTTGCATCAGGCGGGATGATCCAGACGGGACAGGGCACATTATGAACAACATCCATTATTACAGAATCTTCCAGCCAGAAACTCTGCTCAGCGTGGCCCTGAAGCATTACCATATCATACTCATCGTTTTCAACTTTATCCTTTAGTATTGCTGACGCAACGCCTATCTCGGACTTAAATTCAATGGAGTGAAGTCCGGAAACCTTTGCTTTTAATTCTTTAATAATTGCGTCAACCTTTGCATTAATCTCATCAGCAATTTTTTGAAGCTGTTCAGGGTCAGGTGCAACTGCCGCACCCATGTAATCCTGGGTGCCATGCACCTGCGGATATTGAACATGTAAAATTTTAACCTTCGCTTTGATATCTTTTCCCAATAATGCTGCAAAGCGAATCAAATCTTTTAATTTATCAATCTCATTTATCAAAAAAGCTATTGTTTTCATTTTCTTAATGTTTTAGTTAAACACTTACAGGTTAATGAGATATCTCTCCGTCTTTGAATAAGAAATCTTTCAAATGACCATCCCAGCCAGCCATATTTCTGCGGAGCCACTCCAGAGTCATGCAGGCATGCTCTATCTCTTCAGCCATATTATGATGAAGGATCTTTTTCAATGATTCGTCCTTCTCCAGTTCAACCCGCTGATTATACCAATCAATGGCTTCAATTTCTTCTTTTAGACTGTTTAGGGCACGTGTAAAAGAGCGTGCCCTTTGACTCAGCTCTTTTGGTGGCTCGTGATAATCACTCATAATACCAAATTTTAAAGTTTAATTTGCGAAATCTGTTTTTTGCTGTTTGTTCTCTGTCTTTGCGTTTTCAACTCTGGCTTCTGTTAATTCCACATCACTTTTTTCTTTCTTCTTTTTCCTTGAAGAGGAAATTGCTAAAACTCCGGCTAATACACCTATGATGAAAGATAAAAAGATTGTTAATGAGAAAGGCACGGTAATACTCCAGTTAATGAAAGTAACATTCACCTTTTCGAGGTTCTGGTATGCAAATGTTAATACTATTGCAAACAGCAGAAGCAGAAATATGATTTTTAAAGCTTTCATGTGTATTATTTATTTTCTTTGGCTATTCCTTTTTTAAAGGCATCGATATTTTTGTCATGGGCTGCTCAGCTTCTGCCTTGAGTGCAACCATTTTATCTTATATCTCACTCAAAGATTGGAAGTTCTTCCAATATAAGTGTTACACAACTCGCTGGAAAAGTTATATTATTCTCAGCAGGATCTGCCTGAGGGGAACTCGGCCGTTGATAGGGGAGGTGTTGACCGGGTTAGCCCGTAACCTTTATTTTCTAATAATAGAGGAACCTCTTGATTTTCATGGTAGGTGTCTTCTGAAAGGGCTCAGGCTGAAGAACCACCATCGCCAGACGGCTTCCTTTTCCCACCTGTGAGTTGACATAATCCTGAAGTTCCCTGAGGACATCATTGATAAAGTCCTCCTTGCGGCGGGCCACCTCATCTTTCATTGCCTGATACTTGGATTCAAGCTCTTCCATATTCAGGTGAACCATGGCCACAAGCTTTCCCTTTTGCTCGATTACGAGCGATTCAACCACATGCCTGAAGTTGTTGATAACTGACTCTATCTCTTCAGGATAAATATTCTCACCTGTAGAGGTAAGTATCATGTTCTTAAGTCTTCCCTTAATGAAAAGAAATCCCTTGTCATCCATTGTAGCAAGGTCTCCTGTTTTGAACCATCCATCTTCAGTCAGCACCTCGGCGGTCATCTCCGGCTCCTTGTAGTATCCCTGCATGATATTAATGCCTTTGGCCCAAACCTCGCCTTCACCGGTTACCGGGTCGGGATTATTGATTTTCAGTGTAACACCGTTCATAGCCGGACCGGTCGATTCCCAGGCCCCTTTAAACGGTCCGAAACCTGCAATCAGCGGAGCTGTCTCGGTCAGCCCGTATCCAACAGCATACGGAAACTTAGCTTCTATCAGGAACCGCTCAACAGTCTTGTTGATCTTGGCACCGCCAACACCAAAGAATTTCATCTCACCACCGAATGTCTTCATGAGCTTTTTGCCCGCCAGTTTGCTTAACACCTTCCGTGTGGGTGCGAAATTGAACAACGCCCTGGTCACCGGCTTAGCATTAAAAGTCGGAGCTACCTTATTAAAATATATCTTTTCAATTATCAGAGGCACAGTAAGCATTATTGTCGGTCTTACCTCCTGCAGCGCAGGCAGCAGTACCGGTGCGGTAGGCGGTTTCCTAAGGTACCATACCGACGAGCCGTGCATCACCGGAAGAATCAGACCCAGTGTATTCTCATAGGTGTGTGAAAGCGGCAGCACCGAAAGGAAACGGTCATTCTGGTCAATTGTCTGAATCAGCGAACCCCCATAAGCATCAAAACAGATACTCAGATGGCTAAGCATTACACCCTTCGAGCGCCCCGTGGTTCCCGAAGTATAAATAATTACTGCCAGGTCATTCTCTGCTACTTCATATTTTTTTGCAGGAACCGAGGCCTGCCTGAAACCGAAACTCTTTTCTGCATGAACAACCGAAAAGTCATCGAGCAATACTCTGGAAACAGTTACAGGCAGCTGCTCTGTCTTCGGCATGAGGGCTGAAGATGCAAATATCAGCTTCGTTTCGGAGTGTGAAATTATATTGGCCACTTCTGCCGGTGAGAAGTCGGGTAGAATGGGGACAGCCACGGCGCCCATCGAGGTTATTGCAAAGTATGTAATACCCCAGTTGGGCATGTTGGTACTAAGAATAGCCACCTTGTCATTTTTTTCTATGCCTGCATCCTCAAGCATCGCCATAAGCGATGATACCTGAACTGCAACCTCACGGTACGTTACCGGTGTTTCACCTACAAAACCAAAAGCCACCGAATCCGGATACTTTTCCACTGTCGCTGTCAACATCGCCGGAAATGTTGTACTCTTTAGTTCTTTCATCGTTAAAACCCTCATTTAATTAGAAATGGACTACAAAGATACTGCTAATTTGGATGTATCCCACATAATTACCTGTTATTAACAATATGTCTCTATGCATCGATATTTTAAACAATTGAAGCTGAGAATGGTTAAATTTGCATGACAAATAAATTTTGAAATGAGTATTATAAGGGTTACAAAAGAGTTCTCCTTCGAAATGTCACACGTACTGCATAACTACGACGGACCGTGTCGTAACGTGCACGGACACTCATACCGGCTGTTCGTTACCGTTGCCGGGAGTCCGGTAATAGATATTTCAGACCCGAAGCTGGGGATGGTTATCGATTTCGGCGACCTGAAGAGAATTGTCAACGAGGAGATAGTGCATAAGTTCGATCATTCTGTGGTGTTGAGTACACATCAGCCGGAAGAGAAAGTCACACAGTTCAGAAAACTCTTCGGCAATACCGTGGTGGTGGATTATCAGCCTACATGTGAGAATCTGGTTGCAGATTTTGCCCTGAGAATTGGAAAACGCCTGCCGCAGGGTGTAGTCCTCCACAGTCTGAAGCTTTTTGAAACCGCCACCTCCTATGCTGAGTGGCACGCCGGTGACAACCGGTAAAAACTCCAGAAATGACCGGAAACAGCGAAAAGAAACTATTCCTGCTAGATGCCTATGCCCTTATTTTCAGGGCTTACTACGCATTCATAAAGAATCCCAGAATCAACTCAAAAGGACAAAACACATCAGCAGTGTTCGGCTTTCTTCTGGCGCTCGAGGATATCCTTCAGAACCAGAAACCCGGCCACATAGCCGTGGTTTTCGATCCACCCACCCCGACCTTCAGGCATGAGCTATATCCCCAATATAAGGCAAACCGCGATGAAACCCCTGAGGATATTAAGTTGTCGGTGCCATATGTCAAGAGGTTGATTGAGGGCCTTGGCATACCGGTCATCGAGGTTCCCGGATTCGAAGCTGATGATGTGATAGGTACCCTGGCACGACAGGCTGCAGAAAGGGGTTATACTACGTTTATGATGACCCCCGACAAGGACTTTGCACAACTGGTTACTGAAAATGTGATGATGTACAAGCCTTCGCGCAGTGGCGATGCCGCAAAGGTGTGGGGCGTTGATGATGTGAGGCGCGAGTTCGCCGTAAAGGAACCTTCCCAGGTAATAGACCTGCTCGCCCTGATGGGTGACAGCTCAGACAATATTCCCGGCGCTCCCGGCATCGGCCCGAAAACCGCCCAGAAACTGCTGGCAGAGTTTGGATCGGTGGAGGATCTTATCTCCGGAAGCAGCAGGCTGACAGGAAGAGTTAAGGATATTGTTGAAAACCATGCTGAACAGATAATGCTGTCGAAACGACTGGCTACCATCGAGCAGAATGTACCGGTTGAGTTTATTGAGGAGTCGATAATCTATGGTGGAGCCGATATTGAGGCTTTGAAACAGCTCTTCGCCGAACTGGAGTTCCGTACAGCTTCTTCACGCCTGCTGGCATCATTGACACCAGCTTCACCCGGCACCGGTATCATCAACTCGTTACCTGGTGCCCGGGGTGACAGCGCCCCAAAACCTAACACCCAACACCCAACACCCAACACCCCAGACCGCAGACCGCACTCCGCCACCCAAACCTCCTTATTTGAAACTGCTGCTGAAGGTGAAGTCTATATGCCACACAATGTGAGCGATATAAAAAATACTCCACATGATTACAGCCTGGCCGGCACAGTTGATGAAATAATGGCACTGGCAGAAACACTTTCCTCCCTTACTGCCTTCTGTTTCGATACCGAGACAACTGATATCAATGCTCTCGACTCAGAACTGGTAGCCATTGCATTTTCCTGGGAAAAGGGAAAGGGTATTTTGGTTCACTTCGATGGTACCTCAAGTGATGCAAACACCAAACTCGATGTTCTGAAACCAGTATTTGCTTCAGAAAGTTCGCTAAAGGTGGGTCACAACCTCAAATTCGACATACAGGTGCTGGGCAATTACGGTATAGAGGTGAATGGTCCGCTCTTCGATACCATGCTTGCACACTACCTTCTTGAACCTGATATGCGGCACAAGATGGACTACCTGGCTGAGGCATACCTTAGTTACAGACCCGTGCCGATTGAATCCCTTATCGGAAGTAAGGGTTCAGGTCAGAGAAGCATGAGCACTGTTTCTGTGAAAGATATTGTGGAGTATGCAGTCGAAGATGCTGACGTCACATGGCAGCTTTACAACTATTTCTTACCCAGGCTTGAGAAGGAGGGCCTGCTGGAACTGGCTGAAACCATCGAGATGCCCCTTATCAGGGTGCTGGCTGATATGGAACGTAACGGGATATGCCTGAACAATGAAGACCTTAAAGGTTACGCAATTCAGCTTCGGGAGCAACTTATTGCCCTTGAAAAGGAAATTTACCATCTGGCCGGTCAGGAGTTCAATATAGCATCTCCAAAACAGCTGGGCGATATTCTGTTTTTGAGGCTTAAACTTGATTCTGATGCCCGGAAAACTAAAACCGGACAGTTCAGTACAAACGAAGAGATACTTCAGAGACTGGCGCATAAGCACCCGATTGTGGATAAGGTTCTGGAATACCGCGGCCTCTCAAAACTACTTTCCACATACGTTGAGTCACTACCTCAGCTTATAAGTAAGAAGACAGGTAGAATTCACACTTCATTCAATCAGGCTGTGGCATCAACGGGCCGGCTTAGCAGCAACAATCCGAATATGCAGAACATTCCCGTCCGTGATGAAGCCGGAAGGGAGATCAGAAAGGCTTTTGTGCCGGATAAGGGATGTACATTCCTTTCTGCCGACTATTCACAGATAGAATTGCGGTTGATGGCCCACCTGAGCGGCGATGAAGCCATGATAGCCGACTTTAAATCTGGAAATGACATTCATGCTTCAACCGCATCGAAGATATTTGGAGTGCCGATCGATCAGGTGACCCGCGAGATGAGAGCAAGGGCCAAGACGGCAAACTTCGGAATCATCTATGGAATTTCATCATTCGGACTGGCCGAGAGGCTCACGATCGGAAGGAAAGAGGCGAAGGAACTTATTGACGGATACTTTGCATCTTACCCTTGGGTTAAGGTTTACATGGACAATTGCATAAAAGCAGCCAGGGAAAAGGGTTATGTCAAAACGATGTTCGGACGAAAGAGATATCTTCCTGACATAAACTCGAGGAACCAGGTGGTGAGGGGTAACGCCGAAAGGAACGCCATTAATGCTCCGATACAGGGAACGGCAGCCGATATAATAAAGATAGCAATGATAGGCATCTGCTCAAGGATAAAGAGGGAGATACCCGATGCCAGAATGATCCTTCAGGTGCATGACGAACTAATATTCGAGGTGAAGCCGGAACTGATTGAGCAGCTCCGAAGAATCGTCATTGAGGAGATGGAGGGCGCAGCATCACTGAAGGTAAAATTGGTAATCGATAGCGGTACAGGTAATAACTGGCTTGAAGCGCATTGACAAAATGGCGTAAATGGCATAAAAATAGAAAGGCGTAGTGGCGTAAATGGCATATAGGCGTAGTGGCGTAAATGGCATATAGGCGTAGTGGCGTAAATGGTATATAGGCGTAGTGGCGTAAATGGCATATAGGCGTAGTGGCGTAATGGGTAATCGACCCCAGCGGGGTCGGATATTAATAGCACAGCAGAAGCCCCCTCTTTCCCGGTGCGCCGCGTGAATCAGAATCGATCCCAGCGGGGTCGGATATTTATAGCACAGTGCGCAGATTACAGAATAAGTGATAAGGTATATTTTTTGTAGTTTTGTATTAATAACAAATTAGAATATATGGCGATAAAGGTTCTGTTTTTTGGTGTCCTGGCAGAAAGGGCAGGATGCAGTGAACGCATATATGAAGATTTTCCCGACACCGACTCTCTGGAGATGAAGGTTGCGGAAGAGATAGAAGGTTTGGCGGAATATAGTTACATTATATCGGTAAACAGGGAAACGACAGATGAGAACACCCCGCTGAAAGAGGGTGATGAGGTGGCATTCCTGCCGCCGTTTGCCGGTGGTTGAAATTAAATAAAAACACAGGTATGTCACGTATAAGATATCTGGTTGATGGTCCGCTGCCCCACAGCATGATAGGTGAGGTTATTGCAAGAGACGCTGAAGGTGATACGACAGGTGGTATTTCAGTCTTTGCGGGTCAGGTCAGGGCCGATATGGTTGATGGTCGAATTGTGAGGGCAATAGAATACTCTACTTATGATTCGATGCTGAAAGAGGCGGTCGGCTCAATAAGGGAGACAGTACTGCACGCCTTCAGTGATGTCAAAACAGTTACCATAATCCATTCAACAGGGGTTGTAAGGGCCGGGGAGATATCCCTGCTTGTGGTTGTAACAGCAGGTCATCGCGATCAGGCGATGCGCGCCTGCACACACAGCGTCGAGCTGGTAAAGGAACGACTGCCGGTCTGGAAGAAGGAGATATTCGAAGACGAAACTCACAGGTGGGTGTAGAGAAGTCAGAGAGTAATCTGAGATCATTTGGTTCCGGACCCTGACGGACGCAGGATCTGATCATACCTTGCCCGGTCATTAAGCAGTTCGGTTGCCTTTATAACCGTTGAGTCTTTACGTACAGCATTTTCAATGGATCCCTCCTGGTAGAAGTAACGTTCAATGATATCATCCTCAAGAAGCTGTGTGATCTCAGGCCTGAACAGATTAAGATCTTTTTCAAGGTCAACTGTAAGTTTGTCCTGAAGCTGCGTAAACTGATCCTCGTAAATATCGTAGTATTTTTCACGTTTTGCCGTGGTAATGAGATTCTCCAGTCCTTCCGCGGTGGCAGTTCTGTAAGAAAAACCCCGCTCTTTCAGAAATTTCCTGAAGTTCTCATAAACCTCATCATCGATAACTACCTGCTCAGGGGAGGTGATGCCTGCGTTATTGTAGTAGTAGTTTGTTCCAAAATCGAAGATATGATTATATACATAGAGCTCGGTAGCCACCTGGCTGAGCATCGGAGGCACCACTTCAACGTCGGGCATGATACCTCCGCCATCACGCACTATCCTCCCGTTTTTGGTTTTGAATTCTGAGATAAGTGAGTCGGGAATAAATCCGACACTGCCATCCTCGTTGCGGTGTGTGAAATCAAGGGCCTGTATGCATCTTCCGCTGGGAATGTAATACTTAGCCGTGGTCACCTTAAGTTGTGCATTATAGCTCAGAGGCCGGGTTATCTGCACCAGGCCCTTTCCAAAACTACGCTGTCCCATTACAACTCCCCTGTCAAGATCCTGTATCGCCCCTGCCACAATTTCTGCTGCTGAAGCTGATCCTCTGCTGATCAGGACAACCAATGGAATTGTCTCGTCAGTGGCCTGTTTTGTTGTTTTGTAAACCGCATCAAACTGCTTAACCTTTCCTCGTGTAGAGACTACATCGTTGCCCGGCCCGACAAAAATATTTACTATGTCTGCGGCTTCGTTCATTAAACCACCCGGATTTCCGCGCAGGTCGAGTATCAGTTGTTTGGGATTGTGCTTCTCCTTCAATGAAAGAAAGGCATTCCTGACATCCTGTGTACAGTTCTGGGTAAAGTTTGTAAATCTAATATATGCGGTATTGTCGTCGATCATACCGTACCAGGGGATAGGGCTTACGGAGACACGCTCCCTTTTGATACTTACAACCTTCTCTTCCCCTAATCTCTCAATGGTCACATCAATTACCGTTCCCGGGTCGCCTTTCAGGTTATCGCTAACCTGGTCGACCGGCAAACCCTTCAGTGACCTGTTGTCAACCTTTTTCAGGATATCGCCTGGTTTGATCCCGGAAATATCAGCCGGAAATCCCCTGTATACCTGGGTGATGACGGTGTAGTCGCCGGATCTTCTGACTATAGCTCCGATACCTCCGTACTTACCTGTAGTCATAAAGGCAATATCATCAACCTTATCCTCAGGATAATAGGTTGTGTACGGATCGAGTGTCTGAAGCATACCCGTAATCCCGGCCCTTACAATTGCGTCGGGATCGATCTCGTCGACATAAAAACTATTGAGTTCCCTGAAAAGCGAAAAAAAGATATCCAGGTTTTTTGCAATCCTGAAATCCCTTCCCTGCTCCTGAGGAAGAAAAGCTGTAACCAGCAATGCTGTTACAGTAATAAACATTATGACCGTATAGCGGGCGCTCTTTTTCATATAGGAATCAATGTTGGATATTATGATTTGCGAAAATACGATTATCGTTCAGAATGATGGCAAAAAGGCATGTTTTTAAATGAACTTTAACACCCTTCGCCGCTGGTGAGTAATTTGGCAGTAAGTTTATTCATCGCGTTGACAACACCTGTTTCAATGGTTGAGAAATCCCTGATTTCCTTTTCGGTGTACTGCAGAATAATCAAAACCCTGGATGATTTCTCCTTAAGCTTGTTGTAGAACGGCTCCTTGTTTTTACGATAAGCCTCCCTGATCCGACGTTTCAGAAGATTTCGGGTGACAGCCTTTTTAAAATGACGGCCTGGAACCACCGGCATCATCTGAGCAGGGAAAGGCAGGGGCTGGTCTGTTTCTTTCCATACTATGCGGAATGGATAGCTGAAGAAGGATTCACCTCTGTCGAAGAGCTCCTCAATTATCTTCCGGCTGCAGAGCCGCTCGGTTTTTCTGAATCGCTGGGACATTATCAGGGTTCGTAGAAGGGCGTATGATGGTGTACAAGGGCGTACAAGGGCGTATGATGGCGTGCAAGGGCGTATGATGGCGTACAAGGGCGTATGATGGCGTACAAGGGCGTATGATGGCGTAGAAGGGCGTATGATGGCGTAGAAGGGCGTATGATGGCGTACAAGGGCGTATATGATGGCTTACAAAGGCGTAAGAGGCGTAAAGGTGCAGGGATCAGGGTTACTCCCTTCGGTTGTGAGCTCCCCCGGCAAATACCGGGCTCGGTTGCGTTCACCGTTCCCCGTTCACCGTTCACCGTTCCCCGTTTATTTCGTATTGTTCCTCCCGTGTTCTTTCAGGAAGTTATCAAGGGCCATGGTCATAGAAGGGGCCTCAGGATTGGGTGCCTGAATATCAAGTCGCAGACCTTCCTTTCTGACAGCTTCAGCCGTAGTGGGGCCGAAAGCACCTATCTTTATTTGACCCTGGTTGAAATCAGGGAAGTTTTGACGCAATGATTTAATCCCTGAGGGGCTGTAGAATACAAGGATGTCATAGTCAAAATCAGCCAGGCATGAGAAGTCACTGCTGATCGTACGGTACATGATACCCACAGAGAACTTAACCTTGTTCTTTTTCAGCAATTCCGGAATTTCAGCCTTGTGCGGGTCCGAAAGAGGGACAAAGAAATTCTCATCCCTGTGCTTCAGAATCACGTCAATAAGATCCTGGAAAAGAGATTTGCCGTGGAATATCTTCCTCTTTCTGTAAACAATGTACTTCTGCAGATAGAATGCTACGTTTTCGGTTATGCAGAAGTATTTCATGGTGTCAGGCACCACACAGCGAAGTTCACTGCAAATTCTGAAATAATGATCAATTGCTGTTTTGCAGGTGAAAATTACGGCCGTAAAATCATTGAGATTGATTTTCTGTTGTCTGAAGTCCTTTCCGCTTATTCCCTCAACCTGTATAAATGGTTTAAAATCTATTTTCAGGTTATATTTCCTGGCCAGTTCATAATAGGGGGACTTCGGATTTGTTGGCTCAGGCTGGGATACTAATACCTTTTTGACCTTCAAGAGAAAAAAGATTAAGTTCGACCTTCATTTACCTCTTCCGGAGTTCTGTCAGCCAATAATGAGTTTGTAAAGCAAGGCTAATGGCAGAATTTCCAGCGCACAAAGGTATAAAATGTAATAGTAAAACGGAAGCCTGTTCTGAAGAAAAATAACCAACAGCTTGATAGTGCGAACGATATAGGTGATAAATATTATTACCAACCCCGTTTTTAGAAGAATATCCACCGGTGGGTCATAGAGCAGGCTTATTGCGATGTTCACCGGAAATATTGCTAATCCGATGCTTCTGTAGCCTGCATAGATATTATGCAGGTACTCCACAAAAGCAGTAACTGTATTGCTGATGGAACCGGTAATTACCGTAACCACGTGGCGTGTCGTTACAAGCACTATTACCGATCCGAGTAAAAGGCCCCAGCGCTTCATCCCGTCAAGCCCGAATGGAAACCAATTACCATAATTTATTGTAAGAAAATAAATAAAAACAGAGAGGTTTATGAATGATACCAGGTTGGCAAGTGTTGCCTGCCAGCTGAAGATACCATGTGTATCAGTAGCCTGATATGCAGATGTCCTGAAACTAAACGATCTGATAATCTCTGCGAAGAGTTGTCTTGAAAATGCAGCTACGATTGCATACAAAATCAGCGCCGCAATAAACAGGGATGTTATCCAGTCAGCGTGAAGAGGGTTGCTAACGAATGGAATACCAACCCCGGGGGGCTCCGTTTTTTCGATATAGAAATCCGGGGCAATACTCACCTGAGGGTGAGTCTCAATGATAACACCCGATGTGTCCTGGAGTGTCTGTTCCGGCAGATCCATTCAGACGTTAGTTAAGACAGGAGCTAGAAGTATCCGGATTCATCACCGGTAACTTCAGCAAGTATATTATTTGCAAGGCGGCTTGCTCCGAGTCTGAAAAGCTCTGTTGTAAGCCATTCCTCGCCCAGTATTTCACGCACAATGGTGTAATAGATCCTGGCATCTTCGACAGTAACGATTCCTCCGGCCGGTTTAAGCCCGACCCTTATACCGGTTTCGCGGTAGAAAGTGCCGATCGCCATGCACATTACCCATGCTGCCTCAGGGGTGGCCGATACGGCCGCCTTTCCGGTAGATGTCTTTATGAAATCGGCTCCGGCATCCATCGCTATCATCGATGCGGTATATATGTTTTCCGGCGTGGCAAGCAGGCCCGATTCAATTATCACCTTCAGAGTGGCTTTGCTTGCAGCATCCCTTAATTCCCTTATGCAATCGGCAACCTGATCGTATTTTTTCCCGGCAAAGAGCCCGACAGGCATTACTATGTCAACTTCATCGGCCCCCTTCTCAACAGCCATGGTGGTCTCGATGATCTTCACCTCGCGAAATGTCTGTGCTGATGGAAACGCCGCTGATACTACTGCGGTCTTCACACCCGTTCCCTTAAGGATATCGCTGACCGGTCCTGCAAAATTAGGCCATACACAAACGGCAGCTACATCAGGCATATCGGGAAATGATCGCCTGAAATTACGTACTCTGGTGGCAAGTGCTGAAACATTGAGTTTGTTATCGTTACTGTTGAGGGTAGTCAGGTCGATATGAGAAAAGAGCTTCCGGGCAATCTCCCGGTCCGTATCTGCTTTAGCCGCTGCTACAGCACCTGCAACACCTTTGGCAATGCCCTTGAAAGAGTGATTATTGTGAATCAACTTTTCATATAACTTAGTCATTATCAGCCCTGTTTGATTAAATAAGAATTAATTATTCAGAAAGTATTACGGGCTTCAATATAATGTTTTTTTGAATTATCAACCCTTTTTTAATTTTTCTTATTTTTTATTCCCGCCGGGGGTTCGAGCCAGAGAAGCAAAAACACCCAGAATGCACAGTACGGCAAAAATAACCAGTCCGGTCTTCATCGATGTCAGAAATGCCGGATAATTAAGGGGGTTGATTATTTCATTTCCAAGAAAAAGGGCAAACAGCAGCATCGATATGCCCATCGACATCATCTGTCCGGTCATGCGCATCGTGCCAACAATCCCCGATGCCAGTCCAAGGTTCTGCTTCTCCACCGAGCTCATAATCGCGTTGGTATTGGGTGATGAGAAGAAGGCAAAGCCCGTACCCATCATTATCAGAAGGGTAATTATGCGGGGAACCGGGGTTTCTGCGGTTATGAAGCACATCAGGATGATGCCGGTGGCAGTAAGTGCCATGCCGGCGGAGGCGATAACACCGGGATTTCTTCGGTCGGAAAGCTTTCCCGCCAGCGGAGATAGCAGAGCCATGGTCAAAGGTTGAGATATCATAACCAAACCGGCCTGACCTGGATCGAGGTCCTTCAGGTATTGAAGGTAGAGGCTCATGAAAAATCCAATCGCACTGGTAGATGAGTAGTGTATAAATGCTGCCAGACTCGACCAGGCAAATACCCTGTTGCCGGTTATGATGCTGAGAGGCAGTACAGGGTTTTCTATTCTTTTCTCGAAGATCAGGAAGGCAACAAACAGCGCTATACCCGTTATTACTAATACGATGCCCCTGGTTCCAGGCAATTCTGAGAACCCATACATCAAAAGCAGTAACGAGACTCCGTAAATCAGTGAACCCTTCCAATCGAACTTGCCCTCGGGTGATCCGGCCCATTCGCCTTTCATTTTCGTTGCGATCAGCAGCAGTGAGGCGATGCCGATCGGAACCAGGAACAGAAAAATGCTTCGCCAGCCCAGCCAGCTGGTAAGAAATCCGCCAATAAACGGCCCGCTCGAAAGCCCTACATATACTGCTGTTACGTTGATGCCCATTGCCCGCCCGCGTTCCCCCGGCGGAAAAACCGAAGTGATGATGGCGAGGCTGGTGCCGAAGATCATTGCGCTTGAGATACCCTGCATGACACGCAGTGCGATGAACATGCCGAATGTACGTGCGAATAGCACCATAAACGACGATATTGAAAACAGGAGTATGCCGTTGAAGAAGATCTTTTTCCTTCCCACTATATCGGCCAGCCTGCCGAATGGTAACAGGAACATGGCAGTAGAGAGCATGTAGATGCTTACCACCCAGTTGAGGTTGATTGCACTGACACGGAACTCACTGCCGATAGAGGGGAGGGCAAGATTTGTTGCGGCGCCCAGGAACGGAGTAAGGAACGCAGCAAAGGTGGCAACAATGAGTACCGATCTCTTGAGTTCTTTATCTGTCATTCCCTGTTCTTGCTGTCGATAATGATGGTAACCGGACCGTCATTAACGAGTGAAACAGCCATCTCCGCTCCAAACTCACCTGTCCTGATCCTGCCCGGGAGCATTGTTTCAAGCAACGCCACGAACTTGTTGTAAAGGGGGATGGCAATTTCGGGAACGGCAGCCTCTATGTATGAGGGCCGGTTGCCCTTTTTTGTTCTGGCATGCAGAGTGAACTGACTGATTACCAATATCTCACCGGAAATATCAATAATCGGCAGGTTCATTATCCCGTCGCTGTCGTCAAAGACCCTGAGGCGTATTATCTTTCCGGCTACCCATTCAAGATCTTCGTCATTGTCACCGGCAATGAAACTGGCAAGGACAAGCAGACCCGGACCGACAGAGGCTTTTACCTTTCCACCTGTTGTCACCGAAGACTCCGTTACACGCTGGATAACTACTCTCATTTTTTCCTGCTCAGGGGTGGTAAAAATAGCAAATTTAAATAATTTTGCTGCCTCTTAACAGTATGCTGATGGATATCATAACCCTTCTGGCAATTGCATTAGGACTCTCATTTGACACATTTGCAGTCTCCCTGACCTGCGGGGTTGCTGACGTCAGAATACTTTTTCGCACGGCCCTGAGGGTGGCGTTCATTATGGCATTTTTTCAGGGGGCTTTTACCGTTGCCGGATACTTCGCAGGCTCTGTAATCAGCGATGCGGTCAATTCGGTCGATCACTGGATAGCGTTTGTTTTGCTCTGCTTCCTTGGGGGAAGAATGATCGTTAATGGTCTTTGGGCAAAGGAAAAGGAGGGAGGTAGCGATCTCATCTCCCTGCCCAGCATTGTAACCATGGCTGTAGGAACCAGTATTGATGCGCTGGCCGTCGGTGTCAGTTTTGCCCTGCTTTCAATAAATATCTGGATTGCCGGCTTTTTGATAGCTGCCGTAACATTCATTGCATCAATGATCGCGATCCGTATTGGCAAGACTGCGGGCAAAAAGTTAGGCCCCCGGGTTGAGATCCTCGGAGGCCTTATTCTTATTGCCATCGGCGTCAAAATATTAATTGAGCATCTTTCATTAATTGAGCATCTTTCGGTATCGGGTATCAGGTAAACGGTGAACGGTGACAGCAGGGGGGCTCAGGGCACGGGGCGCAGAGATCAGCACACCGCAACTCCTGACAAACAAGCTAACCCGACCGGCATGGAGATAAACAAGGCAAATCTTAAATCAAAAATCGTTAATCTGAAATCGTTAATCCCTGCGGCTGCTCCAGCGGTATCATGAACCTCTCCCTGTTCCTGAATATGGCTGTTTCGGTGAAACCGGCAGCAGCGGCGAGACGGTATGCTTCACCGAAATGCTGAGCAACTCTTGAGGGCATATGAGCGTCTGAGTTGATGCAGAGCGGTACTCCCTCTTCTGCAAAAACGTGAAGGTATTGCGGATCGGGATAGAAGTTTTTCAGGGGTTTGTTCATACCATTGGTGTTGATCTCAAAGGCTACGTCGTGCTTTTTAAGGGTGACTGCCAGTTTACGGTATAGAGGAACAGGGTCTCCCTGGTACTGATGTCCGTACAACCTTACCATATCGGGGTGTCCAATTATATCAAACAGGCCCGATGCGGCAGCAATGCCAACCAGTTCGAAATAATCCTCAAATACTTTTTCGATATCCTTTCCTTCAAAGAATTCCCTGCCCAGATCAAGGGTTTCGGCTCCCATGTAATGGACTGAACCAATGACATAATCGAAAGGGTATTTTTCGAGGTACTGTAATATCTCCTCTTCTTTGCCGGGGAAATAGTCGGCCTCGATTCCGGTACGGATGGCGATATCCCGGGTATGCCGGGCCAGATATTTTATTCTTTCTATATATTCGGGCAGCCTTGCGGTGTCAATGCTCCAGTCATCCCTTTCATCAGTGAGAGTAAGGTGCTCAGAGAACCCCATTTCGCTCAGACCCTTGCCTGTTGCTGCTGCAATATACTCTTCGGGTGCTGATTTGCCGTCGCTGAAATTGGTGTGTATATGATAGTCTGTGAAATATGCCATGGTTCCGGGTAAAAATTCAAAATAGGATTAAATAATCCAATAATACAAACAAGCAGTCAGGGTATTTTGTTATCTTATATGTTTAAATTTGCATAAAACTTCTGAGGTGGATAATAGTTTGGGCATATGTGTTTGTGAAAATTGTGATTTCCGGAATGTTATATTCAGGTATCTTGATGAAGAAAATATTCTCAGACTATGTGAAAGTAAGGAGGAGAGAAGTTACCGGAAGGGTGAGATAATAAACAGGGAGGGGGAGAGAATATCAGATTTTAAATATCTGAAAAAGGGATTGGTTAAGATCTTCCGTGAATGTTCGAACGGTGATGAGCAGGTGGTTACTATAACAAGGCCATTTGAATATGTCAGCAATATGAGCATCTTCTCTGATGAGATATATAACTATTCCGTGGCGGCGCTGGAGGACTCAACGGTCTGCATCGTCAAGCTTGATTTCATGAAGGAGCTCTTTTCCGGTAATGTTAATCTGGCCCTCGGATTGCTGAGTCGTGTCGCCGAAGTAAATGAAAAAATAATAGGGCAGTCGCTCGATATAAGGAGCCGGAACCTTACCGGCAGGGTAGCATATGTGCTGCTCTATTTTTCACGTGAGATCTACAATTCAAGGGTATTTGAACTGCCAGTTTCACGTAAGGAGATTGCCGATTTCATTAGCATGAGCACGGCCAATGTTATCAGAACCCTTTCTGAACTCAAGAGGGACGGAATTATCAGGACTGAGGGCAAGATGATAGAGATAGTTGATTCTCCAAAGCTGGAAATGATCTCCAGGAGGGGTTAGGTTCTTGTTGCAGGAGCTCCTGTGTTCCATAACATTTGCCAGGGGTTTGAACAGTTAGGAAAAATGGAGTAAATTCCACAAAATTTAATATCCGTATCCATGAGAAGACCTGTAATGATTCTGTTGGCACTGACAGTCTCCCTGACTGTTGCCGCGCAGGGGTATATTCCTGCAGAGAAGAAAGTGTGGCCTGAGGCCGACAACAGCACAAACTTCTATACTGTCAAAGGCTATCGACATGGGGTAAGTTTCTTCCCCAAGGCGAGGAGCCCGCATGTAGAATACGAGGCCGGCGACAAGCTGACATTCGACAAGTTTCACACAACCTGTGTTATTAACACCTGGATGATCAGGTATGCCGAACAGTATCCTGACATTGTTGAATTATACGAAGCTGCCCAGAGCTATGAGGGCAGACCGATTCTTCAGATGACCATCACAAATAAGAAGATCGGAAAGCATACCGATAAGCCGGCTGCTTTCTTCGAAGGGAACCGTCACAGTGGCGAGGTCACCAGCTCAGAGAGCGTTATGTGGCTTATGCAGCACCTGCTTGAGAATTATGGCAAAGACCCTGAGATCACCAGACTGGTTGATACCCGTACATTTTACCTGAGGCCGGTTAATAATCCTGACGGCCACAACCTCTACATGCATACTGCACAAAGCAACCGCAGTACAGTAAGGCCATACGACAACGATGGTGATGGACTTCTCGATGAAGATAGTCCTGATGATATTAATGGGGATGGTATTATCACCCAGATGCGCTGGAAAGATCCGGAAAACGGTAACTATATTATTGATCCTGATGATCCTTCAGGAAGGCTTATGAAGTCAGTCCCGGCAGGTCAGGGTGTCTACAGGGTTTCCAGCGAAGGTATTGACAATGATGGCGACGGACGCATCAATGAAGATGGAATAGGAGGCCTTGACCTTCACCGGAACTATCCCGAAAACTGGAGGCCGATGCCAGGGGTGGAAGCCACAGGTCGCGGATGGACGCAGGGCGGTGCAGGTGAGTACCCGCTAAGTGAGATTGAGACCCGTTCAGTAGTGACTTTCCTTTTGAGCCACCCCAATGTTTACATAGTGAACTCAATGGATACCAGGGTGCCGATGCATCTCAGGCCACCCTCTACCTCTTCTTCCGAAGAGAGGATGTACCCCGAAGACCTGAAATGGTACAGGCATTTTGATGAGGTGGGTAAGAGCATTACCGGATATACCCGTGCAGGTGACGTCTACAGTGATTATGGTGGTGGCAGGCCTCTCTTTGGTCACGGTCCTGATTTTGGTTACTGGTATTATGGGTCGGTATGGTATGGTGATGAACTGTGGGACGGAGGCCGCATAACTAAAGATTATAATGACGATGGTGTTATAAATGAGCTAGATAGATTATTATGGGACGATCTCGAAAATGACGGTATGGCCTTTATAGAGTGGACAACGGGCCATCATCCCGAATTTGGTGAAGTTGAGTTTGGCGGATGGGATCCCAAGTTTTTCAGCCAGAATGCACCCTCGAAGCATCTTCTTCCATGGGCTAAAAATCAGGCTCTCTTCAATCTCGAGATGGTGAAATATCTGCCCGAGCTTGAGTGGGTAGGTGTTACCTCGAAAAAAATCAAATCATACCGGGCAGACTCAACAGACTACCAGGTGAGTTTCACCTTCCGCAACGCCGGAAGGCTCCCCACGGCATTCAGACAGGCACAACTGGTGAAGATAGTCAGGGAAGACAGGTTCGCAGCAATCATTGACCCACTTCCGGAAGGAGAAAAGGGCTATATGATGATTGGTGAACAGACCGGCGGACAGAGACGGGGTGGTGGATTTGCAGGTGGTGGTGGTGAACGTGCCCAGCAAGCCCTGACAGGAAGAAGAACCCTGGGGAGAGACGTCGGACATACTGACGGAGGTAACTCTACTACGGTTTCATTCACGATTCGGGTTTATGGAAAAACAACGCTTAAAGGCAAGGCCTCTGTAAACACAACCAGAGCCGGTCAGTTGACTGATCAGGATTTTATAATAGTTTTGCAGTAGGAGCAAGGGATAAATTTAAACTATTACAAGTATGGAAAAGTTGAATATCAGAGACATACCAAGGAGGAAGTTCATAGGGCTGGGTTTGAAGGGTGGATTGCTGGTTGCAGCCACTCCCGCTCTTATGACACAGCTGGTATCATGTCGCGGAAAAGCACCGGGACTTGATATGGACAAGGAGACTCTTTCAAAGGTAATTGCCAGGGCTCTGGCCCGGGGTGGTGATTTTGCCGATGTGTATATAGAAAACCGCATATCCAGGCAGATCATAATGGAAGAATCGAAGTTCAGGAGCGGCCTTTACGGTATTAGCCAGGGTGCCGGAGTGAGAGTAATAGCCGGCAACCAGACAGGTTATGCCTATACCGATGAGATAACCCCTGAAAAGCTGATGAGGGCAGCCGAGGTAGCTTCCTACGTTGCACAGGGCGGTGGGGCTCATACCCCGGTTGACCTGACGACGCCGAAAAGGGATAGCTTTATAACTGTGCAAAAACCACTGGCCGAAATCGCCGACGAGAAGAGAATAGAGGTTATCGAGAGGGCAAACAATGCTGCTCTGAGTTATGATCCACGTATTAAAATGGCAATGGTTGACTATTACGACCAGATCCGAAGCCGTGTAATTGCCACCAGTGAAGGGGTTTACCTGCGTGACGAATTGCCGTTGCTTTTCTTTATCGTACAGGCAATGAGTGATGATGGCAATGCGCGACATATGGCAAGAGAGAGACTAAGCTACCATTCGGGTTTCGAAATGTTTGAGAAAGTTACGCCCGAACAGGTTGCCGAGAATGCAGCCAGGGAGGCTGTAGCGATGCTTGCTGCTGAAGCAGCTCCTGCCGGTATAATGGATGTGGTGATGCAAAACGGATGGGGCGGTGTACTCGTACATGAAGCTGTGGGCCATCCTCTCGAGGCCGACAACATAGCCAAGGGAATCGGAGCCTTTACGGGAAAGGTAGGAAAGAAGGTTGCCAGCGAACTCTTTACCATGGTTGACGATGGCACAATCCCCAACTTCAGGGGTACTATCAATTTTGACGATGAAGGAACCCAGGCACAGAAGAATATTCTCATAGAGAATGGAGTGCTGATGGGCTACATGACAGACGTGCTTAGTGCAAAACAGCTTGGCATGGAACGGACCGGCAACGGAAGAAGGGAATCGTTCAGGTATCTGCCCATTCCGCGTATGACAAACACCTATATCGAAAATGGTGAAAGTGATCCGGCTGATATTCTGGCTTCAACGAAGAAGGGCATTTATGTACAGAGTCTGAGCGGCGGTAGTGTCAATCCGGTTACCGGAGTATTCAATTTCACATGCCGTGAGGCATATCTTATTGAAAATGGCAAAAAGACCAAACCGGTCAGGGGAGCAACCCTTATCGGTTCATGCATGGATGTGATTTCCAATATCGACGCAGTAGGTAATGACCTGGATTTTGGTCCCGGTATCTGCGGTAAAGGTCAAAGTGCCGAGGTAACAGCGGGACAGCCGACTGTAAGGATACGCGGAATTAATGTCGGAGGCAGCAGAGCCTAATGTTAAACCTTCAAAAGAATCAATCATGAACTATAAAGATCTGTCAGAAAAACTCGTTCAGAAATGCCTGCGATTTGGAGCCGATGCTGCCGAGGTTTACATCCAAACAGGAAGAAGCCTCTCAGTCAGGGTCCTGAATTCTGAAATTGACACGATACAGGAAGCTGCCACTGCCGGCGTCGGGATAAGGGTCGTTGTTGACAACAGACTCGGTTTCTGTCATTGCAACGATTTCTCGTCAAAGTCTCTCGATGATACAATAAACATGGCAATCGCCTTTGCAAAGCTTACTTCACCCGATGAGTTCAATGTACTGACATCGGAAGAGGGTATTGCAGAGATTGCGGGACTGTATGATCCGTCGATCGCGGATGTCCCGATGCAACAAAAGATCGATATGGCAAAGGAACTCGAGTCTCTGGCGCTTAAGGACCCCAGAGTGTCTAAGGCTTCAGGCGCCGGGTTCGGCGAAGGCGAAACCGAAATATTCATAGCCAATTCGCACGGCCTTTCAAAAACATATAAATCATCGGCCTGCTCGGTTAGTGTAAGCGTTGTTGCAGAAAAGGGAGACCAGAAAAATACCGGCGGCGAGTCATGTTCACGCCGTTATTTCAATGACCTCCTGCCTCTTCAGGAAATAGCTGCAGTAGCATCACGCAAGGCTTATGAACTAATAGACCCGGTGATGGTAAGGACACAGAGGGCCAGTGTTGTATTCGATCCTGACGTGGCCCGTTCTCTTTTCGGGGGAGTGATTCAGGCTCTTACCGGAGACAGGGTTAACCAGGGCGCAAGCTTCCTCGGAAGTTCGCTGAATGAAAAGTTCGCATCTGATCTGGTGACTATTTACGATGATGGTACCCTCGAGCGGGGAATGGCCAGCAAACCCTTTGACGGAGAAGGCGTACCCACATCGAAGAGACTGCTTGTCGAAAATGGTGTGGCAAGGGGGTTTATCCATAACTCATCATCAGCCGCAAGGGCAGGAACCAAAAGCACCGGAAACGCAAGCCGGGGCGGATTCACATCTCTGCCGGGAATAAGCACTCACAGTGTTTATCTGGAGCCGGGGAAATACCTGCGGAATGAAATAATTGCAGCCACTGACCGAGGATTGCTCCTGAAAGGGGTTACAGGATATGGTATAGACCCGGTGACAGGTAACTTCAGCGGCGGAGCCACAGGCTTCTGGATAGAAAAGGGAGAGATAAAGCATCCGGTGAAGGGACTTACAATCGCGGGCAGTGCGTCTGAAATCCTGAACGGAATCGACATGATGGGCAATGATGTCGATATGCACCGGACGTTTGCCGCTCCTACTTTCAGGGTTCAGGAGATGCAGATCGGAGGGAGATAGTTTCGTGAGATGGGTACAACCATTTGAAGCCGGCGGCTTCAAGGGCTGTTGCCGCTACGCGGTTTCCGGTCAGAAGCATAGATGACATCTCACCTAATGCGAACCTCACAAGAAATGAAGGAATACCGGCTTTGATAATCGGTTTTCCTATTATTCCGGCCATGGTAATGATAATTTCCTTCTGTGTCACCTGTTTGGGTGCAACTGCATTGAAGGGACCATCAATGCTGTTATCATCAAGGGCTCTCAGATATATATTGCAAAGATCGTCAATATGTACCCAGGGAAAATACTGGTTTCCGGAACCGAACCACACCGCTTTGCGAAATTTAAACAAGGGCATCAGCCTGCTTATGAAACCTCCGGTGTCAGAAATCACAATGCCGGTCCTGATCTTTACCGTTCTGATGCCTGATTTTCTGAACATGTCAGCAGCCTCTTCCCATCTTACACAGGTCAATGCCAGAAAGTCAGTTCCTGCTGGTGAATCTTCAGTCAGTATCCTGGAACCGGTATCATTGCCGTAGTAGCCTGTTGCAGAGGCTGAGATAAAGCATTTTACTTCTGCTCTCTCTTTCATTGCGGTATCGAAAATGAGTGTGGCGGTATCGATTCTGGACGAGACTATTTCCCCTTTTCTTCGCTTGCTCCATCTTTTGTCACCAATTCCTGCTCCTGCAAGATGAATTATGTGAGTAACTCCACTGAAGGCGGCGGAATCGATGTATCCGCTGTCAGGGTCCCAGCTGTATGACAGGTTTTTATGGCTTGCGGCCCTCTTTCCCCTGTGAAGGTGAACCACCTCCCAATTGTTATCCGTAAGTTTATCCGTCAGAGCTTTGCCAGTCATTCCTCCCGAGCCGGTAATAAGCACCCTGCCTTTAGGATAGAAATTCTCACCTTTCTCTTTCATAAGACTAAAATATCTTCCAGAATTGAAACAGCATCGGCAACGCATTTACTACATACGTTGACCTTAATAGCCGGTTGTTTGGCTGCTTCCCTTCCCTCCCCGGTATTCAGGTCTACACCTGTAAGATCACGGCAAATTGTTGAAGGGTTCAGCTCCAGAAATCTTTCGGTAAATTCTCTTACAAGTGCAGCTATTTCATCTTTGATCAGGTCATCAGGAAGCTCCGCACCGATGCTTAGCCCTATAACCATGTATGAACCGGTTACAGTACCGCAGGTTCCCTGCAAACGCCCCATCCCTCCTCCAAAACCGCAGGCCTGCCTCAAGGCCAGACTCCTGTCAGGGGCGATCAGTTCCGGCCATGCCATAAGTACTGACTGAGCGCAGTTATATTTGTTATTGAAGGCTTCCAGAGCCAGTGCTGCACGATCATTAGTTTCCCGG
>JAWOIF010000033.1:0-13434 GCA_046484805.1 Bacteroidales bacterium
GGAACCTGCTCTGCCGATGTGACAATTTCAAGCGTCTCAGCCTTCCTGACAAGGTGAGTCTTGCCATTCATATCAATCAGAACAACATTCGGCCGGTATGTAATAAACTGCATCCACTGGGTCATATTATATGCTCCTATCCTCTTTACCACAAACCTGTCTCCCTTTTTAAGAAGCGGAAAGGCTATTGCATCGCGAACTACATCTATGTTCATGCAGAGTGGACCATACATAGTTGTCTCCTCGAGATGCTCTGAGGTCTCCTTTGCCGGATGAAATTCATGGTCGTACCAGAATGAAGTAAAGAGTATATTAACCCCCGTATCCACAACTGTTGACCTTCTGCCGTCTGAAAGACGTTTATTGGCAAGTACGGTTCCGATCAGGTACCCTGCTTCATCTATCAGTGCCCTCCCGGTTTCGAGTATCAGTGTGGGCAGATTTTCAGGGGGAATATCAGAGTTGATTAATGCACTTGTAATGGCCTCAGCATAATCATCAAATGAAGGGACTGTGTCCTTTCCCTGCCAGTAGGCTCCCTTAAGTGTATTCCTTGACGCGAAACCTCCTCCCATATCAATGTACGATATTGCTTTACCATGCTTCTTCTGTGTCCGCACAGCCAGGTCGCACAGCTTTGAGGCAGCAACACGATAAGCCTCAGCAGTAAGCATGAAGGTTCCAATATGAGTATGAAGTCCGGTAAAATGCATATTCTCATCAAGCATAATACGGTTGATGGCATCCCATGCGTCGCCGTTTTCGTAATTGAATCCGAACCGGTCCCACATCGGGTACACGCCAGTATCCATATTGACCCTGATTGCCACCCTGGCCTTCTTTTTTGATTTTCTGGCTATTGACGATAGTGAGTAGAGCTCATCAAAATGATCGATATGTATCAGAGAATCATTTTCAATAGCCCTTTTGAGATCATCATCACTCTTGTCGGGCCCGTTAAATATTATCTCACTACCCTTGTTACCGTTCCTAATGGCTTTTTCATACTCGAAGCCAGAGACAACCTCAGCCCATGATCCCTCGCTATGGTAGATGCGGCAAACTGCATCAAGGTAGTTAGTCTTGTACGACCAGGCGAACCTCACCTTTGGATAGCGGGTTTCGAAGGCAGCTTTTGCCTCTGAGAAGACCTCCCTGATTGTCTTCTCAGATATTACAAACAACGGAGAGCCGAACTCACCTGCGAGCTCTTCCACGGGAACATTGTCAATGTGAGTAATAGGTTCATTATGCACGGCTATTCCGAATTTACTGGGTACTCCGGCCTTTATCTTTCTTATGAACGGTCGTTCAAACTGTTTTTTCATGTCAGTATCGGTTTTACAGCTCACCCTCCATGGTCAGCTTTTCAAAATCACTTATATGTTTTATCAGATCGTAGGAATAGCGTATAAACATTACTCCTGTTTTATATGTCTCAAAAGGCTTCGTCTCTATCCCCAGTGCAAGTTTTGCAAGCGCTTCGGGCAGGTTCTGTCCTGCTCCAACTGCCAGATAGACCCATGCCGGTATCCTGGGATTTATCTCTATAAGGTAGAGTTCCCCCTTGTCGGTCCTTATTAATTCCAGTTCCATACCTCCCTTCCAGTTGGTCTGGCTTATAAGACTACGGGTCAGTTCAAGCATCTTCTCATCGTCGAGGGTAATACCTGCCCAGGCTTTTCCCTTATCGGTGATGTAAAGCTTGCGCATAGGCACGGCGCTGATGGTGTTGCCCTTGCCGTCACCAAGGGCTATGACGTTGACCTCGGTTCCCCTGATAAACTCCTGAACAACCACCGGCAATCCCCATTTTGTAGCAACCTTATTATAATAAACGGCGCTCTGCTCATAGTTGTAGGCGATATATGCATCATACAACTTACCCTTGATAACGGCGGGATAGCCAAATTCAGCTTCTACATTAGCCAGATCGGTGAATCCGGTCAGGGGCCTGCCCCGCGGAACTGACACTCCATACTTCCGGCCATAGTCTGGAAGGTTGGCCTTGTGGCGCTCATCAAACTGTTTAAGTGATGGCAGGAAGGTACGTATTCCCATCATTTCCAGCTTGTCGGCCGATTTCATGAATGCCAGTAGTTCAGCATCAAAGTTGGGGATTACGAGATCAAACTTCTCCTTTTCATGTATTGTCAGCACCCTGCTGATAAGTGCATCGGAACCTTCCGAAGGATAGGGTATCTGGTAAACCCTGTCAACATGGTCCTTCATATATATACCTGGTTCCAGGTTCTCATATGCCAGACCTATTATCCGCGGTTCAAATATTTCCGACTCACGCAGCGATCTTATCACCGGGATTCCGGGACCGGGATTATCGGTATTATTTAAACCGGTTACCCCTATTGTAAGTCTGATCTTATTCATCACCTTCAACAAGTCTGAATTGCTTAAGCATACCCGTAAAATCTATAAGGTATCGCTCAAAATCGTCTCTGTCAACCTCGTATTCGCCGGTGATATAGTCAGTTATTTCTGCAGCGGACTTGTTCTCCTTTATCATGTTCAGAATCTCAATTCCTTGAACGTTAAGCGAATAAGACTCTCCTGTTGTTGGATCGAACAGGAATCCTGATTCACTTATAGCTATGTTTCTTTTTAATCGCATTGAACAAGAGTTTTTGTTTTAGACCCACAGTTTGAGTTTTCGCTATGGATAGAACAAAGATTCAGTAATAAAGATGAAAAAATGATGAAGAAAATTTGAAACGGATAACGGATAACGGATACCAGCCTTCGCTCAAGCTACGGCTGGCAGTGCCGGGTGCTATTGTATCCCTTTTCTCATCGCCACGATGGCTGAGCCCAGCAGCAGTACCATACATACCACCATTACCGACATACCCCAGGTAACGTTGCTGATATCAGAAATCCAGCCCATAAGAAGAGGGAAGACAGCTCCGCCGCTTATCGCCATCATCATCAGTCCGGATATTTCACTGCTGCGTTCCGGGAATGCCCTCACGGTGATTGAGAATACGAGGGGGAAGATGTTTGCTACAGCCAGTCCTGTTATAAATACAAGGGCCCAGACAGCGGCACGGGCAACTTCAGCGGGCAATATAAGCAGGATGATAAACGAGAATATTCCCAGTACCGATGTCCACATGTAGAACTTAACAGAAGCTATTCTTGTCAGCAGCAAAGCCCCGAAGAGGGTTCCGGCCATACGACCCAGGAAATAGATGCTTCGGCCTGACTCAGCCGCTTCCTGCATGAATCCGTACCGCTGCATCAGGAACTGGCCCGAGTTTGAGTTGAATCCGACATCTACGCCTACCACGACAAATATCGACAGTACCATAATAAGCACAAACGAATTGCCAAGCAATTTGAATACAGTGCGCGGTGTAGCCTTGATTACCGAAGGGGTTTCGTCAATTGTCACCGATGCCAGCCACAATACCGACAGAACCGAGACTGCTCCGAAAACAAGAAAAAGCAACTTCCAGTCGCCGAACCTTGCAGCGAGTAAGGCTGCCAATGGTGGGGCTATCATGGAACCTATCGCCTTGATGAACTGTGAAAAGCTAAGAAAGCTTGAGGTCCTGCTTACCGGAACGACATCAACCAGCAGGGGGTTTGCCGACACCTGCACTATTGTATTTCCGATTCCAAGAAGGGCAAAGCCTGTCAGCACCATTGGAAAGCTGTAAACAAGGAATGGCAGCAGCATACCAAGGGCTGTTACCGCCATACCTATATTGAGCATAAACTTTTTACCTATCCTCGACTGGACGATACCGACAGGTACCGACAGCAACAGGAACCACAGGAAGGCTGCCGATGGGATAAGCTGTGCCGCAGAGGAGCTCAGATTCATATCTGCCTTGACCCGGTCAACGCCAATTCCGACCATATCAACAAAGCTCATCACGAAGAATGAGAGCAGGACCGGAAACAGGACTCCGTATTTTGTTTTTGTATTCATCATAAAAGCCTGGTTTTAAAGGAATGATGGAACCTCCATTTGGATAATGATTAAACTACTCTGTTTGTGTATATAGATGCATGAATTTACAATTGATTCACATAAGAGGCAGGGCATGCTGCACCGATTTCCAGAAGTCTTCATCAAACAGGAAAGCGCTTCCCAGCAGTGCCGCTTCTTCCTTCAGTTCCGATATCTCTGTACGAACGCTGCAATCTTCGTCGGTAAGGCTTTTCTGAAGCTCGCCTCCGAAAAGTTTCCAGGCATTGGAGATATTACCTCCTATTACAAGCACTTCTGCGCCGAAACCTTTCAGCCAGGGGGCGAGAAAATGCCCCAGGTTCCCTCCAAACCTGAGAAACAGTTCTGCAGCCCTTTTATCTGCAACCGCTATCTCTGCCAGTTCTTTAACTCCTCTGACCTCTTCGCCTGAAATGGCCCTGTACTCATTCAGGAACCAGCGGGTTGAGAAATGGTCATCGGCTATCGATTTTTCGTACGGCAGGTGCCAGAGACAGCCCAGGGGAGGAACAAGGGGGCCGTCGACGACCGGTATTTTGTCTTCGATAAAGGCGGAACCGAAACCCGTTCCGAGGGTAATTGCCACTGACCTCCGTGAGCCGGCAGCCTTGCCTGTCCAGGCTTCGCCAATCGCAAAAGATGAGGCGTCATTGATGAATCTGAACCTGAATTCTTCGGTAAATTCAAGGGAACTGCGCATGGCATCTCCGATGTTAAAACCGTACAGGTTTCCATATTTGGGAACCCCTTTGAAAAGGGCGATTCCGTTAACGTAATCGAAAGGGCCCGGCATGGCAAAACCTATACCGGCGAGTTTGTCAGATGAGGGTGCAGAGTTGATGGTTTCACTGATGCATGAGGCCCACCCTGAGATAATCCCGGCAGCCAGGGCCTGATTATTGACTGACCGTTCTGAGAAAGTTTCTTTTAAAAATTTACCTGTGGTAAGGTCAACTGCCACGCTGCTAATATGACTGCCGCCCACATCAACACCTATCGCAAATACATGATCCATAGTCGATTAATATAAATATTACTGACTCAGTTGTCAAATCGCTCAAAGGTATAAAACGACCCTGAACATTTTTCATCAAAAGTTCAAAAAATGTATATTGAGAAGTGTAATATCAATAAGGCCATTTATAAGCAAGCTGCACGATGGGTATAACTGGTGCAGGATGTTGATTTTATCTTTTTTATGTTTTTAAAATATATTGTGATTGCATCTGTCATCAATTAAACTGATTACCTTGGCCGTTGTATTGGCTTTAACAGCCTGTCAGACCATAACTTTACACTAACATAAACGGGTTTACACTATGAAAAACAGACTAATCGTTTCAGGCATCATTCTCCTGTCACTGGTTGCAATGTCATTATCTGCCCAGCAGGTGCCCACTCCGAAGGAGCATTTCGGGTTTAATATCGGCGATGACTATCAACTGGCAACCTACACTCAGACCGAGGCCTATTTCAAAAAGCTGGATGCGGCTTCTGACCGTGTAAAGATTTACGACATCGGACCTTCTGAAGAGGGCCGGCGTCAGTATATGCTGGCGGTTTCATCGCCGGCAAACATCAGGAATCTCGAACGGTACAAGACAATTTCGCAGACGCTGGGCCGGGCACAGGGAATAACTGACCAGGAGGCCAGGGCCATGGCCGATGAGGGTAAGGCTGTGGTTTGGATTGACGGTGGGCTTCATGCCACAGAGACGGTAGGAACGCATCAGTTAATAGAGACAGCGTACCAGCTGGCATCAAGGACCGACAAAGAAACATTAGAGATACTTGATAATGTGATTGTCCTTCTGGCACACGCTAACCCTGACGGTCAGGAACTGGTATCTTCATCGTATATGAGAGAGGAGGACCCTACAAAGCGCAGGACAAGCATTCCGAGACTTTACCAGAAGTATGCAGGGCATGATAATAACAGGGATTTCTTCATGAACAACCTTAAGGAGAGCCAGAATATCAGCCGTCAGCTCTATATTGAATGGATCCCACAGATTCTTTACAACCATCATCAGTCAGGGCCGGCAGGAACTGTTGTGGCGGGACCTCCTTTCCGTGATCCCTTTAGGCATGTGTATGATCCGCTCGTAATCATCGGACTTGACGGAGTAGCCGCCTCAATGGCCAACCGTCTTATTGCAGAGAACAAACCCGGCTATACCCAGAAGGGAGGATCGCAATACTCAACCTGGTATAATGGTGGATTAAGGACTACAGGATACTATCACAATATTATCGGGATTCTTACGGAAATAATCGGAAGTCCGACACCAAGTTCCATTCGTCTGGTGCCTAACCGTCTGGTGCCGAGCAGTAGTAATCCGTTCCCCATTGAGCCTCAGAGCTGGAACTTTCAGAAATCGATTGATTACTCACTTTCGCTAAACTATGCAGTTCTGGATTATGCCAGCAGAAACCGTTACCATATGCTATACAATCTGTACAGGATGGGGATGAACTCTGTGGAGAGGGGCAGCAAAGACTTCTGGACAAAATATCCCAAGGCTGTTGACGCACTCATAGAGGCTCAGGAAAGAGGACGGTCATCAGCCGAAACGGGTTCTTCAAACCCCTTTGAAGAGATCTTCAGGGATCCTGAGAGAAGAGACCCCAGGGTATTCATAGTACCTTCTGATCAGGATGATTTCCCAACCGCAGTTCGTTTCATCAATGCACTGATAAGTTCAGGCATACAGGTACATATTGCCACATCAGATTTCACTGCTGCGGGGAAAAACTACCCGGCCGGGTCTTATATTGTCAAAACCTCACAGGCATTCCGGCCTCACGTACTGGACATGTTTGAACCTCAGGATCATCCGAATGACCTTCAATACCCGGGAGGGCCTCCGATAGCTCCATACGATGCAGCAGGATGGACGCCGGCATTCCAGATGGGGATCAGTTTTGACAGGTTGACTGAAGATGTCACCGGTCCTTTCAGCGTCATTCCTTATGGTGAACTGCAATCGCCGCCAGCCCCGACAATGCCTGCTAATGCAAGGGCAGGATATACATTCAGTGCAAAGGTGAATAACTCTTTCAAAGTTGTCAACGATCTGCTCAGTGAAGGGATAAGAGTATTCAGACTACCACAGGGAGACAGGAACAATCCGTTATCAAACCCCGGAGACTTCTATGTACAAGCTTCTGCAAAGGCACGCACTGTACTATTCAGATCGGCTGCTGAGAACGGAGTGAACGTAAATGCACTTACTGCTGCACCCTCCCCTACAGAAAGGATACAGCCTGCAAGAATTGCATTATGGGACAGATATGGAGGATCGATGCAATCAGGCTGGACGAGATTTATCCTGGAACAGTTCAATTTCCCCTACACACTTATCTTTCCTCAGAGAATTGATGCAGGAAACCTGCGGAAGGATTTTGATATTATCATCTTTGTCTCGGGAGCTATACCGGCTCCGCCAAGGGGAGAATCAGGCGCTCAGGGGCCCGGCAGAGGCGGAAGCGGAGGTCAGAATCTGGATGGTATTCCTGCTGAATATCACCACATGGTTGGAAGTATAACCACTGAAGAGTCAGTACCTCAAATAAAGAGATTCCTCGAAGAGGGAGGGGTTGTGATTACCATGGAGTCGAGCACTAATCTCGCTTATCATCTCGACATCCCAATCGAAAATGCCATGGTAAAAACAGACGAAGACGGCAGGGTAAGAAATTTTACCAGAACCGAGTATTACGTACCGGGAAGCGTTCTGAAGGCTGACATAAATACCAATGAAAAAGCGGCATGGGGTATGCCTTCTGCTGCAGACTTCTATTTCAGTAACAGCAATGTATTCCGGTTCGGGGAAGATGCCTCACAGATGGGAGTTAAGAAACTGGCATGGTTCTCAACTGCCGAGCCACTGAGAAGCGGGTGGGCCCTGGGACAGGAATTCCTCAAAGATGGAATCATAGCAGTTGAAGCGCCTGTGGGCCAGGGAAAACTCTATCTCTTCGGACCGAATATTGCTTTCCGCAGCCAGCCTCACGGATTATTCAAATTAATTTTCAATCAGCTTTATAAATAAAAATAAAAGCAGGAGACAGTAAAATACCATTTTTTTAATAATTTACTATTCGTATATTTAAGGCTCCCTCCCATAATCAGGGATGGAGCCTTATTTCTTTCAGGATTCCAAAGTATCGATCATATATTTTTAACCAAAAACCAATCAATCATGCCCAAAGTTACCAAAGAAGAAGCGCTCCTTTATCACAGTAAGGGACGCAAAGGTAAGGTTGAGGTGATACCCACCAAATCTTACAGTACTCAACTCGATCTGAGCCTTGCTTACACCCCCGGTGTGGCTTTTCCCTGTCTTGAAATAGAGAAAAATCCCGAAGATGCATACAAGTACACGGCAAAAGGGAACCTTGTAGCTGTCATCTCAAATGGCACTGCTGTTCTCGGTCTGGGAGACATAGGAACTCTGGCCGGAAAACCGGTTATGGAAGGGAAAGGGTTGCTCTTCAAGGTTTTTGCAGATGTTGACGTGTTTGACATCGAGGTTGATGAGAAGGACCCAGGTAAACTGATAGAGTTTTGCAGGCAGATAGCACCTACATTCGGGGGCATTAACCTTGAAGACATCAAGGCTCCTGAATGTTTTGAGGTTGAAACGGTGCTCAAGAAGCAACTTGACATACCGGTATTCCACGATGATCAGCATGGAACAGCCATTATATCCGGTGCCGGGTTACTGAGTGCACTTGAAATCACAGGCAAAAAGATAGAAGACCTAAAGATGGTTGTGAGCGGAGCCGGAGCAGGCGCCATAAGCTGCACAAAACTCTATGTCGCACTGGGAATAAGGAAGGAGAATATAGTTATGGTTGACAGTAAAGGCGTACTTACCAATAAACGCACCGACCTGAACGACCATAAGAAAGAGTTTGTCACCAACCGCGATCTAACTACCCTGGCTGAGTCTTTAGTTGGTGCCGATCTCTTCCTGGGCCTTTCTGTTGCAAATATGGTTACCGGGGAGATGCTCCGGACTATGGCTCCAAACCCAATTGTTTTTGCAATGGCAAATCCAAACCCTGAAATTAGCTATGAGGAAGCAATGGCAAGCCGTGATGATCTTATATTTGCTACCGGCAGGTCTGACTATCCTAACCAGATAAATAATGTACTCGGATTTCCGTTCATATTCAGGGGAGCACTGGACGTAAGGGCAACAACAATAAACGAAGAGATGAAACTGGCCGCTACCAAGGCTCTCTATGAACTTGCCAAAGAACCTGTTTCTGACGAAGTAGCCAAAGCATATAATGTCGACAAGCTGGAGTTCGGCAGAGAGTATATAATTCCCAAACCACTGGATCCCAGGCTTATCTCATATGTTGCATCAGCGGTGGCAAAAGCTGCAATCGATTCCGGTGTTGCAAAGCTGAAGATTGATGACTGGGATGCTTACAAGGCGAGCCTGACAAAACGAACAACTGAGCACATAAAGAATATAGCCAAAATATCGGGTCTATAATCTGGATGTACTTAACTATCAAAAGAGGCTGTCCTTTGAAGACAGCCTCTTTTTCTTATGACTGTTAGTTAACAGTCCGACTTGTCCCTCTTCCTCTGCTCGATCGCGCAACAGACCTTGGCATCATACATCGAAACTATAAGGGAGGCTGTCTGCTGTATGGTAAAGGAGCCTCTGTTTATCGTGGAATCGAAAAGGTAGTCGATATTAATCGATTTCTGCTTTAAAAATGTCTGAATGAGCTTAAATCTTTTCTCATCGGTATCGACAACATACTCTTCAGCCGTCTCGATATCCATACCCTTCTTCTTCATGACGTTCTCGACCCTCCAGTAGAAAGGGGCCATCAGCCTTATATGGAGTGCATCTGTTATCTGATGCGCAATTGAAACACCTCCCCTGCCAACTACAACGACATATCCCTCCTTACAGATGGTAAGTACGACATCCACTATTGCTCTCTTTATTTTCTGATCACTTACAAACGACCCTGAAAATGCCATTATCATTTCAGAAAGGTTTGAGTGCTCAATACCCTTGTAAAAGGATTCAACGCGGGCATCATCAGTATTTATCTCTTTGGCAATCCTCTGGATGATATCCTTATCTATCCATTTCCATCTTTTTATGCTATACTTCTTGTTCAGCATTTCAGCTACCGATTCAGCGACCTGCCTGGCATCGCAGCCTGTTTGTCTGGAAATGGTTATTACAGGACCGTCTTCAATCTCAGGCTGACCCAGGATTGCCTCCCTGTGCCTCTTGTCAAAATAGTCGAAAAACTTCCTCATTTGGTGGGTTCTCTTCCATGGAGTTAATATAACTGCCGTGAAGCAAAATTGCATAAAACCATATTCCGCAATAAGCGGTCGGGTGCAAACCCGGAGCAACAAGTGATCCAAAAAGTGAAACTGTCTTAATTTACGATTTTTTTTTGACCTGGCACTATTTTATAAACGGTTTTTTTGATCAGTTCAACCCGGAAGAGTGCAGGTGAATTATACTATTCTGGATGAAATTGGCGGACTGGTATTTTGCAGACCGGTATGAACCGCTTACCGTGCAAACGTTCGTGTACGTATAAAATGGATTCCGTGGTATACTCTGATACTATTAAATACCATATCTTTATACTTGAATAATCAGATACAGAATGGATCCTCATATTCTTACCAAACCAGAACTTATATGGTTCATAATCGGACTTATTTTTCTTATTCTGGAATTGATGCTTCCCGGATTCGTTATCTTCTTTTTCGGTGTCGGAGCCTGGATAACATCTCTGGTATGCATGATAGCCAATCCCGGCACCAATACACAAATTATAATCTTTTCGCTTACATCAGTATTAGCCCTGATAGCTCTGAGAAAACTGCTGAAAAATAAATTCTTTGACAGCAAAGAGGGAAGTTCAGCGTTATTCGATGATGAATTCACGGGCAGCAAGGCTGTGGCGATAATCCCATTTGGTAAGGGAATAAAGGGAAAAGTAGAATTCAGGGGGACTTCCTGGACGGCAACCTCCGATCAGGAAATCAAGGCAGGAGAGACAGTGATTATAATAAGCAAAGAGAGTATTAGCCTTATTGTTGAACCAATAAAATAACAATAATCATAGACTCTCGTGTTCTGTCCTTCTGATTATCTCATTCTGCAAATCTTCCCCCAGATCGTTGAAATAGTCACTGTAACCGGCTACCCTTACTATTAGGTCGCGATGCAACTCGGGATGCTTCTGCGCCTCCCTCAGTGTCTCTGCATCAACCACGTTGAACTGGATGTGATGCCCGTCGAGACTAAAATAGCTACGGATCAATGCCGTGAGATTTGCATAATTCTCTTCATCCTCAAAAAACTTCGGCGAGAATTTTTGATTTAGCAATGTTCCTCCGGTTCGCAGATGATCAATCTTTGAGGCTGACTTGATTACTGAAGTAGGCCCCTGTCTGTCAACCCCTTGAAAAGGAGATATTCCTTCAGACAAAGGAACCCATGCTCTTCGTCCATCAGGTGTTGCACCGATTACACTACCAAAGTATACATGCGATGTTGTAGGAAGCATGTTTATCCTGTGCGCCCCACCTCTGGGCGTAGGCCTGCCGTTGATGGCCTCATGGAAAATATCAAAAACCTCTACAGCATGTCTGTCGGCATAATCATCGTCATTGCCATATTTAGGTGTGTCATATATTACATCATAATGAAGTTGTTCATACCCCTGGAAATCGGACTCCAGTGCGGAGATCATATCCTCCCATGAATAGCGGCCCGTGTCATAAATATTATACCTGACAGATGTCAGAATGTCGGTGATACTTCCCAATCCGACACCCTGGATATATGTCGTGTTATACCTTGCCCCTCCATTGTTGTAGTCCCTGCCGTTCGCTATGCAATCCTCAATCAAAAGAGAAAGAAAAGGAACAGGAAGAAAGGTAGCAAAGACGCCTTCAATAACGTTGTTCCCCCTGACCTTAATGTCAGCAAAATAGTTGAGTTGATGCCTGAAAGCCTCCATCAGTTCTTCGAAACTTCGAAAACCTGTAACCTCTCCTGTTGTTAGCCCCACCTGCTTACCTGTTCGTCTGTCAAACCCATTGTTTATTGTAAGTTCAAGTATCTTCGGAAGATTGAAATAACCGGTAAGCCAATAGGATTCTGTACCGAAGGCTCCTGTTTCAACGCAACCTGATGCACCGCCATTTCTGGCATCAACAATGTTCTTTCCCTGTATCATCAGCTCCTGAACTATTGCTTCAGTATTGAAACATGATGGCTGACCGAATCCGGTCTTTATAATATCAAAAGCCTTGTGTATTAACATGTCAGGGTTTTTCCTGCTTATCTGAATCATTGAGCTTGGCTGAAGGATTCTCATCTCCTTAATCACATCAAGGAGCATATATGTCATCTCGTTTACTGCATCACTTCCGTCTGGTTTTACACCTCCAAGATTAATAAGGCAGAAATCGGTATAGGTACTGCTCTCTTTTGCTGTAACACCCATTTTGGGAGGAGAGGGATGATTATTGAACTTGACCCAGAAACATCCCAGTAGTTCATAAGCTTCTTCCGGTGTAAGTGTACCATCATTTATCTGCTTATCAAATACCGGCATCAAATGCTGGTCGAGTCTTCCGGGATTGAAGGAATCCCATGGATTAAGCTCGGTAATGACACCCAGATGTATAAACCAGTAGTGCTGCAACATCTCGTGAAAAGTCTCAGGTGCATTGGCCGGTACCCTCCGGCATACAGAAGCCATTTTCAGCAGTTCTCTCCTTCTATCTTCATCTGACTCATCTACAGCAAGTTCTTCAAGCTTTTCAGCATGTCTTTCTGCATACATGATAATAGCATCACATGCTATATCCATAGCCTTAAGCTCCTCCTTACGACTAAAAGCCTCAGTGTCATTATAGAAATCAAGTTTCTCCTGTGCTTCTGCTATCTCCTTCTTTAAGTCAAGGAAACCCGTTCTGAACATCTTGTAGCCAAGCACAGTATGACCCGGAGCCCTCTGTTCCTGAAATTCTGTGAATAGACCTGCACTATAGGCGTCGAGCCATTCCTGTGCCATCAGTCCCATTATCCTGTCCCGGTTGCTTTTACCTTTCCAGAAGGGGATTATCTTATCTTTGTAGACCTTTTTTACCTCTTCATCAACCCGGAAGAAGACCTTCTCTCTGGAATTCAGAATCTCAAGATCTTCTATTGTGTGAAGGGAAATCTCAGGATAGGTAGGAGTCTGTTTCGGCCCCGGACCTCTCTCGCCTACTATCAGTTCACCCTCGTTGATACAGATTTCCTTGTTTCGCAGTATATATTCCAGAGCCCGGGCCCTGGTAACCTGGACTGACAATCCCCTGGAAGCATCACTCATATAGAAATCAGTGATCAGGTCGGCTCTCTCACCGGTTATGCTTTCAACAGCATTCAGACTCTGAT
>JAWOIF010000062.1:0-33800 GCA_046484805.1 Bacteroidales bacterium
AATGATATAGCACGTTATGTGGTGTATTACAGGCACGGCTCATCATGGAACTACAAGATATTCGGCAAAGGTGCCAATGCTGCTGATCTTCCCGGTTTTTCGGTGAACAGAACCCTTCTCAACACGATCGACCCTGAGACATTTACCAATATGAGGGAGTTGCTAACTCCTTTACAGAGTATTGCGGTCACTGCTGTTGACAGGTTTGGCAATGAGAGTCTGGTAACCGAACACACTGTGACAAATCTATCCTTCAGCAGAGCCCCTGACCTTGAGACGATACTGGAAAGTTATCCGGTAAGTACCCGTCCCGCAGCCTACAAAGCTCCGGCAGTGAAACCAGGTATCGATGTGCTGATCGAAGATCACCTCGACCTGATCAGGGGTAAACGAATAGGACTCATCACAAATCCTTCTGCCGTGGGTTCCGACATGAGAAGCACTCTTGATATTCTTGCCGGAACCGGGGGCGTGAACCTGGTGGCTCTCTTCGGTGCCGAGCATGGAGTGCGCGGAGCCAAGGAGGGACGCATAATACAGGAGGGGGAACCCGACCCACAGACAGGAATACCAGTTTACAGCCTCTATGGCGATTCCTATGCTCCGAAGCAGGAGTGGCTGGAAGGACTTGATATTCTGATTTTTGATATCCAGGGAGTCGGAGCGGCATGGTACACATACAAGTATTCGATGTCGTTCGCAATGGAGGCGTGCGCAGAAGCCGGCATTACCTTCATGGTACTCGACAGGCCAAACCCGTTGAATGGCCGTATAGTGGAAGGCCCCTTCCTCAATCTGGGAAGAAGGTTCCGCCATCCTTTACCTTTGCGTCATGGTATGACCTATGGTGAGATGGCAACCATGTGGAATGAAACCGAGGGCTACGGAGCCGACCTGGTGGTAATAAAAATGAAGGGATGGCGCCGCTATATGCCGTGGAATGAGACAGGCCTTCTCTGGGTGATACCTTCGCCGAACATGCCGACTCCTGAAACGGCTATGGTCTATCCGGGCCAGTGTCTCTTCGAAAGGTCGAACATGTCTGAGGGGAGAGGTACCAGTAAACCTTTCCTTGTGACTGGCTCAACATGGGTCAATGCCGAAGAGGCGGCAGCCGACCTTAACAGCAGGGGAATAGCGGGTGCCATTTTCAGACCCGCATACTTCATTCCGGAAAATTATGGAGGGTATGCAAATCTTCGGGGCAAACCATGGGGCAAGATGAGCGGTGGTGTTGAGATTATGGTCACCGACTTCCGTAACTTCAGGTCAGTGGAGACATCCCTGCATGTAATCGATGCATACCGGAAGACGAACCCTGACTCTCTCGTCTGGTCACCGCCACCTGTTCTTAAGATGCTTGAGGAGCCGGGAGTGACCGTCAGACAGGTTGTGGAAGCCAGTCAGCTTGAGATTGCCGACTTTATGGAAATAAGAAGCAAGTACTTGTTGTACAAATAATTAATGAATACATACAATATGCTTACAGTTATGAGAGTATTCCGATATAGCCTGTTGTTATTCATCCTTTTAGCTTTATTTACAGGATGCAAAACAACACAGACTGGCAAAACGATTGAACAGCCCGTTGAACCTGTCCCGGTCCGGCTGGAAGAATTGCGTGGATGCGCCGTGTTTTCTGAATCGTGGATTGGAGAAGATATTGCCGCAACAGAGGAGAAGATTAATTCTGTTATGTCAAAGATAGCTGAGGCGAACTATAATGCCGTTTTTTTTGGAGTTGGAGATGCCGTCGAACATTCAGAGGCATGGAAGAATTCCGGGTCCGATCTCCTTAAAATCGCTGTTGAGGCGGCACATAAGCAGAACCTGAAAATCTTCTTCCGGTTTGATCCAGTCAGAGATGCTCTGAGAATTAGAATCGCTGACCTGCCCCGGATGAAAACGTATCTTAAATCGGTAGTAGCTAACCTTATAAGGGAATGTAATGTAGACGGAATTTGTCTTGACCTTACTGATCTTTCAGCCCAACCCTTCCCGGCCGGAGCACTGACTATGGAGAAGTACAAGGCAGATACCCTTCAGTTTGTGCGCTTGCCGGAAGATACGGCAAATCCAATTCTGGTTGATTTGATTGAAGATATGATGGTTGAAATCATGGTGGTCAAGCCTTATCTGATCAATTCCATAATATTCAATGGAGACATTGCCGATCTCACGGCTTCAGGATGCCTGGAGAAGGGGATTACTGACCAGATATTTGAGCTGTCAGAAATAGAGATATACAGATCAGATAGTATTTTAAGAGGATACCCTGAGCGAATAGATATTCCCCGGAATTTAAAGAGGACAAATCCCGGGCAGATAATCAGGCTTGACCTTTCACAACTACTATCAGAGGACATTTCAGGTCAGTCGGTCTTTTTCGATATGATGAAAAAATTCAAAAAGACCGATAACAAAGGTCAGATAGGATTTATTGTTCCGGTAGTCGATACAATATCGTTCAGGCTGGCTGGCAGGGAAGTAGCTCTTTCCACAGCTGCATGGTCAGTACCTTATATCTATACAGTTCAGGCCGGTAACGTGACATCGCGGCAGTCGCCATGGGTAGAATTCCGAAGGATGCCTGCGGCGTATACAAACAGTCCTGAGTTTGATCTACTATGCAAAAGTGAGTATCCTGCAACCGTGAAGATCAACGGGCAGGAGGTGAAGCAGTATAAGACCGGTATTTTTTTCAATCGGATTACCCTTGATGAAGGATTTAACAGGGTAAGAGCTACGGTGGTAACCGAAGACTCATTGACAGCCTTTTATGAACAGGAGTATTACTATGAAGGGGTTGACCGGACCAGGCAGCCTTTCCCCCTCTGGATAGATACACGTTCTGTTAATCCCGCATATGATCTTGATCTGGTTCCTGAAGATGTGGTGAGGATAAGTTTTCAGGGTTCAAAAGGGCAGGAGGGGAAACTGATTTTTTATCCGGGGGGATTGACCTTCAAGTGCTCACGCCGTGACTTTGGCGATTACAGCCTGTATCAGGCAGATATTCCCGTGGCCTGGCTTCCTGTTGGTACCGGATGCTCTGTTACATTGCGACTTACACCAGCGGAAGCGGTTGACGAGTACGACCTGTCTGAATACACGACCGGAACCAGGATTACGGTAATATATCCCGAAGACTTCCCGCTTCTGAGGGTCAATCGCGAGAATTCCCGCCTGATCTATAATCTGGGAGCCCCGCGCCTTGGAGGCCCGATAAGGTCAGAGATCGGACCCGGGGTTGTACTGAAGATGAATGGCAGGTTCGGGGATAATTACAGGGTCAGCCTCAGCAGAGTAGAGGAGGGTTTCATTCACCATAGTGACGTGGAGATACTGCCTCCTGAAACAGTTCAGCCTTCATACAATATCACCAGCATGTCATGTGGCCCCTCATCAGTGGCAGATGTACTCACGATACCATATCTTGAGCCGGTGCCTTATGAAATATATCCCGATCCTGCTACGAAGAGGCTCGTTATTACACTCTTCGGCGCTGAGACCAGTAGTACATGGATAACCCACAGGCAGGGTCTCAGGATTATTGACAAGATCACATGGCAGCAGACAACACCTGAAACCTTCCAGGTTTACGTTAACCTGAAAACCACCGAACTTTGGGGTTATGACCTGAAGGTTGAAGGACAGAGGCTTGTTCTGAGGGTAAAGTATCCTCCACAGTTTGATACTGACAGTGAGAAGCCTCTGGAAGGATTGAAAGTAGCGATCGAAGCTGGCCACGGAGGAAGCAATACAGGGGCAATTGGCCTGTCAGGTCTTCTTGAGAAGGATATCAATCTCGATCTCTCATTCAGGCTCGGGGAACTACTCACCCTTATGGGAGCTGAGATAGTTCAGGTACGGGAGTCTGATATTGACATGACGCTGATTGAAAAGCGTGATATTGCCATAAGTTCAGGAGCTGATATGCTGATTAGCATTCATGCCAATGCAGGTGGTACGGGGTATCTGCAGGTAGCAGGCACCAGTACCTACTGGCATAACCCGTACTGGGCACCTCTGGCAACGACTATCTATGATCGTCTGCTTGAACTGGGGCTGGCAGAATTCGGCGTTGTCGGATCGTTCAATTACACCGGTATCAGGCTTACGCAGATGCCCTCTGTTTTGGTCGAACAGGCTTTTATGTCGCATGCGGAGGATGAGGAGAAGATGGCTGATGCTGAGTTCAGGCAGCAGATGGCTGTTAAGATATATGAAGGTATTGTCGATTATTTAAGGCAGTTAAGCCGGTAAGGAAGAATAAAAAACAGGAGAGTAATTCCCTTATTTCGGGAATCACACTCCTGTTTAACCTAAACCTGAATTTACTACATTAACGAACTATGGTATTATAATCTCAACCTTGATGTCATCAAGGAATATCCTGTTTTTGCCGGCACCGACACCAACCAGATAATAATCATTACCGAGGAATTTAATCTGGGTTTCAGCTGTGGCACCAGTGACAGTGAAGGTGCGTTTTGCTTCCGGGGCGTCCCACATGGCAATGCAATACGCAGTAACATTCTCAGCCGGATATGAGGGCCAGTTGTCAATAATGAACTGGCTCTGGCTTACCGACCCGGGGCCTATGACACTAACATTCAGAATATTATCATCCATAGTACCCCCGGCAGTCTTATACGGTATCGCTTTGAATGTGACCGTAACGTCTTGCGTTCCGACTAATTTCGAAAGAGGCGGTGAAATAAGGTCGCCTCCGTAACCGGTCTTACCCAGCTTGACAAATCCGGTTCTGGCATAGAGCATAGGGGTATTACCACTTCCTGAGGTTGTATTGACAGTGCTTTCCCAGCCTCTGTCACGTTCCTCCTGAGTCCACAGATCATATCTTTTTTCTCCCGTGGTAGTATAAAAGACCACATTACCATAGACTATCCAGTCAAAGTTTTCCTCAAGCACAACGGTACCGGGCGACTGTGTCAGGACGATGGTCTCTGAAATTGCCGGGAATTCGGTGGCTGTTACCGTCATGGTTACCAATCTCGGATCGACGCTGGTGTTTTCTGTGGCAGAAAGGGTTATAAGTGAAGATGTTACTGACACTTCAGTAAGCCAGCCAGGGTCGGAGAGTGAGTAGGTCCAATCAACATTGGAATTTACATCTATTGTAAATTCGCCTCCTACTGCAGGGATTGAAGCCTCGGCAGGGACGACGATATAGGGTACGTTACCCTCCTGGTCAACCCGGAATAATACCGGCTGTTCTGTGCCGTCAACTACGAATGCGAAGTTCATGGTGCGAGGGTAAAAGGTCGGATTTTCGCCTACTATTATCTTGAAAATTCCGTCATCTTCGCCCTCATCGGGGAATGGTCTTGCCCATTCTGCCCCTTCTTTTGCAACTATCTGCCAGGGACGGTTTGAGCGTACAACATAACTCTCTGTTTTTCCTGCGCTGTTAACTGAAAGTCCGGTCGGATCACCCTCAATCGTGAAATAGGGAGGACCCTTTTCCGGCTCCTTGTCGCACGACAGCATCAGGAACATTGAGATGATCATCAGTGAGAAGATCATTCCCGCGCTTTTGCTATTTAAGAAACTTTTTGTTTTCATCTCTGTAGATTTTTAAGATTATTTGCCACCGGAAATCGCCTGTTTACTCCACCATACCGGGGTTTTCATATCATTCGGGCCACCCATCTCACTCAGAGCCGCCGTAACATTGGCTGAGTTTGTTGAGATGGTTCTGTTGGGGTACCCGAATCTGGTAGGCAGAACATTATCATTATAGGTAGTTCCCTCTCCAATTGTTAAAGCAGGATAGCCTGTTCTGCGGTATTCATGGTATGCTTCCATGCCAACCCAGAAAAGAGCCAGGTACTTCTGATTGCCAAGGAACTCCTCCTTATTGGTTGCAATATCCCATGACCCGAGGGGTGAAGCCAGATAGATATCCACCTCGGAGGTCGATATCGATACCGGGGGATTTGCAAATGCGCCCTGTGCCGACCATTTCTCCATCGAAGCCCTTACAGCTGATTCGTAATAGCTCTTAGCTGCTGTTGCTCCTCCCGGGATAAGCCCCTTCAGGGCTGCCTCTGCAAAAATGAACTGTACCTCAGCATAATCCATGTATGTTGACGGGGCTTCTCTTCTGCAGAATACCGGGTGGTTAAGCCATGAGGCACCTCTGTCAACAGTTGCCCTCTCGAGGTCGGTACATCCCGAAACTGTGCCTATCCATATATCATTTGGATTAACCTCTGCAACAGGATTCTTTTTGCCAATTATCGGCAAGCGCGGATCGACATAGATCTGGTTACCTATACCGTCTAATTGTACAGTCATTCCTATGAGCTGCCTGGTAAGTTTTCGGCCGCTGGAGGTGAGATCGCTTTCAGTAGTCAGACCAAAATTACTGATATAAGGATCATTACCGGAAAAACTGACGGTAGCATTATGATCATTTGATGTGAATACCGGGTATTTTGCCTGATTGTTGAGTATTTCGGTCATTTTTGCTCCGACATTCATTTCATTACGGCCACTTACCCTGCAGAGAAGCCTTAGGTATAGTGAGTTGTTGAATCTTCTCCATGCGGCCATATCCCCTCCGTACATTCCATCCATATTCGGATTAAGAAACAGGGGGTTTGTTGCGTAGATATCATTTGCTGCCTCAAGGTCGGCAAACATCAGCTGGTAGACCTCCTTCTGGGTGTTGAATTTCGGTGTAAGCGTTCCTCCCGGCTCTCTGCCGGTAAAAGCCTCTTCATAAGGGATGCTGCCGAACATGTCAGTAGCATTTGTGAAGAATAAGACCTTGAATGTTAAAGCAATAGCCTCGAGAGAGCGATCATTCTGCTTCTTTGCGAGGTCGTACATGTGTGCGATATTTCTCCCGTAAGTGGCATAATGATTCCAGAATCCATACCAGTCTCTTGATTCTTCGAAAAAATATTGATGTTCCCTTCTGGTAACACCACCGGTGTGTGCCGTGAACTGGATCATTTCATTGTTGTAGTACCAGGTGCGGTTGAGCCACTGATTGGCCGAGTTGTAAAGGATAGGTTCAAACATCCCGGAGGCCTGTATCATCCCAACCACTGTCCTGTTCGGGTTTGTATTGATCTCTTCAAAATTACTTGTGCATGAATAGAGTAATCCAAGCACCAACCCGCATATTCCTATTGTTTTAATTTTTTTCATCTCTGGTAGTTTTTTTGGATTAGAACGACAATCTCAGGTTAAGACCTGTGGTTCGTGTCATCGGAAATGATCCTACTTCAATGCCGTTGTGGATATTGGTGCCCTGCATCATGCCACCTTCAGGGTCAAACTGCGGCCATCTGTCCCATGAGAAGATATTGGTAGCAAACACAGCAATACTTGCGCCTTGCAGTACCCCGGTTCTGGTTGTTATACTCGCGGGCAGATTGTATTCCAGCCGTACCTCTTTCAATTTCAGGAAAGAGGTATTAAAGGTGTGTGCCTCGCCGTTGTATCTGTCAAGCACCAGAGCCTGATAGTATGTATATATACTGCTGGTAACAGTATTGTTAGGCTGGCACAGGGTTGTCCCGTCTTCATTGGTGGAAACAATATTTACACCTTCTGCTACTATGCCGTCGTAACGTCCTGGCAGAGAGTTTTTAAGCTTGCCCTGATAAGACAATATGCCATGTGTTACCGAGAATCTGTTTCCTCCCCACTGGTATGAGAAGTTTGCGTTCAGTGAGAGATTCCTGTATCTGAAGGAAGTGCTGAAACCACCCCTCCAGTCAGGGCTAACCTTGCCAAGGAAGTTGTCAGGGGAACCTGTTCTTGATGGAAGACCGGTAGTTGGGTTTAAGACAACCTGACCGGAACAATCGACTCTGTTACCCTGATCATCGAGATAATATGATCCCTCCGGTGCTTTTACCAGGGCAAAACCGTAAAGCTGGTACATCTCCTGACCTACAAACGAGTATACATGAAGCCTTCCACCTATGGTAGTTCCCATATTTGTTGAGAACGGAGTCTCAGGATCCCAACCCTCCTGCAGGCTGACAAGAGTTGTCTTGTTCTTTGACCAGTTAAGGTTTATATCCCATCTGAAGTCACTGGATCTTATTGGTGTTGCATACATAGCCAGTTCAATGCCCTTGTTGTTTATTTCACCCGCATTTATCTTCATAGATGAGGCTCCTACTATCGGGTCCATATCTACTGAAACAATCTGGTTCGTGGTGGAAGAGTTATACATCGCCAGGTCAAAACCCAGACGATTATTGATAAACTTTGCATCAAGTCCGAGTTCCCAGCTTTCAACATTCTCAGGTTTGATCATCGGGTCGGGTATCGTTCCGGGAAGCGTGTATCCGCCGCTTATGGAGGATGCGTTGTAGTACTGGTCCAGAGAGTAGGGCCCGGTGTCGTTACCAACGTTTGCCCATGACAGACGGAGTTTGGTAAACGATACTGCAGGGAGATTAACATCGAAATCGAATATTTCGTTGATCAGTATACTCGCTGCGACAGAGGGATAGAAGTAAGACCAGTTTCCACTCGACAGAGTGCTTGACCAGTCGTTACGGCCCGTTATGTCGAGATAGTATGTGTTATCCCACCCAAAAGAGGCAAAACCATACAGGCTGTTTACAACCTTATTGCTTCTGTAGTTGGTCGGATTGGGAATTACTCCGGGAGGTACGTTTGAGGTATGATACACACCGGGTATGTCAAGTTCATTAAGCTGAATTATGTTGTTGAAATACTGAGCAACCCTGTTGTTACCTCCAAAGGCAAAGGATGATGAGAGTCTGTCATCTACAAGATTCTTCTCATATTTAAGCAGGAAGTCGCTGTTGAATTCGTAGTTGGTGAGGGTCTGTTCCCTGTAGAAGCCATTTTCGTATCTGTAAGTCAAATACGGTTTTCTCTGGGTACGGAACTCAACGCCCATATCCATACCTGACCTCAGATCAAAGGTAAGTCCTTCAGCCAGGTTGACCTTGAAACCGAATGAGCCAAAAACCCTGTCCTTGTCAGTAGTATTCAGTTCTTCATACAATACCCTGTAAGGGTTGTAAGAACCTGTGCCTGCAAAAACCAGGCTGTTACCGTTTTGTGAGATGGTCGAGTTCCTGTTTATGGCATTGAACCTTCCCTCAAAGTACTCAGTTTCCCAGTCCTTCATTGAGTTTGAGTTATAACCCCACATCAGGTTGTACATCACTGTTGTCTGGTGATATCCTGCCATCGGCATATTGTCACTGTCAGTACGGTAGTAGTTTACCTTGGTGTTAAACTCAATCCACTTATTCACGGGTGTATCAAACGAGAATGAGTACGATTGCCTGTTTACGCCGGTATTTGGCAAAATCCATTTATTCCTGATATCAGAAGCAGAGAACCTGATATTCTTACCTGCTCCGTCACTTCCACTGATGGCAAATGTGTTGCTGTAGGTTACACCATTCCTGAAAATCCCGGTGAACCAGTCATCCTGATAAACGAATGGTGTGGGAACGATTTCACCGGTCTCCCAGTTCTTGCCGTTATACTGATAACGCAATTTGTCAGCACTGAATTTTTCACCCCAGGCATATCTCGAAAGATTTCTCGGAGGATAATCAGTTGTGCCAACCAGTGACGGGTCAAGCGTCCAGAAATTGTAGGGGTTGAGACCCATATCAGATCCTGAACCGTATTCGGTCTGAAAATCGGGCCAGTATCCCGGAGATTCAACAGCAAATGAAGAACTGACGGTAACACCTAAGCCTTTTTGGGTACGGCCTGACTTTGTGGTAATCACAACGGCACCGTTTGCAGCCCTGGAGCCGTAAAGAGCTGTTGCTGCCGGCCCCTTCAGTATTGTAACAGATTCAATATCTTCAGGATTAAGGTCACTGGCACCATTCCCGTAGTCTACAGGGAAGAAGGCTCCGGAGTTAGTGTAACTGCTGCTGGAGGTGGTTGCCGTAGTTCCTGATCTGATGGGTACTCCATCGACAACGAACAGGGCCTCATTACTTCCGTAGTTAAGAGACTGGTCTCCCCTCAGGGTCACCCTTAATGAGTTTATGGGTCCGGTATTAGCTCCGCTGAAGGTGAGACCGGCAACCTTACCTGCCATGTTGCTTAGCCAGTTGTTAGAGACTGATTGTGTAAGATCCTCGTTGCCAATCTGCGTAACCGCATATCCGAGGGACTTCTGTTCACGGGTAAGACCCAACGCAGTAACGACTACTTCATCTACCCTTATAGCTTCCTCCTGAAGTGTCACATCTATTACTGACCTGTTACCTGCTTCAATCTCCTGGGTAACATACCCGATGAACTGTATCACCAGCACGGGGTTCTGTCCAGATACCCTGAGCCTGTAGGTGCCGTCTGCATTGGTACTGGTCCCTGTAAATGTGCCCTTCTGCATTACCGCTGCACCATATACAGGGGTAATACCGTCAGGCTCAAATACAGTACCTGTCACTTCCCTTTCCTGCGCCATCAATGGCATACATGCCAGTAACAGCAGCCAGGCGGCAAGCAAATTCTTAAGTTCTGGTCTGAGTTTCATAGATTAATGGTATTAAGTTAGTTATTAATTGGTTATTGCATCAGATAGGTTAAATCCTTTGGTCTGGTCATTGTTTCATTGTAAACATTCCCAAAACGATCGGTGACGGAAATCTCCAGAGTGGAGGAAGCTCCTGAAGCTGTTACCCTGAACATGTGAGATGTGTTTCCGGTAACAAATGAGCTTGTAGGTGTGGCACCCGCATTGAGTCTTAAAGCCTCATACGAAATAATATGAAGCGGGTCCTTTGCCGTAACACGACTGACATCCAAAGGAGTGCCGTTTTCGGTTACAGATATCGTCCATGACGGGTCATAGCCCCATACATCTATAAGTACCTCATTGTTTATATTTTGTGTAGCATAAACTCCGGCGTAGGGTCCAAGAAGTTCATCCGTGGAGTTGGGTGCATACTTTGAGGCAGTGATATGAACAGAGTTCAGATCATAGGACCTGAACTGATAATTCCGGGGTTTTCCTACACTTTTGTAATACCATTTCACCTCTCTGCCGTCAATTTCCCAGACACCGTATCCACCCGGACTCCCATCCTTGCATATCTGGTTCCCGGCGTAACCTGATCTTCCTGTCCACCACCATGTGGCCGAAACCGCTCCTGTGTTCACCTCAGTAACATTCCCTGATTCGACAACATAATTGATGTGCGTATGTCCCGTCACCACATATACACTGGTAAAATCCTGCAGTACAGATAGAAGAGTGCTGCCATTGTTAAGTGCCATATTGCTTACAGGATTTCCGTTGGCATCAAGAGAAGGGTTCCCGAAGAGGGGAGCATGCATCGCAATTATAACCGGTGTGGTTTTATCCGTTATCATTGCCAGATCTTTTTGCAGCCATTCGATCTGATTGCTGGTAATTACGTCGTTATAATTACGCGACCCTATTACTCCCTGAGAAGCTCCTGAATTGATATATTCAATATTGTCGAGAACCACATAATGTACCTCTCCAAGATTGAAGGAGTACCATGTCGGGCCTATTATATCCCTGTACTTCTTCGATGCCTGCAAGTCTCCCTCTTCGTAGGGATCATAGTCATGGTTCCCCATCACATTGAACATTGTACAGTTAATTTTCTTCATTTCCAGAAGGTAGTCTGCAAGTCCGAAGTTGTTGCTATACCAGTAAAGCTCCCACGTCATGTCTCCCAGCGGAATTCCGTAAACCTGTGATCCGGATGCATGGTATTGGCTTATTACTGTATTAAGATCAGGCACATAAAGGTTATTGAACTGCGTCAGGTCGTCGTTGCGGCGTGCAAGGTGCCAGTCAGCGAGCATCAGTACAATATGTTTATCGTTATTTTTCAGTGTAAGAGAGAAATCTTTCTGCTCAACGGTGGAGCCACCGGCAAGCCTTTGAAAGAACTGTGGTATATTATCTATGGATTGTATCTCGTAATTGCCGGGTAACGAGATGAATACAAATCCACTTGTCTTTTGCGAGGGGAGATAGTATATACCATTATTGTCAGTGGTTGTGACTTCATCTCCGTCTGAGACGACAACACCGGGAACTCCCTCTCCATCGCAGTAGACTATTCCCTTAATCGTCATACCCGGAAGATCGGGAATGTTAGTATCGAGAGTAATGTTTAACAGGAACGACCCCAGCAACATGCTTTCGTTACCTCTTTTAACGGTAATCCTGTAATTTCCTGTCGTGATATCTATGGGCAGAGTAAATGTGACCGTTGACTCAGTTACTGAAACCACATTGCAGGTATACACCTTCGAGTCATCAGAAATAAGCGTCAAAATAATAATATCATTAAGTTCGAATCCTATACCGCTTATTGTGATTGAACCGCCCTTTGTGGCATTTATGGTCGAAGGTATGGAAACGCCGGTAATTACAAGCTTCCCGTCATCATCCGGATCGGGTTCCGGCCCGCATCCCGGCAATATGCATATTATTACCGCCAGTACAAAAATTATCAGTCTGAATGATCTGTTCATTGTCTTCGTAATACGTTAGTATCCAAGTTCTTCAAGTATCTTTTCAGGCGGCATGGTTGTCCTGTGTCGCCTGACACCTTTATCATGGTAGAAATCGATGGTCAGTTCGGCCCTGTTGGTAATCATTCCGTTGGCCAGAGGACGAGCGATTTTTTCGGTTCCTTCACCAAAGTATTTTTCCATCTGTTCCAGAGTGTTAAACGAATATACATTGGTCTTAAGACCCGATGCCCATATCTTTTCCGCAAAGTGAGGGGGAAGACCGTCATTATCTTCACCGAGGTTGGTCCCTATAAACTGGGCACCGTTTTCGAGTGCAAAAGAGATCAGTTCATCAAGTACCTCTTCACTTGTAAAATCGGTGTTACGGTTGTTTGATATCAGGAAACTGCACAACACCTTCTCTCCGAATACCCTTTTGAAATTTGCCATCCCGGGCCTTGAGAATGTCTGTATAAGTACCTTTCCCCTGGTGTTTCCAATATTGACCTTTTCTCCGGTATAGAAAGGTTCATTCTTGCGTATCTTATCACCTTCCAATGGATTCCACTCCATTGATGTAAGCTCTTCATATATCTGCTCCTCTATTCCGGGGTAGTTTTCATTGGCTTTCACCTCGATATATATTCCGGGCCGGTGTCCGTTGTCAGCCGGGTCTGGCTCATATTCAAACCTGTATTTGCCATTCTCATTAACATGGAATATACGTCTGCCGTCAGGATTCCTCTTAATCCTTTTTCCTTCAGCTATTCTGAATATATCTTCGAATACAGGAACATCCTGTCCGGTAAAACTTTCACGGGCCTGTTCGGGCCGCAATCTGTTGAAAGGGCTTCCGGCATCAAGCATTGCTATCTCCTTATAGGTGAATGAATCGATCGGATCGTTCTCTCTGCCCGGAAATATCTCTGCCACATTTGTAGTCCGTCTGAAGGTCCTGTCGTGAATAATTATCAGCACGCCGTCCTTTGAACGTTGTACATCGAGTTCCATATAGTCCGAACCGGTGTTGCGTGCCCATCTGAAAGCCGCCTCGGTAAGCTCGGGAGCCCAATAGATGGTACCCCTGTGGGCTATTACCGCATTGTCAGGCATATAACTCTGGATGCTCTTCATTCCGTCGTCGCCGGCCTGATTACAGGCTGTAAGCGTGAGTCCGATTGCAAGTGCCAAAACCAACTCTCTTTTTTTCATTGTTGTGATAATTATTTTCTATTTCCCCTTATCGTTTTCTTTTGGATTGGCCCTGTTGGCCCTGATATTCCAGTTAGCGGTATAGTACTCAATACCAGGCTCTGTTACGTCGTTGCAAAGCAATACAAGAGCCCCTTCCTTTTCCCAGTACGATTTCACCGTATGTCCTCTCATCGGACCGTCTTCAGGGCCCCTGACAGTTACATCATCTGGATTAACAATTATTTTGAGACCCGACGATTCGTTTATCATATCCATGTCGCCACGACTGTTACCTCCTACAATAAGCGGCCTTGCCTTAATAAATGTTTCTATGGCGTGAGCCTTTCCGTCATCCTGTGGTATAGGGGGAATTATCTCGCCGGTTGTTACGCCTTCTTTGGCCACGCTCTTCACACCAATAACATTAACTACAGGTATGCCCAGTTCCACTGCAACAAACTTCTGATAGAGTATTTCAGGTGAGGCTGTGATTATCCATACTTCAAACCCGAATCGCTTAAGGTTTTCTATAAACTCCTTCATCTCAGGATAGAACTTGCCCTTGTATGACTTCACATAGCAGTCGTAACCGATACCCTCAATCTCTTCAGGAGTTAGTCCTGCAAGAAAATGAACCCTGTCTTCAACATAGGGTTTGCTGACATTATCGCCGTGCATTACCATTCTGTCAAGAATAGTCAGTTTCTCAATTGCCGTTTCGTCAGCTCTTGTCTTTAGTACTTCATCAGCGTACTGGTATAGAGCTTCATCGGCAAGGTAATAGGGTACCTGACCGAAGACAGTTCCGTCACAGTCAAATACTGCTACTTTCCTTTCCGGATGCGACTTCGTTGAGTCGAGGAAGTTTTCGATACGGTCGTTGATCTCATTCGACCAGCCGTCAACAGGCTGGTAAAGTACCTCTACTCTGGTGCATGAAGCAGCAAGAATGATGGCTGCCAGAAAAATCAATACTCTATTTTTCATATAATCTCTCCTTTTCTCTTTTCCATGTGAAAGCTGTGAACAGCATCGCCAGCAGACAGGCAATAACAAACATAATAAAAGCGGCATCCCAACCCAGATGGTCAACCAGATAACCTACCGCAATATTGGCGAACAAAGCACCTCCAAGATATCCGAACAAGCCGGTAAGACCTGCAGCAGTACCTGCAGCCTTTTTGGGAACAAGATCCAAAGCCTGTACCCCTATCAGCATTACGGGTCCGTAAATAAGGAAGCCAATGGCGATAAGTGCGATATTGTCAACCATGAAATGACCTGAGGGGTTCTTCCAATAGACGATAATTGCTATCATCACCAGAAACATAAATATTATAATGGTAGGTGCCCTCCGTCCTTTAAACAGACGGTCAGACATCCATCCACACAGAAGTGTTCCCGGAATGCCTGCATATTCATATGCAAAGTAGGCCCATCCCGATGCCTCCATAGAGAACCCCTTGGCTTCCTTGAGATATGTTGGTGCCCAGTCGAGTATTCCATAGCGGATGAGGTATATCATCACATTGGCAATTGCTATCAGCCAGAGATACTTGTTCCTGAAGACATACCTGAAAAAGATCTCTTTTGCAGAGAACTCCTTCTCATGGCTCGAATCATAATCTTTCGGGTAGTCATGCTTGTACGCTTCAATATTTGGTAATCCGCATGATTGAGGTGTATCCCTTATCAATATAAAGGCTATCACTGCTATCACCATTCCTATCATTGCCGGAAAGTACAGTTTGCTGTGCCAGTCACCGAAGATCAATACTCCGGCTATCGCCAGTGGCCCGATCAGTCCCCCACCGATATTGTGGGCCAGGTTCCAGACAGCCATTTTAGTCCCCCTCTCTTTGGCCGAGTACCAGTGTACCATCGTTCTCCCGCATGCCGGCCATCCCATTCCCTGAACCCAGCCGTTCAGGAAGAATACAGTAAACATGATTGCTACCGAAGAGGTCAGGAACGGTATTGTACCGAAACTGAAAACCAGCAGTGACGAAAGTAAAAGCCCCAGGCTCAGGAATATCCTTGCATTGCTGCGGTCAGAGACACCGCCCATCAGAAATTTGCTCAGACCGTAGGCTATAGAGACAGCTGATGCAATTATTCCGAGCTGGCCCCGTGAATAACCCAGTTCAATAAGGTCGGGCATTACCAGTGAAAAGTTCTTTCTTACCAAATAGTATCCTGCATAGCCGATGAAAATGCCCATAAAGACCTGGAATCTCAATCGCTTGTAGGTCGGGTCTATCTTTTCAGCCGGCAGCAGCTCCTTGTGAGGAGGAGGTCGTAGTATGCCAATCATAGGTTGCGTCTTTCTGTATTGCTTTTTTTATATCTACGGTTCTTAGCTCAGTTTTCGGTGGCGAATATATCTTTCAGATGTTACCCAAAGATTAACTAATTGGTTAAAAATGATTAATTCATTCTTGTACTTTATTCCATGGCCACGGCTTGGCTTGAATACGCAATGCCTCCTTCTCCCATCTTTTAGCCATCATTCTGGTTTTGCGAGGGCGTTTTGTTGTCAGATTGACTATTTCCGAGGGGTCTTTTTTCAGGTTGTATAATTCCCATCCGCTTTCGTCTTCGGCGGTGAACTCCATTGGTGTCTTAACCCTTGATACGAGTTTCCATCTACCGATACGTATTGCCCTGTTAGCTTCGTGCTCCCAAATAAGGTGCCTGTGGCGAAGTTTCTTTTTCCCGAATACCGGCACCAGGCTGCGGCCCTCAAGTGGTTGTGTTTTCGTGCCCCTGAAACCTTCTGGATAGGATGCTCCGGCAATATCAAGACATGTAGGCATTATATCTATCAGATGACCAACCTGATCACTGATAATGCCTTTTGATCTGATTCCTTCAGGCCAATAGACAATCAACGGTGTTTTTATGCCTCCCTCGTGCACGAACGATTTATACAGTCTGTAGGGGGTGTTACTGACATTTGCCCATTCTTCACCGTAGGCAACCCATGAATCAGCAGGCCCGGCCATTACACCTCTGCCGCTTCTGATTAACCTGCCCTCACGGGTATATTCAGGTTTTCTTACGGGAAGCACCTGGTCATATGGGAAAGGTTTCAGTAACTTTTGCTCTTCAGTTAGTGGTGCCGCCGGTTTGAGTGTAAGTACCGGCTCTGCGCATCCGCCATTATCATTCATATAGAATATAATGGTATTGTCAAGTACACCCTTCTCTTCAAGTGCTTTGATTATCCTTCCAATACCCTGGTCCATTATATCTATCATGGCCGCGTAGGTCTCCATTCTCCTTACCTGCCATTCCTTCATTGTTTCGTTCTGCCATGCCGGTATTGTTTCCGGCCGGTCGGATAGTTTGTGGCCGGGAGTAATCACACCCATCTCCTTCTGCCTGTTATAGCGCATCACCCTGAGGGAGTCCCAGCCTATATCATATACCCCTTCGTATTTTGCGATCTCCTCTTCCGGAGCATGAAGCGGCCAGTGAGCGGTATAGTATGCCACGTAGAAGAAAAAGGGTTTATCAGCAGGATGCTCCTCTATATATTTTACTGTGGTGTCACTTATCGCATCGGTGTAGTAAAAGCCTTCGCCGGGTGGGATGAAGTTATTACCTGAGATCAGTGTAAATGGATCCCAGTAGCTGCAAGAACCACTCAGGTTCCCGAAGTAGCGGTCGAAGCCTCTCTGTAGTGGCCAGTTGCTTCTGTCGGCAGCCAGCTCTTCAACTGAACTGGCATTAATCATACCGTACAGGTGCCATTTGCCAGTCATATAGTTTGAATAGCCGTCTTCCTTCAATGCTTCTGCTATTGTAGCAGTACTTTTACTTAGGTCATCGAGGTACCCGGGTTCATCCCACAAAGGCCTGGTAGCAAGATGCCCCATGGCAGCCTGGTGAGGATACATGCCTGTGAGAAGAGAAGCGCGGCTTGGACTCGACCTTCCTGTATTATAGAATTGGGTGAATCGTATACCCTCATCTGCCAGACGGTCCAGATTAGGCGTCCTTATTTCTGATCCATAACAACCTATATCAGAATAACCAATATCGTCTGCCATAATGATAATAATATTGGGTTGCTTCTTCTGCGGATCAACGGGCTTCGTAATTGATTGGTAAGGGAAAGATTCTGATGCCGTAAAGGATAAGAGTCCAAGAGCTCCTGCAGATCCAATGCTTAATGCTTTTTTTGAATACTTCATCTCTCTATTTTATCAATCATCCAATTCCTGGTATTTCCTGTAAAACATAGGAACCGGCAATTTCAATGAATTCTTTTACCTGTTGCTGCTCCCAGTCACTATTTCTTTTTAGCTCAGCGGCCATTACTGATGCCACCTTCGGTGCCATCTCAATTGAAGCTCCTGCATCGAGGAAAAGTATTCTGATCCTTCTTGCCAGAACATCATCTATGGTACGGGCCATCTCCTTCCTGACTGCCCATACAACTTCGGCCACCGTAAAATCATATCTCTCATCAAGCTTTTCGGCAAATGCCGGATTCTCCTCCTGCAGTTTAATTATCTCAGCCTGGTCACTTCCGTAAATATGCATCCATTTTGTACGGTCGGGATTCCTGACATAGCCGTGGATTTTGAGGTGTGCTGTTTTGCACGGCAAGAACTCCATCTTGCCGGATCTTATGGCAATGTCGAGGGTCTCTTTCGCCATTTGCCTGTATGTTGTCCACTTCCCACCAGTGATAGTAACAAGACCCGATGGAGAGACTATAAGCTTGTGTCTGCGTGATATCTCCTTGGTTTTTGCACCGTTAGCATTTTTTCTGGGTGCTGCAAGGGGCCTCAAACCTGCAAATACACAGAGAACATCTTTTCTTTCAGGTTTTTTCTCAAGATATCTTCCGGCAGTTTCCAGTATGAAATCCACCTCCTCTTTAAGTGCCCTTGGTTCCAGCACGAACTCATTCACCGGAATATCTGTGGTACCCAATATAACCCTGTCATGCCACGGTACTCCGAACATTACCCTTCCGTCAGAGGTTTTGGGTACCATTATGGCATCATCGCCGCCGAGAAAAGATTTGTCGACCACCAGGTGTACACCCTGGCTGGGCCTGACAAGGGGGTGCTCATCGGGATTATCCAGGCGGATGACACTGTCGACAAAAATGCCCGTAGCATTTATTACACAATGCCCCCTGAGTACAAACTCACTACCTTCTATCTCGTCCCTTACCTTTACACCTGATATCCTGCCTTCACGATTTTTGATAAGATCGGTTACCATGGCATAATTCACAACTGCTGCTCCGTTGTCTATAGCTGTCTGCATCATATTCACTGCCAGCCTGGCATCATCGAACTGCCCGTCATAATACTGCACCCCTCCCTTGAGATTCTTCTTTTCTATCTGAGGGATCCTTTTTATTACCTCTTTTCTGCTGACAGGTTTTGACCTGCCCAGGCTCATAGTACCTGAAAGAAGATCATACATTGTCAGGCCTAATGAGTAAAATGGCTTCTCCCACCAGAGATAATTGGCAATAATGAACCTCTGGCTCTTAACCAGGTGAGGTGCGTTCTTCCTCAAATAACCTCTTTCACGCAAGGCTTCAACAACCAGGCCTACATCTCCTTTTTGCAGGTATCTTACTCCCCCGTGCACCAGCTTTGTACTCCGGCCTGAGGTAGCTTTGGCAAAATCTGACTGCTCGAGCAATACAGTCTTGTATCCCCGGTTCGCAGCGTCTATCGCAATGCCGAGTCCGGTTGCTCCGCCACCTATAATAATGAAGTCCCAATTATCCTGCGACTCCCTCATCTGATTTAGAAAGCCCTCCCGTTCCATGTAATAGAGAAAATTATTAATAAAACAAAATTCAATTAAAAATGTAAATCTAGACTATTTGAATCAGAAGACAAAAGAAAAACGAAAGAAATAATTAACAAACGAAATATATAATATTTTAAAAAGTTTCATATGCAGTATAAAAAGGTTTCATTTTCTTTTTTGAATATTTGGTTGTTTTGATATATTTGTATGATTATCCTGTTGAACAGAAAGATTCCGGCTATGGGAAATATTGCACAACGTCACAAGTACATTTTAGATCTTCTTGAAAAAGAGGGATTTGTTAAGGTTCAAGATCTTAGTGAAAGTCTCGGTGTTTCAGAAGTGACAATAAGAAAAGATCTGAAACAGCTTGAGGAGCGGAAGCTACTTTTGAAGAGTCATGGCAGCGCCAGTCCGTTCGGTTCACTTATACACGACCGTCATATTGATGAAAAAGAGAAGGTTCAGGTAGAGGAAAAGCGACGAATAGCAGAGGCTGCCAGCAGCCTGTTGAATCATAATGACAAAATAATAATTGCTTCAGGTACGACACTGCTGTCATTCGCCCGTGCGATCTATCTCGCCGAGCCGTTCACTGTAATTACTCCTTCTGTCAAGGTTTCGCTGATTTTGAGTTACCGGCCAAACATTGAGATAATACAGCTTGGAGGTGCCCTCAGAAAAAGTTCCGCCTCTGTAATCGGGCCCTATTCTGAGAGCCTGCTTTCAGAGATGATGTGCAGCAAACTTTTTCTTAGTGTGGATGGTATTGACCTTGATTTTGGCCTTACTACCAGTAATATTGCAGAAGCTCATCTGAATCAGCATATGATAAGGGCCTCAAAGAAGGTAATTGTACTCGCAGATTCATCAAAGTTTGGCAAAAGGGGGTTTGGAAAGATCTGCAACATAAGTCAGGTACACCATATTATTACAGACAATAATGCCCCGGGTAGTTTTATTCATCTTATTAGAGAAAAGGGAATTGAGGTCACACTGGTATGATCCTGCCGGTTATATTTACCAGATATGGTTATACTCTTATAATACGTCACTTAATGAACATAAATTGTTACCATTAAATACTTCAGCAAAATGAACAGCTACATTCTGGCCCTTGATCAGGGAACAACAAGCTCGAGGGCAATCATTTACGACCATAACGGTTTGCCGGTATCAACGGCACAAAAGGAGTTTGCCCAGATATACCCGGAGCCCGGATGGGTGGAACACGATGCTGCTGAAATATGGGAAACACAGGCATCTGTAGCGCGTGAGGCTCTCGCAAAAGGGCAACTGGATGACCGTGAAATAGAGGCCGTTGGCATAACCAATCAGCGCGAGACAACTGTTATCTGGAACAGGAGGACAGGTGAACCGGTTTACAATGCAATCGTCTGGCAGGACCGCAGGACTGCAGATTTTTGTGACAGGCTGAAGGTTGAAGGATATTCAGAGATGATCAGCGAAAAGACAGGCCTGATAATCGATGCCTATTTCTCAGCAACCAAGATATGGTGGATACTTAATAATATTAAGGGAGCAAGATCTCAGGCCGAAAATGGTGAGCTTGCTTTTGGAACGATAGATTCATGGCTGGTCTGGAATCTTACAGGGGGAAAGACCCACATAACTGATGTTACTAATGCATCCCGGACTATGCTCTTCAATATCAATACTATGGACTGGGACGATGAACTACTTAAACTATTTGATATACCGGCGAATATTTTGCCTGAGGTTAAATCATCAAGTGAGGTATATTGCAGCGCCAGCGATTTTCTTTCGGTTCCTGTCAGGGTTGCCGGCATCGCCGGCGATCAGCAGGCAGCCCTGTTTGGACAGATGTGTACCGAACCGGGTATGATAAAGAACACTTACGGTACCGGTTGTTTTCTGGTTATGAATATCGGTGAAAAACCTGTTCGTTCAGATAGTAATTTATTAACAACAGTAGCATGGCAGCTGGGAGGAGAGACACACTATGCACTGGAGGGAAGCATCTTCATTGCCGGGGCGGTTGTTCAATGGTTGCGTGATGGACTCGGGCTGATTGGCAGCTCGGCTGAGATTGAAGGGCTCGCATCACAGGTGAGTGACAATGGCGGAGTCTGTTTTGTGCCTGCTTTTACCGGATTGGGTGCACCTTACTGGAATCAGCATGCAAGGGGGACACTGGTTGGTGTTACAAGGGGAACCACGGCCGCTCATATTGCCAGGGCGGCTCTTGAAAGCATTGCTTTTCAGACTGCCGATGTAGTGGAGGCCATGAAGAAGGATTCGGGCCTCAAGAAGCTTGAGCTGAGGGTTGATGGAGGAGCTGCGGTTAATGATCTTCTCATGCAGTTCCAGGCAGATATCCTGCAGGCTGATGTGGTCAGGCCCCGTTCGACAGAGACTACTGCGCTTGGGGCTGCTTACCTGGCCGGCCTCGCTGTCGGTTACTGGAAAAATATTGATCAGATTAGGGAGCAGTGGCAGGCCGACCGTACTTTCACTCCAAAGATCGGTGAGTCAGAAAGCACCCGGCTTACTGCAGGGTGGAAGAGAGCAGTGAGGAGTGCATTGGCGTGGGCCGATGATAAGTGACAGGTATAACAAGTTAGAGGTTTTACATTAATAACATATAACAAAGACAGATTCCTATGAATGCTTTTTTTGCTGAGTTTTTCGGTACTGCCATGATCCTTGTTTTTGGTGGCGGTGTCGTTTCCAACGTCGTTCTGTCAAAGACCAAAGGGCACAACAGCGGATGGATAGTAATTACATTTGGCTGGGCTATCGGCGTTTTTACAGGTGTGCTGATAGCAGCCCCCGTTAGCGGGGCTCATCTGAATCCTGCCGTAACCCTTGCCCTGGTACTGGCAAATAAATTTTCCCTCTCACTTATGCCTCTATATGTCTCTGCCCAGATGCTGGGGGCGATGTTTGGTGCATTCCTGGTGTGGGTGGCCTATAAAAAGCATTTTGACGCTACTGAAGATGCTGATCTTAAACTGGCGGTATTCAGCACCGGTCCGAATATCAGAAGCTACTGGCACAATATACTGACAGAGGTTATCGGTACATACGTGCTTGCTCTTGCGGTTTTATATATGGCTGCTCCTGATATTGGTCTTGGTTCCCTCAATGCCCTGCCGGTTGCCATAGTGGTGCTGGGTATTGGGCTGTCGCTGGGTGGCCCGACAGGTTATGCAATCAATCCTGCCAGGGACCTCGGCCCGCGTATAATGCACTATTTCCTGCCGATACCAGGCAAGCGCGACAGTGACTGGAGATACTCCTGGGTTCCCATAGTGGGACCGCTTGCAGGAGCGTCAATTGCTGCAGTAATGTATCTCCTGTTTAGAGGTTAATCTGCTTTTTTTTCATGCTGTTAAGCATTATTTGTTAGCTTTGGAGAAAGAATGCAGGAGCCGGAATGCTTTTTCGAAGGAAATACAGTCTGACTATCTTCATATTTGTGGGGTTCTTTCTCGGAATTATTACCGGTCTGACTATCGGTGAAACTGCAATCCCATTTACCGAACCCCTTGCTGATATATTCCTGAGACTGCTCAGGATGGCAATAATACCACTGGTTATAACATCAATAATCAGTTCGGTAATACAGGTAGGTTCTGCGCATGGTCTAGGCAGAATTGGTCTTCGGACATTCATATATTATATCTGCACCAGCCTGATTGCTATAATAACCGGACAAATCCTCGTTAATCTGCTGAAACCCGGTGTAGGCGCAGATATTGGCCTCGAGGCTAATCCTGATACTATTACGGCAATTGAACGTGGTCTGGGAGAGATATTATTGCATATTATTCCTGAAAACCCGGTTGCAGCTGCAGCATCGGGCGATGTTCTGCCGGTAATCTTCTTTTCAATTCTTTTCGGATATTTTGTAACAAGGCTTAAAGTTGATCAACGTAAGCTGATATCAGGTTTCTTCGAGGCTGCTTTTGAGGCAATGCTTAAAATGACATCATTTATTATCTGGACTGCTCCTCTGGGGGTTTTCGGAATCATAACAGGTATAGTCGCAAGAACAGGGTTTTCCGCTTTCAAACCTCTTGGATTTTATTTCATAATTGTTCTGGCAGGATTGGCCATACATATGTTTGTAACACTTCCCCTGCTTCTTTATTCACTCGGGAAGGTCAGTCCGGTTAAACATTTTAAGGGGATGATTCCTGCTCTGATCACGGCTTTTTCAACATGCTCAACCATCGTAACCCTTCCTCTTACAATGAAGGCTGTGACAGAAGTTTCGGGAGCTTCAAAAAGGGCTTCAGGCTTTGTGCTGCCCATCGGTGCAACGATGAATATGGACGGTACGGCACTCTATGAATGTGTGGCCACAATTTTTATTGCCCAGGTTTATGGCTTCGAACTCTCCTTTAGTGCCCAGATGACTATTGCAATAACAGCGGTGCTGGCTTCAATCGGGGCGGCAAGTATTCCTATGAGCGGACTGGTAATGATGTCAATCATCCTGGGAGCTGTCGGATTACCACTCGAAGGAGTGGTAATAATACTTGCTGTTGACAGGATTCTGGATATGTTCCGTACTACTGTCAATGTCTTCAGTGACAGTTGCGGCGCCGTAATTATCTCAAGATTTGAAGAGCTAAGCGATAAAGGAAGCCCGAAACTTTAATAATCTCACTCTTTTATCTCTATTTTCCGGGGTTATCTGTATCTGAATTGTCTGCTCCCTTTTCACACGGACTCTTCGGACGGTTGTTGCCAATTCCGGAGGTCGGTGGCCTGTCGGCTTCGATGCAGACTGACCATTGGCCCATGGAACCCGGATTGTTAGTGCTGACTGTGACTTTAATATTTCCGGTGAAAAGGTAGTATTGTCCTGATCTTACCGTATACGGCGCCCCTTTTACAGTAGCTTCGCCTCCTCCTGCCGTTGGCATGAAATAGAGACTGCTGGCAGGCCCGGAATAACTGAAATTCTTGTTTGTCAGACTAGCACGGTTAAAGGTACCTGTTGGCGTGATGAGACAGAATTGCCAGTCTGCATTGCCGGGATTGATCCTTATCCCGCATGGCTTTTCAACCGGTACTTCCACCTGTTTAGGCTTATAGGTAACTGTCATGGTTATACTCTCCCTGCCGCATTCATTTTCGGCAGATAATGTTAATGTATTCACTCCTTCTGCGAGTATTGTATTATATGTCAGTTCGTTACCGCTGTAACTGAAATCATTGGTGTTCCTTTTATTCAAGGTTAGGGTAAGCTGGTTCTTCCCGCTTATATTGGCGGTGGCTACCCTCAGCCTGAGAGTCTGGTTTTCAGTTGCGATATTATTGGATGCCGGCTCAATGATTCTTATAACCGGTACCGGGCATGGCCTTGTAGCTTTTTGTATTACCTGTGAAGCAGTACCCTTGCCGGCCTCGCTTGTGGCTGTAATTGTTACAACATTACGGCCCTCCGCCAACTGAACGTTCAGCCTCAGGATTCTGGTACTGTTGTCATAGGTAAAGTTACCGACACTCCTTCCGTTGACAGTCACTGTAATGTTATCCTTGCCGGTTACTCCTGCTACAGTTGCCTGCAGAGTCTGTGTCGGGTCAGAAGTCGTGTGCGGATTCGTACCGGGAATGGTAATGGAAACCGCCGGAGGGGGTGTTACAACGGGTGGTGTGACAGGAGGAGTGACAGGAGGTGTAACGGGTGGCGTAACTGGTTTTTCAGCAGGTTTGCCGTAGGTAATTGTTGTTTTGTCGGTAGCCGTTCCGGCTTCGTTCTTCACGGTAATCTCAATCTTGTTGACTCCTTCATTAAGTCCTATATTGGTTGTAATCAGGCCTTCGGGAGTGAGTGAAAAGTTGGTGAACCTGGTGCCATTAACCATAAGTGAAACATCCTGCCATGCTTTAACATTCTCTGTCTGTGCCCTCAGCTGGAATATATTGTTGTCGACTGTTACAGGTGAAGCCGGATTGAGAAACTTAACCCCCGGCAATGCAGCAACGGGCTGCCTTATTGTGCGATTGTGGTTGATGGTCAGATTGTCCCTGGCGCTGCCGGTCTCATTGGCTGCCGAAATTGTCAGCGAGTTACGTCCTTCTGACAGTGAGAGACTTGTTCTCAGAGTTCCGGTTGACTGGCTGAATTCAAAACTTATGTTATTTCCGTTGAGAAGCACCTGAATGTTCTGCCTGCTGCTCACATTCTGTATCCTGGCGGTAATATTTATTGTGGTTGAGGTTGTATTATGGGGATTGGCTGACGGAGAGGTTATTCTTACAACCGGTGGTGGGGGCAATGATACCGGGCGCTGAACGGCTACCGGCCTGTCAGGTCTTACCTGGGTCACCGGAGTGGTTCGTGTTGCAGGGATTGTGCTTACAGGCGCATATATTCTTCTTGTTCTGCTTATCCCCGATCCGCCTCCCATGCTCCATCTGAAAACCAGCGAGGTGTAGTTGTTTCTGTCACGCGGAGAATCTGTAAGCGCCCTATTGTCAATATTGATACCGAAAGTGCTGTTGGCCTCGGTCATCGAGATATTAGTCTTGTGCTCTATTCCGAGGGCGAACGACGGAGAGAACTGATAGCCCAGGAATAATCCAACTGTCGGCAGAATGGCAGCTTTGTTTACAAGTTTAGTTTCATACTCACCGTCAGAGAGTTCAAGAAGGTCTGCATTTACCTGTGCCCTGATCTGATTCGGATCAATAACCGTGTAGTCATAAAGGCTTCCACTCTGATCGTAAAGGTCAGTGAATGTCCTGCCGTGCGTTATGCCTCCTCCGGCAAATCCAGACAGAACTATTCTTGTACGCTCACGCAGCCGGTTAAGTGTCAGTCCCAGTTCCAGATCATAGTTGAAGAATTTATAATTGATGTTTGAGTAGGTTCCGTCGGTGTTTATCCTGTGATCGTGAGCCATGTTTTCTCCTGCCAGAAAACGGAATCGCCAGTCATATCCGAAGAAGGCATTTTCCCTTTTGGCAATATGGTGTCCAAGCCAGAAATCAAACCCTCCGCCAATTGAATTTGCAATATCGGACTTCTGATATGCACCTCCGATGCCAAAGCCTATAGTCATGCCTCCGTTAGTGGTATAGATTGCTTTTTGTGCGTCTGATATCTCTGAAGTGAGAGTTGACAGAAAAATAAGTGCAAGGGTACGGATAAGTGCTTTCATCAGTTATGCAGTTTATTATAATGTATCAACAGAATTTAAAAATATTAAAAAAAGTGGATCGTAACAGCTAAAAGTATTAACATCGACAGACAAAGCAGGGCTTGTGTCATCTCTGGTTGTTTTTCACAACATTTGACTCCTCATCATTATTACCTTTGTAGATTACAATCAGGTTATGATAGAAATGCATCGAGATTATCTTTTTGTCATAATAATTCTGTTCGTAACCGGGGCATATAAACTCCTTGTTGTTAAGTGAATCTGTCAGACTCTTGAAAAAGGACATAATGGTATCTGGATTCCGGAAATCCATTGATCCGCCAAAATCCTCCCAATAAGAAGTTTGTGTATCCTCAATAACATAAATGCCTCCGTCTTTCAATTTAGGGAACAGCAGCTTAAAAGTCTCAATAACATGTTCATTGATATGGCTTCCGTCATCTATAATTATATCTGGATCGCCTGATAATCCTGTCACTCTTTCCAGAAAGTCCTTATCTACCTGACTTCCCTGAAATATCTTTATTCTGTTTTCCTGGAGAAAGGATTTGTCGTAGATATCAATAGAATATATTTTACCAAAAGGAAAATATTTCTTCCACATTCTCAAGGACTTGCCTCCTATGAATGGGTCTTCATAGCCACCGACACCGATTTCAAGTAATCTGACCCTCTTATATTTAAACTTCTTAAAATGAGTTTGGTAGTGTTGTGTGTAATAGTGGGTTCCATATTTGTCGGTTCGGTATATTTTTGCCAGTCTGTTCAGATTACTGCAAAAGAAAGTTGCCTGAACATCGTCAATAAAGTTGATTACTTTTCGAGCCAGGGGAGATTGTATAAGTTTTTGTCTGGTATCTTCCGATATACGTTTTTCAAGGTATTCTCTGATCATTTCGGGTCGGGTTAATATTCCTGTTTGGAAAACGCCCCGAATTTAACAATTAATTTGACGGTATCAATATTGCCCTAAAAAGGCAATAAGGGATCAGATGGGGTGCAACTGAACTACGCGGCTTTATATCCTGATTAATTATCTGTGATGACCTAATCTCTTATGCAACGTACAGATGCACCCATGCTTCCAGTAGCGTATGCCCTTGACACACCAGTGTAATTACGATGGACAATCCGGTACCATGCAGAGCTGGAACCATACTTTGTACTACTCCACCAGAAACCAAAAATACCGTCTGAAGTACTGAAATTGCCATTCATATCCATCCAGCCACCAGGAAGGGCTGAGAAGCCGGTGGCTCCAAATTCCGGGTTGCTTTTTAAAACCCCGGAAGCCCATAATGATGCATTCCCTCCAAGTTTGCTTCCCTGATTGGTTCCCCGGTTTTCTGCATTTCTGTCAGCTTGTGTCTGACTCATGCCCAGGTACATTTCCAGTTGCTTCCATTCCGCGTCAGTGGGTAAATGCCATCCGGTAGGACATGCCTTCGTGGCCGCCGGCCAGTTGTATAAAGCCCCATAGGTCTTGTAGCTGGAGGTGGCTTTGGCGGTGCTCACATTGGTTCCGTAATATCCATATACATAATAACGGGAGGATGACAGAGAGCGGTCGGAGGTAAGATTCACGGAAGGCAGATAAGCAAGGTTTTCGGCCATCCAGATTTGGTTGCCGATCAGCACGGTCTGGTAAACCTTTCCATCTCTTGCATCTGTCAGTGGAGCAGGTTTAATAATGATATATTCAGTTTTAGTCATTATGTCATGGCCATGATTATTTGTGGCAGTAAGGCTGACCGTATAGGTTCCGGCTGTTGTGTAGGATTTTGATGGATTTTGCTGATTACTGGTAGTACCATCCCCGAAATTCCAACTCCAGCTTGTTGGGTGGTTGGCTGATTGATCTGTGAACTGAAGGCTTTGGTTTTCAACAACGGTGGTTGTTGAGACGGTGAAGTCTGCAACGGGAGTGGCACCTGCAGTGAAGGTCTGAGGCTGACCATAGCCGGTTCCTGAACTATTTACGGCATAGGATCTCACGAAGTAGGTGGTATTGGGATTCAGTCCGGTAAGGATGCTGGAGAACTTTCGGTCAGTCGTGATCTACTTTTCCCACCTCTCGGCGGGGGTGCCTCACTTCGTTCGGCCGGCCCTTAGTTTCAGACCTGAAAATAAGCACTGCCATTTGCCTTGCGGCAAATGTTAGCTTTGTTTTGCTGCTATGCTTTTTAGAACAAGCTCTCAACGCTTCGCAGCAAAACAAAACCACTTCCTTGCGGAAGTGGCAGTGCTTGCTTGATCGTGGAGCTGGCGGGGGTCGAACCCGCGTCCAGGCAAGGAGACCATATGCTTTCTACATGCTTATTTCTGCTTGATTGTCGGGGCCGGTCAGGGGCAGAACAACCGAACCGGTCCTTATCTCCTTAATTTCGCCGGTAAACCGGAGACTTTTACCGACTATACCTTAATTGCGTGCGCCTCCGTATCAGGCCGGCTAAGGTCGTAACCTCCCGGGAGACGTCCCGTTCCGGTACCTGGTACCGAAATTGAGCTTACCTACTTTATTCGGTTAAGCTGCGAGAGCGTAATTGTTTTCGCCATTTGTTGTTCGTGACACAGTTGGGGTTGCGCCACCACACCCTGCATGCTTACATACCACCCCGGCTTGCTGTCAAAACCATGTCAGCCCCGTAATATGGCCTGCAAATATACTAAATATACTGCAATACATGTCCTATAACAACTTTCCCTTTTCAAAAATCGGGCCGGATTTTGTATCTTCACACCCTAACCCAATAACATGTGAGACATGAATAATACTATCAGAATAGGTATCCTGCGTGAAACCAAAACTCCTCCCGACAGACGGGTACCGCTTACTCCGACACAGATCGTAAAGCTTATGGCGATTTACCCGAATGCCGAATTTTATGTTCAGCCCAGCGATATCAGATGCTATAAGGATGAGGAATATAAATCTCTCGGAATTACTTTGAGTGAAGACCTCAGCAACTGCGATATACTGATGGGAGTGAAGGAGGTTGATAAAAGTACATTTATAGCCGACAAAACATACCTCTTCTTCGCCCATGTAACAAAGGAGCAACCCTACAACAAGGATATGTTCAGGGAAATTGTGAGCAAAAGGATTAAACTTATTGATTATGAGTATCTTGCTGAAGATTCAGGAAGCAGGGTGGTAGCCTTTGGCCGCTGGGCCGGGATAGTCGGAGCCTACAACGGACTACGTGCCCTTGGAATAAAGACCGGAAAGTTTGACCTGAAACCGGCTCACCAGTGCAAGGATCTTCAGGAGATGTGGGGAATACTGGGTAAGGTAAGGCTGCAACCGGGACTAAAAATTCTGGTGACCGGAACCGGAAGAGTGGCCAACGGAGCCATGGAGACGATCGCAGTCTGCAATCCCACCCAGGTTGACCCGGAAGAGTACCTCTCCCGCGATTTTGATACTCCGGTGGTATGCCAGATTGGCCCGGAGCACTATACAGAAAGACCTGATGGCTCTCAATTTGATTTTGGACATTTTATAAAGTTCCCGAAAGAGTATATATCAACTTTCGTTCCCTATACCAGGGTTACCGATTTACTGGTGCCGGGTCATTTCTGGGATCCTGCAAGTCCGAATTTCTTCTCTGCGGAAGATGTAAATAGTCCTGATTTCAGAGTGTCAGTAATAGCTGACGTCAGCTGTGATATCGACGGCCCGATACCCACAACTATCAGAGCCACAACCATCGCCGATCCGTTTTACGATTACAACCGGCAGACCGGCAAAGAGGAAGTGGCCTTCTCGAATCCAGATAACATTACAGTCATGTCGATCGACAACCTTCCTGGCGAACTGCCCCGCGATGCTTCAGAAGACTTCGGGAAGCAGCTTATGAGCACAGTACTCCGTGACCTTCTGACAGGAACAGAGAGTGGAATGATTATCAGAGCTACAATTACAGAGGGTGGAAAGCTTCCTGCGCGATTTGCCTACCTTGACGGCTACCTCAAAGGCAACTGAAATTAAGCATGGTAGAATACTCACAGAATGATTTAATAACCAACCATTACTTATAAACCATTAATAACCAAACCATTGAAACGTATATTAGTTATTTCGCTGGTCTTACTGATGCCTTTATTGATATTAGCTCAGCAGGACAATTATCCCGTTGTCGGAGTCAGCGATACCCGTCCGGGTACCTGGTTCCTTAAGGGAGCAAAGGTTGTGGTCGATCATACCACAACACTTGAAAATGCAGATATCATAATTAAGGATGGCCGCATAATCGAAGTTGGAAAAGGCCTTAAAGCTCCGTCAGGAGCCAGGATTGCAGATCTGACAGGAAAAACAGTTTATCCTTCATTTATTGATATCTATTCCAGTTATGGAATTCAGCGTGAAACCAGGCCTGCTCAGACACAACAAACCGCCGGTATTGACCCGTCAATTCTCTCGCTGATAGGAGGTTTTGCAGGTCGCCAGACCGGTACAACCCCGCGGGCCAGGGTAGCAGATTATTGGAATGAGGGCATAAAAGAGAGTTATGATGCCGCCTCGGGCTTTATGCCGGATGACAGATCTGCCGGGGAGTACAGGCAGGCAGGCTTTGGAGCTGTGGTAACTCATCGTGAAGATGGTATTGCACGGGGCACATCGGCCCTGGTGACCCTTGCCAATGATCGTACGAACAAGATCATTCTTGCCGACAGGGTATCGACACACTTTTCCATGGTCAGGGGTACATCACAGGATGCATATCCGACATCCCAGTTCGGTAGCATAGCACTACTCAGGCAGTTCTATTACGATGCCGGCTGGTACAAGTCAATCGCTGACGGGGTGTTTTTCGATGCTGCCTTAGAGGCAGAGAAGAGAAACCGTAATCTTCCCAAAGTGTTTGAGGTTAGGAACAGGTATGAGATTATCAGGGCTCATAACATCGGCAAAGAGTTTGGATTCAGGTATATAGTAAAAGGTAATGGTGATGAATATCAGACCATTGAAGAGATAAAGAAGACAGGTGTATCACTTATTATTCCATTGAATTTTCCTGAAGCGCCGGACGTAAAGGACTCTTACATTGCCAATAGCGTGAGGGTAGATCAGCTCAAGCATTGGGAGCTGGCACCCTATAATCCCGGTATAGTTGCAGGTGAGGGCATCGAATTTGCCATCACAACTTCAGACCTGAGAAGAAAATCAGATTTTCTGAAGAACCTGAGGAAGGCAGTGGCCAGCGGGCTCGATAAAACGGCTGCACTCAGTGCGGTAACCTCGGTTCCTGCAAAAATGACCGGAACAGATAAACTTCTGGGTGCGATCAAGCCCGGAATGGTTGCCAACCTGCTTGTGACCTCAGGTGATATCTTCGATGAGAGTTGCATTATTTACGATAACTGGATACAGGGTTCCAGGCATGTCATCACTCCACAGAATATCGTTCAGGTGGCGGGTATATACGATCTTAAGGCAGGCGGAAAGGAATACACTCTTGAGATTGAACAGACAAGTACGAGACTCACGGCCCGGGTTAAAACTGGCGATACGGTTTTGAAAACAGAAGCTACATTGTCAGGGAGCCTTCTTGCGATCAGTTTTACCGAGAACAAAAGTAATGTAAGGCTTTCGGGTCATGCAGAGGAGAAGGTGCTGAAGGGTACCGGACAGGCTGCAGACGGCTCATGGATTGAATGGCAGGCGGACTTCCGGGAACCGGTGAGCCGCAAGGAGAGGCCGCAGTCAATGGCGACGGAAGCCGGAGAGCCGGGCATAATCACCTATCCCTTCCTTGCGTACGGCTGGCATCAAAGGCCGGTTCAGGAAGATATTCTGATAAGGAATGCTACGGTTTGGACACTTGAAAATGAGGGAATTATTGAAGGCGGCGATGTTCTGGTAAGAAACGGCAAGATAGCCGCTGTGGGAAAAAACCTCAATGCCTCTGGAGTAAGGATTATAGATGGAACAGGGATGCATCTGACCCCCGGGATAATTGATGAGCACAGCCATATTGCCACGAATGCCACCAACGAGACAGGATTTGCCATTACCTCGGAGGTGAGGATCGGCGATGTGATAGACCCTGCCAACAGGAACATATACCAACAGCTTGCAGGCGGTGTGACAACATCTCATCTGCTACATGGCTCTGCGAATCCTATTGGTGGTCAGTCAGCAATAATCAAGCTTCGCTGGGGTTTTTCGGCGGAGGAGATGCTTGTAAAGAATCAGACACAATTCCTGAAACATGCTCTTGGTGAGAATGTTAAGCGTTCGACAACGCGCTTCCCTAATAGCAGAATGGGTACCGAGCAGATAATCAGGGATGCTTACCTGCGGGCCGGTGAATATGCTGCAGAGTGGAAAAAGTACAACTCACTGCCGGCCAGGGAGCAGGCAAAAGCTATTCCTCCGCGCCGTGACCTTCAAATGGATGCACTTGTGGAGGTACTTGAAGGCAGGAGCTTTATGGCATGCCATACCTATGTTCAGAGTGAGGCCAATATGATAATGAGGCTGGCTGATGAACTTGGTTTCAGGGCCCACACCCTGATACACATGAACGAAGGCTACAAGGTGGCTGACCTGATGGCTGCCCATGGCGCTGCAGGCTCGGTATTTTCTGACTGGTGGGCATACAAAAATGAGGTATGGGAAGGAATCCCCTACAACGCACCGATACTACTGAGCCAGGGGGTTCTTACATGTCTCCATTCCGATGACGCCGAAATGGCACGCAGGCTCAACCAGGAGGCAGGAAAGATGGTAAAATACGGTAACATTTCTCAGGAAGAGGCACTTAAACTGGTTACACTCAATCCGGCGAAAATACTGCACCTCGATGACCGCATTGGCAGCATCAGGGTTGGAAAGGATGCTGATCTGGTGTTGTGGACGGACAATCCGCTGTCAATTTATGCACGAGCCGACAAGACAATGATTGATGGTATTGTGTTTTATGATGAAGAGAAGGACAGGGAGATGAAAGGCTGGACAGACAATGAAAGAAACAGAATAATTCAGAAGATACTTTCTCAGTCAAAGCAGCAGTCACCAACCGGTGGCGCACCGGCTGTACAGGGAAGAGGAGAGGAGCTTAACTATTAAATCATGCCAGCGATGAAAAAGAGAATTCTATATACCATAGCAGCAGTATTAATACTGTTCATTCCCGTAATTGCGCA
>JAWOIF010000070.1:0-11232 GCA_046484805.1 Bacteroidales bacterium
CCACCAGGCCTTATGCTTATGGAAGGGATGGAGATTGAGAAAACCGGTAAAAAGGGACAGATACTGGGATTCAACTGCATACATGCCGAGGTAAGGCTCAGTTCAATGCCAGACTCGGTTTTCGATATATGGTATACCGATGAGATAGATATAAAGAAACCTAATACAGCAACACCTTTCCAGGAAATTGACGGTGTGCTTCTAAAGTTCTTCTTCTTTATGGGGGAAAGAGAGTTCGTTTTTGAAGCTGAAGGCATCTACCGGAAAGAGATACCTGAAAAGGTATTTTCCAGGAGGGAAAAGTACCGCCGGGTTTCAAAGGAAGTAATAGACGATTATATAATGAGGCTTGTCAATTTATAACAACCCGCAAAACTTACTCTGCGAATTAAATATCGCTCTCTTTGTTTGATCCTTCTAATTTGCTAATTTTGAAGTTTCATTTACAGGGACTGTTTGTAAATCATGGGCAGGAAACAAGGTAAGTCACGGGTCACCGTTACGAATCACAAAACAAGGCAAAAAGATCCATCAGGCAATGAGAGGATTAAATTCGTTTTTGGAACCCTATTCACAGGCTTTGCAATATACCTTCTCTTTGCATTGATAGCCTATATTTTCTGGTGGAAGTCTGACCAGAGTATAGGCGATAATGTGCTCTCAGGGGCAGAGATTCAGGCCAGAAACTGGTCTGGCAAGAGCGGTCACTGGATAGCAGAGTTGCTGATAAGCAAAGGATTCGGTGTCGCGTCGTTTCTATTCCCGGTAATAATAGGAGGAATCGGACTCTATCTGCTTAATATGAGGCAGATAAAGATTTGGAGTCTTAGTGTCAAAATCGCCTTTGCCATAATAATACTTTCACTGGGGCTCAGTTTTATCTTCGGTGCAGGGAGTAGTGCTCTTGGAAGCGGGCCTGGCGGCGCACATGGTTATTACGCTGTAAACTGGCTTAATGCATTCATGGGAAAGATAGGCACGGGAGTGCTGATCATTATTTTTGTACTCTCCTATCTGGTATTCGCCCTGAAGGTTAGTCCCGAAGCAATTATGAAACGTATACCTTCACTCAAACCGTTAAAAGGTAATGAGGGGGATGAAAAACAGACTGAGACTGAAACCGGACCCGAAAGTTTTATAATAGATACCAATATTAACCCACAGCCTGTAAGCGAGAGTGAAAGTCTTAATGAAAATTTGCGCCCTAAAAGGATCATACACGACTTTGACGTGGAAGAACCGGAGGAGCCTGACAATGCTGAGGGCGAAGAGGTCTCCATAAAGATTACCAGGGCCGGTGAGGGTGAAAAGCTATCCGATGACGAAGTCCACAAACTGATGGAAGATTTTGATCCGAGGCTCGATCTTCCGAGATACCAGTTCCCGCCGGTGACACTACTGACTGATTACCAGAAGGGAGGGGGATATGATGATTCTGAAGTCATTGAAAATAAAAATAACATCATAAATGCTCTGGCCGATCATAAAATAAACATAAGATCAATCTCTGCCACTGTCGGGCCAACAGTTACTCTTTACGAAGTTGTTCCGGAACGTGGCATCAGGGTAGCACGTATTAAATCCCTGGAAAACGATATTGCGCTTAATCTCTCTGCACTGGGAATAAGGATCATTGCGCCGATACCCGGCCGGGGAACTGTAGGGATCGAGGTTCCCAACAAAAGACCTGAGATAGTATCTATGCGGTCTCTTATTACCTCAAAGGCATTCCAGGAATCGAAGGCAGAAATAGCACTCGCACTGGGAAGGACCATCACAAATGAGCCTTTTATTGTTGACCTCACCAGGATGCCGCACCTGCTGGTTGCCGGAGCAACAGGTCAGGGAAAATCGGTAGGTATAAATGCAATTATTACTTCAATTCTCTATAAGAAACACCCTGCCGAGGTGAAGTTTGTACTCATTGATCCAAAAAGAGTAGAACTGCCGCTCTATGCAAAGATCGAAAGACATTACCTTGCCAAGTTACCCGGTGATGAGGATGCAATTATTACCGATACACGTAAGGTCATTAACACCCTGAACTCATTGTGTATTGAAATGGACAGTCGTCTGGAACTGATGAAAACAGCAGGGTCAAGAAACATAAAGGAATACAACGAAAAATTCATAAACAGGCGTCTGAATCCAGAAAAGGGACACAGGTACATGCCATATATCGTTCTTATCATAGATGAATTTGCCGACCTTATTATGACAGCCGGGAGGGAGATAGAAGGACCGATAGGCAGGCTGGCCCAGCTGGCAAGGGCCATAGGAATACATCTTATTATTTCTACTCAGCGGCCTTCAACAAACATCATAACCGGATTTATCAAGGCAAACTTCCCCGTAAGGATCGCCTTCAGAGTCTTCTCGTCAGTCGACTCCAGAACTATTCTTGATGCCACCGGAGCAGACAGGCTGGTAGGCAGAGGTGATATGCTGATATCAACGGGCAGTGAACCGGCCAGGGTCCAGTGTGCCTTCATCGATACCCCGGAGATCGAAGAGGTAACCGAATACATTGGTTCTCAGCAGGGCTATCCCGACGCGATGCTTCTGCCCGAATATATTGATGACAATGAGAACGGACCTGCAGAGATTGACCTTAAAAAACGTGACAGCATGTTCGATGAAGCTGCAAAGGTGGTAGTACAGCATCAGCAGGGTTCAACCTCACTAATCCAGAGAAAACTTTCCATAGGCTATAACCGGGCCGGCCGGATTATAGACCAGCTGGAAGCGGCCGGAATTGTCGGGGCGTTCGAAGGCAGCAAGGCCCGCGACGTTCTTGTGAGCGATATGATGAGTTTGGAACAGATTTTGAACAGCCTTGAGTGAAAGTAATAGTACCGCAATGAATAAGATAGCATTATTAATAATCGCCTCTGCACTAAATCTGGCCCTGCTCGGCCAGGAGGACCCCGAAGCCTTTAAAGCCCTCGACAGATTCGCTTCCGTTGCCAGGGCCGCTCCCTCGGTTTCAATCTCATTTGTAATGATTACCAGTGACGTGATGGAAAACCGGACAGACTCAATAGAGGGAAGTGTGGTGATAGCAGGTGACAAATACAGACTTACACTGCCTGAAAATACAACATGGTTCAACGGTACCGACAGTTGGAACTATATGCCTTCTGTAAACGAAGTTGTTATCACAAGGCCCGAAAATGACGATATCTCCTTCTTTTCAAAGCCGTCACTGATTTTTGAAATGTATAAGGATGATTACAGAGTCAGACTCGTGGAAGAGTCATCATCCCTTCAGGTAATTGATCTTTACCCCAAAGATATCAGGTCAGAAATGATACGCATCAGAATGACCGTTACCAGAAAAGGCTCCGAACTAATCGCTGCTGAATACCGTACCAGAGACGGAATAACCATCACTCTCACCGTAAAGGAATATAATCTGAAATTTAAACCCGAAAAGAGCTACTTCGACTTCAATACCTCAACGTACAAGGGCATCGAAATAATCGATATGAGGTAGATTAGGTATCAGGTGTCAGGTACCGGGTATCAGGTACCGGGTACCGTATATTGTATCAATTATCTCTTGCCGGATACGCAATCCGTGCATGGTAAATGTTTATCAGCCTCTTTTTGAAGACCTCCTTTATGACTGAAATATCCCTGAAAGTTATCGGGGCATCTGTAAATTGTCCGTCCCGTATCTGGTTTTCAATAACTGTATCAACCATTTCGCTTACCGATTCCTTCGTATAAACCTCAAGGCTTCGTGAAGTTGCCTCCACAGCATCTGTCATCATAAGGACTGCCGTTTCACGACTGAAAGGTTTTGGCCCTGGATAGGTAAACAATGATTCATCAATATCTTCACCCGGGTGTGCTTCACTGTATTTATGGTAGAAGTAATAAGCACGGGTTGTTCCCTGATGGGTACGTATAAAATCTATAATCTGCGACGGCAGGTTGTAGCGCTTTGCAAGTTCAACCCCTTTTTCAATATGATTTATAATTAGCCTTGCACTCTCTTCAGGGGTAAGAGTCTCATGCGGATTAAAACCCTTTGTAACATTCTCGGTAAAATACTCCGACTTTTCCAGTTTGCCAATGTCGTGATACAAAGCGCCGGTACGTACAAGCAGGTGGTTGGCCTCAATAGTCCTTGCTGCCTCCTCGGCAAGATTGGCAACCTGCATGGAATGCTGAAAAGAGCCCGGAGCCTCTTCGGCAAGTCTTCTGAGCAGCGGTTGATTTGTGTCAGAGAGTTCAAAAAGTGTGGCATCAGAGAGAAACCCGAACGTCTTTTCAAACAGGAATATCATCGGGTAACTGAGAAGCAACAAGGCCCCATTGCCGGCAAACCAGCCATAGGTGGCCCAGTTAAGACCACTAAATGAACCCTCCTGAATAATGCCAATACCAAAATATACCAGGGAATAACTCACTACCACCATAACAGCAGAAAAGAAAAGCCTGGCCCTTCGATAGATATTGGTAAGTGAAAAAATAGCAACAACACCGGCAATGAAGGTAATAAATATAAACTCAAATGAATTTGGAACCAGAAATCCCACCAGCATTATAGTCACCAGTAAAATAAAAAGTGCGAGGCGTGAGTCATAGAATGTCCTTATAATAATCGGTATGATCCCGAAGGGAATCAGATAAATGCCTACGTTAGGCATTGCTGTAACCACCCTGGTAAGCAGCACAAAAAGCAACATCAGCAGAAGAATAAATACCGTTTTATGGAGAGTAGCCAGAACTTCACGCCTGAAATGATAGAGAAACAGGTACAAAACAACATAACATGCTGTTATAAGGATGAATCTTCCAACTACGATGAACCACGACCCATATCTTCCCAATCGCTTTTCATACTCGGTCCTGAGAGACTCCAGCACCTGGAATTTCTCTGTATCAACTATCTCTCCCCTGTTAATTATAAGTTCTCTCTCCTGAACAAGGCCCGTTGACGGGCTTATGCTTCTTATAAGCCTGTCCCTAAGCGTATTGGATGTTTCTTCATTATAGACAAGATTCGGTCTCACATAATCATATATCTGCACGCTACGGCAGAATTCTGACTCAATGAGTTTTCCCTCTTCCTCAAGGGCCATTGCCAGTTCATTTCTCGCAGCGTTGGCCGCCTGATATGCATCTTTATGGGTATAAATTTTGTCAAGCGGGACTTCTGCTGCTATTTTTCCACGTACAACGGTTATTCTTCCATTATTCCCCACAAGAGCATCGGTTATATCAGATACTTCAAGAATACCTGCATTATATATATTATTAAGAACCTCTATAAGTCTGGTTTTGACTGGAACAAACATCTTCACCGAAACCTCCTCTGATGTCTGAACACCTGGCAAAGATGGTACCGGCAAGTTATTAAGATGCTGCGTGAATTCCGCTATATTATAGCGCGTTAGAACTGAATCATAGTTGAAGTATGGTGCAAAGGAGGCAAGCAGACTGTCTCGTTCTCCCTTTATCTCTGAATCTGTTTTCCTTACCGGAAAATCCCACGGTGCAATAAGTGTTTCATGCAACCAGGGCTTACCCTTTCTGAACTCATATCTGAATTTGCCTTCCATCGGAAATATCAGCATCACTGCCAGAATGCTGGCAACAAACAGGATCAGATGAAGGATGTAATCCTTCTTACCTAAGCCTTTACTCTCTTTGCGATTGCTCATCACTTACAGTTTTCGGGGCTAAGACACAAATTTAGGGTTATTTTCCGAATAATGGACCATTAAAACTGCCATGCATTGGCGACACGGATATGCAGCTTTTTATTAATTTTGAAAAAAACCGGAATATGGAACTTTTTATCTGCGGTAATGTTTTCGTCCCATTGAGGTCAGCCCCGTCTCACAAATCTGAAATGATCAGCCAGTTACTGTTTGGCGAACGGTATGAGATTATAGCAAAAGCCGGAAGCTGGATTAAGATTACAACTAAGTTTGACAACTATTCAGGATGGATCGACGGAGACCATGTATATCCAATTCCCTTAATGAATAATGAACCGGCATTTGTAATAAACAGGGCATTGAGATGTTACAGGCCAGATGGCACAAAGCTGATACTGGAGGCAGGATGCGAAGTTTTTAATCCGGACTTCTCTGCCCGGACTTTCACATTGGCAGGTGATACATTCACAACCTCGGAAAGCTTTGCCGAAAGCTATATCAAAGTCTCTGAATCAAAAGCAGATACTGCTATGCGCTTCCTGAACAGTCCATATATCTGGGGCGGCAGGATTCCTTCAGGCATCGATTGTTCAGGACTTTCCCAACTGGTATACAAGATACATGGAATTGCATTACCGCGTGACAGTTCTCAGCAGGTAGATGCAGGCACAACCATCAGTTTTCTTGAAGAGGCTGAACCCGGTGACCTTCTATTCTTCAATGATGAACCCGGAAGAATATCGCATGTCGGACTTTTAGTCTCACAAGGGCTCATAATACATGCCTCTGGCCGTGTACGGATTGACCGGATCGACCATACCGGCATCTACCGCGACGATCTTAAAAAATACACCCACAAACTCAGAACAATAATCCGTATCAATCCCTAACCTGAACCGAGCCCGTCGAAAGACGGGCGAGCTCACGACCGAAGGGAGTAAACCTGAAACCTGAAACCTGAAACCTCGATTCCATGACCTCCCTCTACCCCATACTTTTCTTAATCGCTTTTCTTGGTCTGATCTACCTGTTTCTGCGTATTCAGAGCAAAAAGCAGCGCAAAAAGCGGGATAACCGAAACTTCTTAAGGCGTAACAGATAGAAAAAAGAGGCTGCCTCTTTAAGACAGCCTCTTCATATTTTAACAACTCTGGTTATCTACTAATTATAACCCGTGTTCTGTTCCATGTTAGGATTAGCATTCATCTCTGCAAGTGGAATCGGGAAAGCCAGTTTAAAGTCACCATAAGCAGGACCTTCATGGGTTTGCTTGAAAGCATCAACAACAGGCAGGTCTCTTCCGGTACGCATCAGGTCATGGAACCTCATGCCCTCAAAACATAATTCCCTTCTTCTCTCAAGGAGAATAATATCCTCATCGATCGTTGCATGTGCAACAGCATTCCTTTTTGCTGTAATAAGGTTCAGCTGTGTGAGAGCATTCGCATCGGCTGGATTCTTTCTCCACAATGCCTCAGCATAGTTAAGAATAACCTCCTCATATCTCAGTATTGGCACATTGTCAGAATAATCATATGACGGGTATTTGCCAATATTGACATAAGGCCGTATAGCTACATCAGGATCTGGCCCTATCATGTCCGGTGCAGCCCTTACATCGCCGGCATCAAAAGCCAGATAGAGATCCTCAAGAACTTCAACGTCACCATAGGACGGGCCCCTGTATATATACTGGAGTCCATTTATGTTAGCGTTATCAACCGAACTAAAAGCCAATTCAAAAATTGAATTTACCGGTCCGTCTACAAGGAAGGAATTGGCATACTGAGCTCCTTCAATTATTTCATACCTGTTTGCACCGATGACTGCTGTAGCTCCGGCGATTGCATTATCCCAGTCGCCGAAATAGATAGCGACCCTTGATTTAAGGGCATGAGCGGCATAGTGTGTAAACAGCTCCTTGGAAGGATCATCAAGTGTTGGTGACATAAGCGCAATAGCATCTGTAATATCACCATAAATGTCACCCTTATTGTTGAGCCAGGTATCCCTTGCAGGTGCAAATTCATCACCCTTGTATTCCTTGATATAGGGGATACCGAGCGTTCCTCCGGTGTGCATCTGACCATAATATCTAAGCAGGTCAAAATGTGCTATAGCCCTTATGGCGTATGCCTGTCCGATGTAGTGATTCAGCAGTGCAGCATCGCCTGTAATATTAGCCGGATCAAGTCCGATAATAATGTTTGCAGAAGCAATTACTCCGTAAATCGTACCCCAGAATCCTCCATAGGTATTGGTGAAGATCATCTTTGATTCAGTAACAAAACGGCCTGAATTGCCATTTGAGAAGCAGTTATCGCCTCTGATTTCACCATGAATTATATAGTCACGGCCATAATAGTTTGAGGATGTCATCCTGTTATAGGCTCCGTAGAGTATACCTTTAACATCTTCAACCGTATTGAGGCTGCCTTCCACCGCCTTTGCCTGAGCAAGTTCCGGTTCCAGCACATCCTTGTTGCAGGACGAAAAGATACCTGCAAACAATGCGATTGTGAATAAAATATAGATAGTCTTTTTCATTGCTCTAGAAATTTACGTTAATACCAAAAACAATCGACTTAATGGGAGGTGTCTCGAGACCTGTAAAACCGTCGGCTCCTGTTTCAGGGTCAAATCCTTTGCGAAGGTCCTCATCAAATGCGTATGTCCACAAGTTTGTACCTCTCATGTAGATTGAAGCGTCGGAAATTCTGACTCTTGAAAGCAGGTTTTTCGGCAAATTATATCCAAGTACAAGGTCCTTAAGTCTGACGTAATCTCCATCGAACATGAACCTGGTTGAGTTAGCATTTGACTGATTTGGACGGTAGGCATGCTGAATCTTTGGAATACGTGCATCAGGTCCACCATCACCAGGCTTCTGCCATCTGTCAAGGAGTAGTTCTACACCCTGATATGCCGATGTTGCATACAATCCGTTATCCCAGAAGTAACCTGTCCAGTCTTCCCATACCATATGACCGCCTGCATAGTAGAAATTGGCATTGAAATAGACTCCCATAAAATCAGCCTTGATGCCTGCACCACCTGTGAGTGTCGGAATGGCACTTTTGCCAAGATAATTTCGCTTAGCCTGTGTGTAGGTAAATGTAACATCATCATTCACACTTCTGTCAACGTACCATAACGGAAGACCGGTCTCGGTATCAACACCTGCCCACTCCTGAACATACCACTCCATGTAGGTATGCCCGACCTCAATGGTCCTTGTGGATGAGCTTGTTGCATTAATGTAATTACCTTCCCCGTCCTTGGCCAGTTCTGTAACCTCATTATTCAGTGTTGCAAGGTTGAAACTGAGGCCAAAGTTGAATTTAGATGTCCTGATGACTCCAACGTCAACTATTGCTTCAAAACCCTTGTTTACCATTCTACCAACATTCGAAGTCACTGAACTGTGACCTGATGTAAGGGTAAGAGGAACGTTCTGAAGAAGGTCAAATGTCTCCTTGTTGAAATAAGCAACAGAACCGTCTATTCTGCGATTAAAGAGGGTAAAGTCGATACCTATATCGTAGTTCCTGTTCTTTTCCCATGTCAGCAATGGATTACCATAGCCACTGGGAGCGGAAGCACCCTGTCCGGCATAGTCCCCTGTAAATGAGAGAAGAGCCTGATATGAGTTCAGGGATACACCTGAGTTTCCACTAACCCCATATGATGCACGTAAACGCAGGTTATCAAGGAATGATACACTCCTCAGGAAATCCTCCTGTGCCATGTTCCAGGCCGCACCAACAGACCAGAAATTACCGAACCTGTTATTGGCAGGGAACCGTGATGATCCCTCACGACGGAAGGTAAAGTCGGCAATATATTTACCCTGATAAGAATAGTTTGCCATACCCAGGTAGGATAACTGTGCCCAGTCAGAAAATGATGTTGAAGCATCGAAGTTTGTACCTGCAGAGGCTACGTTTGTTAATCCATCTGTAATAAAGCTCTCGCCATAGGCAGAAAGGTACCAGTACTTATATTTCTGAAATTCAGTAAGAGCCTTAAAGTCAATAGTATGATCCTCAAAACTCAGTCTGTAGTCAAGTGAATTCTGGGTAACCATATTGAATCTGGTAGTCATAGTTGCCCATGAGGTTCCGTTTTCATCCCTGGAGTCCCCATGTATCCTGTTCCGGTAATCCTTATAATGGCCGTGAACAAAGTCCATTGAAACAAGAGTCTTGAATCTGAGATTATCAATAATCTCCCATTCAAAAGCGTTATTGGTGAGTCCCCTTGTCATATGGTTCCAGTTTTCATTATACTCCTGAAGATAGAGAATATTGAAAAGTGAACCCATTCTGGTGATGTTGTATGAACCATCATCATTATAAGCTCCGAATGTGGGAGGCATAAAGTAACGAAGAGTGTGCGGATTACCAAAATAGGCAGACCTCTCAAGGAATATCTGATCCTGATCTGTATAGGAGATGGTGTTATTAGTGGTAAACCTCATCTTGTCGTTGAGCTTGCGGTTAACATTAACAACTCCTGAGAATCTTTGAAAAATGTTTCCTATAACCACAGCCTCGGTTTTGTTATAACCCAGTGAGGCATAGAAGGATGATCCTCCCTCTCCACCTGATGCTGACAGGTTTACATTATACATGGGTGCATTCTTATTAATTACGGCATTACCCCAATCGCCTTCAGGACGGCCGGCTTCATCCCATGCCCTGTAACCAATGGTACCACCATAACCGGTAAGGTTATTAGCTGCAGCAAAAGTCCAGGCCTGCTCAGGGGTTGAAAACCCGTTCGCTTCTCCATAAGTATTAACAATACCCTCCAGCCATAGCATGTGCCTGTCGGCGGCCGTAAGTTCCTTACGGTCCGCGCGAGGTTCTCCGCGGCGCGCAGCGTGACGATGCCCGCCCGCCGGAGCCGCTCGACGACATCCGTCCCGGTGGGAGAGACGTGGCCGAACCAGCCCCCCTCGAGCATGTCCGCCGAATGCTCGGCGGCGAGGCGCACGAGCTCGTCGTCGACCTCGAGCACCGGCAGGCCCGCCCGCCGACGCTCGGCGTTGAGCAGCTCGAGGACGACCGCTGCCGCATCGCCGTCGCGCGCCTCGGACCGCTCGTGAGGGGGGTCGGACAGGTCGTCGGGATCGGTCCCGGCGAAGACGGGAAAGAGCGCCACGACCTCGGGGCCGCGGGGGCCCGTCGCCATGACCTCCACCACGTAACGTCCGGTCGAGGGGAAGCCGAGCCCCGCGCCGAACCGACCGGATCGTTGGAGCGCCGGCTCCACGACGACGTCTCCGCGCGGGGTCGCGACGACCATCGAGGGCGCACGGTACCCGTCGAGTAGCCGCCCCTCGAGGCGCTGCCGATCGCCCGGGGCGAGGCGCGAGGGGAAGCGCTCGAGCGTGAGCCGGCGCCGAGTGCCGAGCACGACGAGCACGGAGCGTCCCTCGCCTCGGGCCAGACCGGCGCCGCAGCGGGTCAGGGGCCGGGCCGCGTGGCGCCGGGCGAAGCGCGCGAGCCTCTCGGGCAGGTCGATCGCCCCGGTGAAGCTCGCGGCCCAAGGC
>JAWOIF010000133.1:0-13352 GCA_046484805.1 Bacteroidales bacterium
GTCCCCAGATAATATAACAATCCGAAAATGATCGCCATAATAACGGGATCGACAATAACCACAGCGAGAAGTGTGATCCCGATAAATATCAGTAATTTTGTGCAATCACCATGCCTTCAACCAGCAGGTGCGGATCGTTTTCCATTATCACACGGTCTTTGAATGTGCCAGGCTCGCCTTCATCGGCGTTGCATACCACGTACTTACCGCTTTTGGTTGATGCTCCTGCTGCAGCCTTCTTCTTGATACCCGTCGGGAACCCTGCGCCGCCTCTTCCTCTTAGTCCTGAGGCCGCGATCTCTTCCACCACTGTCTCCGGCTTGTCTTTCAGCGCCTTTGCCAGAGCACTGTATCCGCCTGCAGCAATGTAGTCGTCAATGCTGGCAGGGTTGATATGCCCTGCATTCTTAAGTATAATTCTGTTTTCCGATATCATTTCTGCTGCTTTTGACGGTTCCTGATATCATTAAGTATTCCGGCAATGCGCTCCGGGGTCAGGTTACCGTAAACGTCGCGGTTTATCATCATGGCGGGTGCAACTTCACATATGCCGAGGCACTCACTCTCTTCAATGGTAAAGAGCCCGTCGGGGGTTGTCTCTCCGGTATGTACTCCGAGAAGCGATTCAATTGTTTCAAGCATAGCCTCTGACCCCAACAGGTTGCATACCGGTGAATTGCAGATTCTTACTATATACCGTCCCCTTGGTTCCAGACTGAACATTGAATAATAGCCGGCAACGCCGTAAACCCATGAAAGATTTATGCTGAGGTGTCTGGCGGCTGCCTTCAGCGACTCGCCGGTGAGGTAGTTCTGAGGGTGGCTGTCCTGCAATGCGTGAAGCAGGGGCAGCAGGTCTGACTTGTCGCGCCGGAAGCCGGTCACGATTTTGGAGGGATCCATGGCTCTCTGTTTTGGACTGCAAAAGATACTTAATTTTTTTAACGCTGCTCCCGGGTGGCATATGATAAATATGAGAAAGGATGGGATGGGAGAGACAAAATGAACTAAATTTGTTGCTCGGCAATAAGGCAACAGTGCCGGACCGGCCGCTGGAAAAATGGCAACAAGGAGATTCAGCAATGCAACAGCAATAGTGCTTGCCGGAGGAAAGAGCTCGCGGATGGGCGGGGTGGATAAGAGTATGCTCGATATCAACGGTATGCCTATGATACAATACATTTCACAACGGTTGCAGGAGATTTTCGGTGAGGTGATTATAGGTGCAAATGATACTGAGAAGTATGCCTTCCTCGGTTTGCGGGTGGTGCAAGACGTTGAGACCGGCAAGGGCCCACTGATGGGTATTTATTCCTGCCTGCTTGCTTCTTCGAACGATATTAACTTCATCACAGCCTGCGATATCCCTGAAGTAAATGAGGATTTTATCGCCACTATGCTTGATATGGCAGCCGGTGCCGATATTGTAATGCCGGTAAGGGGAGGAGAGAGGTATGAGCCGCTTTATGCTGTTTATCGCAAGGGTGTGGCTGAAAAGGCTGAAATACTGCTGGAAGACGGCAGACTTAAAATATCAGGCCTTTTCGGTATGGTGAATACGGTTTTTATCGGCTTCGACGACAGTGAATGGTACCATAACCTCAACTTCAGGGAAGATTACCAGCGGTATACAGGCACCAGTTGATAAATTCTGCGCCCTGTGCCCTGTGCCCTACCTTAGCGATGCTTTGGTAAATATATAATCTGGGATTTGCTGGTTGAACTTTACCGATGTGATCCTGAACTCGGTTCCCTCACCCTGCTTTAACATATCCTTGTAAATGACCTTCATCGGGAACCACCGGCCTTCGAGATTCACGACTTCCGATAGGGTGGTACGCTTCAGTAATTGACCACTACGGGCATACAACTCCTCCTTCAGGGGAACATATTTTGCCGCATCGACCCACATTTTTCGCGAGTAGTACGCTACATCGGGTACCTTTGCGGTCAGCTCCAGTACCACTGTTCTGTTCCCATCGATAAGCTCCTCACCGGCAAGAACAGCCTCATAAACATCAGTTATCCTGCGGTCGTCCATCATATCCTCATACGACAGGTCCGATCCCATTACCGACTGCCTCAGCATGTGGCCCGATATCTGTATTACCCTGTCGGTCGATGGTGAGTATATCCATAGCTGGTTTTCAAGTTTGAGCATCTTGGTGCCCTGTTCGCGGACGGGGGAGAGGTACTCGGTGAAGGCCTGCTTGTCGCCCACCGCATATGTGCGTGATGTTATCGTCCTGCTGCTCCTTACTCCGTGTATCGTCATCGACGACTCGAAGATGCGGTTGTCCGATGACATATTTTTCTCCACCCTTGTGAGTATATCGTCAGCATTCTGGGCTGTCAGCCCGGTTGCCATTGTTATTGCGGCCAATAAGTATAATGCTCTTTTCATCTTGTTTATATTTTATGCTTCCAGTTCCTTGAAGAGTGAAGCTGTCTGCCTTTTGTATATTCCTACTCCCGAAAGCATCGTGCCGATCACCGTCGATAACAGTCCGGGTATGAATCCAATGTAGAAATCAGGAGGCGTTATTCTTGCACGTATCCTGTCAGGCATCATCATTGCTGCGCCATCCATCATTCCTGCTATGCTTAATCCGTATTTCTGGAGTAACCATGCAATAAGCAGGCCAATAGCAGTTCCTGCTACCGATCCGATAATGCCGATCATCACCGATTCGTAAATCATTGTGCGGTAAATGTGCCCCTTCTCCTCGCCGATAGCAAGTCTGAGGCCTACCTCGCCATAGCGTCGCAGTCCTCCCAGAAGCCCTGCGTTCCATAAAACAAGTGCCATGGCGAAAACAAATATGAATGAGACATAGATTGACCATGATTCCGAAAGGGCAACATACTGGCCCATGGTTCCCTGCTGACTCAGGCTCCTTATTACCGGATTGAAAAGGCCTTTGTTACTGTCAGATGCAGTATTGAATTTTTTGGCTAGCGCCTCTGCTTCATCATTATCGTAGAAGCCGTCGATGAAGAACCCCAGTATCTCACCCGAGGCATCTTCCATATCAAGAGCCATTCGAACATCTTCAATATCGGCAATTATCAGGCCCCGGTCGAGGGCATCCAGCCCGGTCATCACAGTGCCCGACACTACGAAGTTGTGCATAGTAATGCTGCCGTACATTGTAGATCCCATAAGTGTTACCTGGTCGCCCGGATTGACATCCAGCTTTTGAGAAAAGGGTTCGCTCAGCAGTGCCTCCCCGGGTTTTGACGGAAGTGTTCCTCTTACAAGTGAATTGATAAGATTTAGCCTTGTGGGTTCGGATGACCCGGGTGTAAGAAGATCAGCGCCAATTCCGGCGGCCGGCCCCTGTGCCCTGGTTTCTCCGCTTTCATCGGGAGCGTCAATGAGACCTCCAAACTGTATGCGTGGCGACCAGGTCATTTCCGGAAACTGGTTTTTTAACCCGGCAATAAGTGATTCAACACTGGTCAGTGCCAGATCGTTGGGCACCTGCTGCATCTCTTCTGCATAACCATTGGTCATTACCTTTACGTGGCCATATGAAAAGCGGGCGCTTAGTTCGATGGTGTCGCCCATAAAGCCTGTGATGTAGGCATGCATCAGCACCGTGAGCATCACTCCTATTGATACAACCAGTATTGGCAGCCTGCTGCGGCTCTTATCCCTTATCAGGCCTTTGAACAGAAACTTTATCATTGTATCTTTCCTCTTAATGCGTCAGTAGGATTCATCTTAGCTATTCTCCTTGATGGCCAGTAGCTGACAACGGTTGTTGTGAGCAGCACTATTAGTGTTGTCCCAACCACAAGTCCGGCACTGTAGGAGGGGTAGAGTGTCTGCGCTATTGCCATACCGAATTCACTTACATCCATTGGCATCGTCCAACCTGCTTTTGCCTGCCACATAAGGAAAGGCAATCCGTAGGCGGCCGCCAGCAGTGCCGCCAGTACTGCATGCATGGCCCCCTCAACGGTGAAAAGCCCTACAACCTGCCCACGGGTGTACCCGAGAGCCACGTAAGTACCTATCTCTCTCTGTCTTCTGAAAATTGACAGCACCTGTGTATCAAAAATAGCCAGCATGGCCAGCAACAGTAAAATACCATATAGAACGGTTGTGCCTGCTGATTTCACTTTTATCAGCTCATCAATCTGCTTTGTAAGCTCCTCTTTAGGCTTCAGTATCCATCCCGCTACCTCCGACCGCTGTTTTTGGCTATCACGGAATGAGAAAAGAGTTGCCTCGTTCTGCATCCCGGTCATCTCCCTGAGTTTTTCAAGTGGTATGTAAATCTGACCTGCATCTACTGCAGGAACCGCAACATTGAAGATATCGACAATCAGCAATTCCGCAGCATCAAAGGTGCCGTTTGCATCGCGCCACTGCATCACCACCCTGTCGCCGGGCCGCATCTTCAGGGTTTTGCTCATAAGAGTTCCGATAACCGCCGGTATCGCATCGCTCATTACCGTGTCAAGTTTTTCAGTCGGGAGTTTGAATAGCGTCTGTTGCGGATTGATCCCCCTTATTGTAACAGCCTGCAGCCTTCCCTGCGGATATACCGAACCCTGAACGATAAGCGTGGGTTCCATGTCACCGGCTTCTATCTCCTCCCTGAATTCATGCGGAACCGGGGCATGACTGTCTGAAAAGGTAAATGGATCATACTGATCGTATGCCTCATGCCAGTACTGTCCCCCGGCTATCTCCCAGTCGGTCATGTCATTTTTGGCCTGAAGGTCCCACCCCGCAAGTACTCCCTTAATCCATATGATCACTACGAAGGAGAACGAGAGGACAATGACGTTCAGCCAGGTCCGCAATCCGGCACCTATAAGGTTCCGGTATGCAAGTTTGAATGCCAGTTTCATATCCTCTGTATATTAATTTTTAAGTATCTCTTCCTTTTCTATCCTGCCGTCGGCCAGGAATATCTTTCTACGGAGGTAGCTGATCACTTTCTCGTCATGAGTGGCAAACAGGAATGTTGTCTTTAGCTCCCTGTTAAGCTTCTCCATTGTCTTAAGGATATTGTGCGAATTGGCTGCATCAAGGTTAGCCGTGGGTTCGTCAGCAAGTACCAGCGAAGGCCTTTTTACCATTGCCCTGGCTATTGCCACCCTTTGCGATTCACCTCCCGATAACTGCGGGGGCTTAGATTTTACCTTGTCTGTAAGCCCAACCCATTCCAGGGCGTCCATGACCATCTTCCTGCGTTCATCCGTCGAATGTTTCAGAAGCAGAAGTGGAAACTCAACGTTTTCATAAACGGTATGTACTGCCAGCAGATTGTAGCTTTGAAAAATGAATCCCAGACTCTCCCTGCGGAGCATAGCAGCTTCCCTGGCACTAAGCCTGCTAACTCTGTGGCCCAGCACCGTGACCTCACCCTCTGTCGGCACATCAAGAGACCCCACGATGTTTAGAATTGTGGTCTTGCCTGAACCGCTCGGACCGACCAATCCGGCAAACTCACCTTCCGTAAGTGTGAGATCGATGCCGTTCAATGCCGTAAACTCGCCTTTGCCCATCGGAAACCTTTTGATGAGATTGTCAATCCTGATGATCGGAGATTTTTCCATTAGAAATCATTATGTTGGTTATTAACAAATATAACTCTATTCCCGTAGTTTCAGGAAAATCACTATACTTTCTGTTCATGATTGGCGATACCCCGGACGAATAAGTCAGCACTTTCCCCTATAGGCTTCTAAGGAGTATCATATGTGGCCCTAAGCCTTTGATATATCAATACCGGGAGTTGGTGCTAAGTCGTTTCCTTTTCGTTGAATTTTCAATCTCCTCAAGCTTCTTTTCCATTGTTTCCCTCTTTTCTGCAGAAGCTGTTGGCTCGGAGTTCCTTTCCCTGACAATTATCGCCTCATCACCTGATCTCATATTCTTCCTGAGTTCTTCCATGCTTAACCGGAGTTCCTGCATAACTTTCTCCATCTCAACGCGGAATCTCTCCCTTTCCTCTTCTGTCATTATGCGGTGACGTTCAACTTCAGGGATTATGATTTCCCGTCGCACCCTTTCCATCTCCTGTCTGGCTTTTTCCAACTCCTCTCTTGCATTTTTCATCGACTCCTCAATATCATGCCTTATGGCGACCCTGTCTATTTTGTCTATTTCACTGCGGGCCTGATCGATCGCTTTTCTGACCTCTTCCATATAAGTTTGGTCGAACTTCTCCAGACTCCTGGAAATCTCCTCATGCATTGCTTTGAAGTCAATTTTTGCCAGTTCCTGCATTGCCTTTTCAATTTCTTCGGAGGCAGCCTTCAGGTCCTTTTTGATCTTTTCGGCATCTGCTTCGGCCTCCCTGATTACCCTGTCGTATTTGCTGAATTCTGACTGAGGTACAGACTTGCCGTTAACAAGTATCTCTTTAAGCTCTCCTGCACGGTATCGGAGCTCTATCTTCTTTTCAATGCCGTCTTCAGTATCTGTGAAGACCGTCCGGAAGGTACGGTCGTATTTTTGTTTAACAGTATCCTGAATAACGATAAAGCTGTTATCGTGAGAGGTGGAACTGCCTGCTGATCCGATCGTCTGAAGCGGCACCATCATCAGAGGTGCGGTAAGAATCGTCAATATCAGAAGCTTGCCGATTGCCTTTTGTGAGTTCTGGTTTTTCATGGCTCTTTTTATGGGGTTTAATTTTTAATTGTTTTATAAGAAGTCAATAACAATACAAATTTCAGCAATATCTTTCTAACCACATGTTAACCATATGTTAATTGGAGGTTAATGTTGTGTCCGGTAACCGGAACCCGGTACCCGGCACCCGGTACCCGTTACTACGCATTTCTACCTATTTTAACAATCAGTTCTTTGTTGCCTCAAAACAATTCCTATATTGCTTCCTCAAAACCAAACGGATGGCAGCTATCTTACTGGTCATTTTCTACCTTTTCTCCCCACTTATTATTCTTCATTTCTGTCACAGGTATCGTTTTGTCAACAAGGTAGGTGGTGTTGTTATCGCCTATGTGGCAGGATTTATTATTGGGAATATCGGTGTGCTACCCCTGATCGAAGGATATGACGGCACGCTTGAACTGCTGACCACCCTGACGGTTCCTGTTGCAATTCCGCTGATGCTTTTTTCGATGGATATACGTAAATGGAGGCAAATGGCAGGGAAGACTCTTTTGTCAATGTTGTTCGCACTTATTGCGGTCTCTGTAACCGTATTTGCCGGATTCTTTCTTTTCCGCGACCATGGCATTACGGCGCTTCATCATGTGGCAGGAATGATGATTGGTCTTTATACCGGCAGCACTCCAAATCTGGCATCAATACAGCTTGCACTGGGCGCTGATGAGGCCAACTACATGATAATAGTGACCTATGATCTGGTGGTCGGGGCTGTCCATCTGCTTTTTGTGATGACAATAGCCAGGAGGGTGTTTGGACTGTTTCTTCCAAGGTATCGCTTTGTTGACCCCGATTCTGCTGCTGAGGGAAATTTCGATGGTGAGGATCCGTATTGGGGAATGCTTAAAAAAGAGGTCAGACTTCCCCTGCTAAAGGCATTTGGTACATCAGTGGTGATTTTCAGCATAGGTGGAGCTGCATCACTGGTTGTTCCTGAATCATCCCAGCTGGCTGTGGTAATTCTGATAATTACTACTCTGGGGATCTTAGCCTCGATGATTCCGGCCATTCATAAAATAAAGAAATCATTTGAGCTCGGAATGTACCTGATTATGGTGTTCTGTATGGTCATTGCCTCACGTGCTGATCTCTGGAACATCGAATTCAAGGTGTTGATAATAGCATCATATGTCGCCCTGGTTGTCTTCGGCTCAATGCTGATTCAGGCTCTGTTATCGTGGATTTTCAAAATAGATACCGATACCTTTATTATAACATCGACTGCCCTGATATGCAATCCGGCAATCGTACCCGTGGTGGCAGGGGCTCTCAGGAATCGCGAAATCATCTTCCCGGGTCTCTCGGTCGGCATAATAGGCTTGGCGGCCGGCAACTACCTTGGCATCTTCGTGGCCTGGATACTGGAAAAACTATAGACGGTAAACGGAACCTGATACCCGGTACCCGATACCCGGTACCCGATACCCGGTACCTTATTACAACACCATCGCCAGATCAAACATCACCGGCCTGTTATCATCTTTCAATTTCTGGTAGATGCCGGTATCCTTCGCAAACATGTACATCTCGCTTTCCACAGAGACTCCGGTAAACTTATTCATGAACCTGAACATCGGATCAATTTCCTGGGCGTAGAACATAATAAGGGTATATTCCCCACCCCTGTTGAGGTTATTTACATGCCTGAAAAGTGTGTCAAGTGCTTCGGGACAATCATCATGGGCGTATAATACCAGGGAGAGTTGTCTGAGAGGTTCGTTCAGTCTGATGGGGTGGGGTGTCTTCATGAAAAGGGAGAGGAATCTCAGCAACCGGGTTGCCATCTTGATGCCTGAAGTCAGCTTCAGCACCTGATAGCTCTTGTATGTGTGCTCATCCCAGACAGCGGTTATGGCCCTTATCCTTCCATTCTCCCTTGCAATCAGAAAATTGTCCAGTGAAAGTCCGTCTATTTTGTCAATATAATTTCTGAAAATCTCTTCTGTAATTACCGGTGATACCTTGAATCCCAAGGCATATCTTTCATAAAGCTCAATTATTTCCGGTATATCTTCATACCCGGGTTTGCCGATCCCGAACCTTTTATTGAGTTTCATTCTTTTCAGGGGCAGAATATTAAACACCCTGTTCACTCCCAGGAAGCATGACTCCGGAATACCGCCTTTCCCTGTCGTAAATACCAGTGAGTGCATGTTATCCTTCAGAAAGTTTGCTATGATCATATCCGCTTCCGAATCCCTGATATGGTCGATGGCACCCTTGACCAGCCGGTATGCCGTCATCCCCCTTCTGAATTCTTCGGCAACCCTCAGGTCGAGCATATAACCTGTCTTACACTCTTTGCCAGGCACCCTGAGCCGGAAGTGAACTACGCCAACGAGGCCGGCAATCTCCTCATCCTTGCAGACCACATAATGCCATGCTTCAGAGTCAACCAGCCTGTGGAGTGTGTTATACCCAGGGGTACGGTTAATAAACATCGTTATAACTCCCTCCTGCAGGCAGCGGCGAGAAAGGTTGGTGATCTGGTCATTATCATCGTCCACCGCAGGACGAACTGTTTGTGAACTCATTAAATTACTCTTAGCTTTTATTAGGAATCCCGGGCCAGGGGTAGAGTAATTGTAACAACAGTACCTTTATCCTTCTGGCTCTCGATAATTATGGTCCCATGGTTTCTGTCGATGAACTCCTTGACGAGTACCAACCCCAGACCAGAACTCTTTTCGTCTTCGGTACCGGTGGTATATTGTGTACTGGATATATCGAACAGTTTCGAAATTGCACCTTTCTCTATTCCAATCCCATTATCGGTAATAATGACGATTGCATTATAAGGATCCATGGCAGCGGAGTTTATGACCACCGTCCCTCCTCTGTGGGTAAACTTAATGGCATTACTCAGAATGTTCCGCACAATTGTCTGAACCATCATAGAGTCAGCCACTATCCGGATATTATCTTCAAGATCAAGTCTGATGTCAATTTGCTTATTATCAGCAGATTGTCTTATTCCTATGATGGAGTTCTGAATAACATCTGTCAATTTTAACTCCACCGGACTAAATTCAATTTTGTTTAATTGCGTCTGCGCCCAGAGAAGAAGATTATCAAGCAACAGACTCATATTCTTTGCTGATTTATTAAGCTTTAACAATAAATCTTTCAACTCTTCCGGACTATATTCGTCAGACGTCTCACTGAGATGTTGTATGAAAGAGGCAAGGCTTATTGTTGGTCCGCGCAGGTCGTGTGAGATGATGGCAAAGAATTTATCCTTGGCTGCGTTTGTCTCCTTCAACTTATGGTTTGTCAGACGGATTCTTTTGTAAAACCATATCAGGGTTATTGAGAAAAGAACGGCGATTAAGATTCCTGCGATCATAATCAGTTGCAAAATCCTATGTTGCTTTATTAAGAGCGAGTTAATCTCGTTCTGCTTTTCCAATTCAAGTATCTCTGTGTGTTGTCTGTCTAGTTCATATATGGTCTGTAGCTGCTCGAGTTTAATATTAGCTCCACCCGAAAGCAACTGATTCTGGATTTCAATCTGCATACCCTGGTACTCTATAGCATTGGCAAGGTCATTCATTGTAAGATAGGCCCTGGTAAGATCTGAATAGATATTTAGCTCTATTTTTGTCTGATTGTTTGAGACTGCAAATTCCAACCCCTTTTGCAGATTGGCGAATCCCTCTTTTGTTCTCCCCTCGGCTATCATGCAAAGACCCATATACTGATAGATAGTTGTTATGCTCAGAAGATCTCCAATCTCAATTTTTGTTGCAAGTGCTTTTTGAAAATACTTCATAGCACTTTTGTAATCACCCCTGTGGTAATCTATCATTCCTAGTTTCTTGTAAGAATTCGATACACCCAGAGCTGAGTTGCTGGCAGTATAGATTTGCAGTGTACTGTCAATGTAATTATAAGCCTCCTGATAGTTGCCCTGATCAATATAAATCAATGCGATCTGCTCGTAACAAATAGCAAATCCCTCTCGGTTATCATTGGCAGATGCCAGCAGGGCATATATGTCCACTGCCTCCTGGAAATAATCAAGTGCCTTCTCATTCAGTCCCATATCTAAATAGATCCTTCCGAGTATATAAGCCGACCAGGCGTAACCCTCTTTCAAGCCTGCCTTTTCATAGTTCAGTTTTGCATTAACTGTGTACTCTATAGCCCTGTCATACAACCCATTAACCCTAAATACTGTTCCCATCATTGAGTATGTGGAGCCCATAACTCTGAAATTTGACGATAACCTGCATGCCTGAAGTGATTCATTATAGCTCTCAAGGGCACCAATCTCATCCCCGTTGCTCCGCTTAATACCTCCTATCCTGTATAGAATTTCTCCTCTGTTCCAATTATCGTCAAGAGTCGAGGCGAGCTTTAGTGCTTTTTCGTAGTGGTCTATGGCAGAATCCATGTTCCACAATGCATTGTCAGCCCTTCCCAGTATATAATATGCACGCATCTCCAGACTCCTCTCCTTCAAAGTCTGAGCTGAAATTTGAGCTGAAGTTGCCAGATTTTTTGCCTCGCTTATGTCCCTCTCCAGCAGATGAAATGCGAGTTCGAGTTGTGTTGCTACTTTTTTTGCTCCCTCTCTTATATTCAATTCTTTCCGGAGACTATCTATTTGATTATCTATAATATTAACCTGACCATAGGCAATGCAGTTTGTCAAAAATGCTATAAAAAGCAGTGACGGCCAAAAGACTTTTCTATTCATATAACCCATCCGGTTCAAAATTTTTGCAAGCTAAAGAAACATTGTCATAAACTTATCATTTTCCCTGATATTTTGAATATCCGAAAGGGTCTGAGGGGTCTGGTTTCAAGATTCAATTTCCGAAATATGGTAGAATCATGAATGATCTTTGATTCATGCCTGCATTCCAAAAAGTCCGGCATATTTGTTTTCTGATATCATTTCAGAGGTGTTCGTGATCTCGCCGCTTTTGTGGCTCGTTTGAAAGCAATTCACAATATTTTAATAATGATTTTTCTTCCAGTAATAAATAGCGCATTGGATTAATATTTGTAACTTTTCGTATTGTTTTGGTTTTCATTGGCTTTTGACTCTTAGTGTTTAATTAATATTCAGCATTATGGAAAGCATCTTTACCACTCTCGTAATGATTCAGCAGAACCTGGCCAGATTGAGCAAGGTTGCCGGAAGCATAGCCATTATGTCAGTATTGATTACAGGCGTAACTGATCTGAAGTCTCAGGTGCCTCAGGGATTTACCTACCAGGCCCTGGCATTGACTCCAACTGGTCAGCCCATGAGAGACAAGGCTCTGCAGGTGAGAATAACAATACAATCAGACTCACTTGGTGGAACCATATTCTGGAATGAGCTGCATCCGTCAATCACTACCAATTATTCAGGTGTTTTTACTCTGACAATAGGTAAAGGATCGAGAATAGGAGGTACTGCGGCGGTTTTTTCAGATATAGACTGGAGCATCACCCCCAGGTTCATAAAAACAGAGGTCAATGACGGCACATGGCATAACATGGGATCAGCAAGATTATGGAGCGTTCCATATGCAATGGTTGCCAATGACGTTGCCGGAAAACTGAGCAAACTTGAGGTGGCCGGTACTACTCCTGATATGAATGAGGCATTGTTTGTGGTTAGGAACCTGTCAGGTGATACGGTCTTTGCAGTATTCAACGAAGGTGTCAGGATAAATGTCGGTAGCGGTGATGGCAAGGCAACAAAGGGAGGCTTTGCCATAGGCAGCATGGAAGAGAGTAAGGCTGGTGTTATTGATCTTATGAGAGTTACCAGGGACAGTACACGGATATACGTAAGCAGTGCGCTGACAAAACCGGTAAAAGGAGGATTCGCAATAGGCAGTTTTGAAGAATCCAAATCCGGAACCGAACCCTTTCTTCTTCTAACGCCGGAAAATTATCTGATTGGGCATCTTTCCGGTCAGTCATTGACAACAGGCAAATACAACTCTTTCTTCGGTTATGAAAGCGGCAGCAAAAACACATCGGGTTCCAACAACGCCTTTATGGGCTATTACGCAGGGAGAAACAATACCATTGCCAACAATAATGTCTTTATAGGTAATGGAAGCGGTACAAACAATCAGACCGGCAACAATAATCTCTTTCTGGGAACATCCAGCGGTTATTCGAATACCAGTGGAAGCAAGAATGTCTTTATTGGTAATAGCACCGGCCAGGCTAACCTGACTGGATACAGCAATGTGTTCGTGGGCGACAGTGTGGGCGTTTCAACTACAAACGGGGCCAGAAACGTTTACATTGGCAGTATGGCAGCCATTAGCAATACAACCGGAAGGGATAATATTGTAATTGGCTATCAGGCCGGTATGAACGGCACCTATGGCAGTCAGAACATAATAATAGGTAATTATTCGGGTAAAGCCAACAGGACTAACCAGAACCTTTTTATAGGAGAGTATTCAGGTGAGAGCAATACTACCGGAGACAGGAACTCATTTATAGGTTTTTTTGCAGGCCAGGCAAACCAGACCGGTACGATGAATACATATGTAGGGCAGATGGCCGGAATGAACAATATAAAGAGCAGAATACTTCAAGTGGATACGTGATTATGTGGAGGTGTCGCCATGAGCTTCACCGGTCTGGATGCGTTCGATACGACCGTGCACAAAACGTCCGTATGGCTCGACGAGATGATGCATGAGACCCACTGCGGCGACCGACGCCGCGCGTA
>JAWOIF010000207.1:0-5962 GCA_046484805.1 Bacteroidales bacterium
ATGTGGATCACCCGTGATACCAAACTGCACATCAACCAGAAGGGTATGGCAACGGCAGGCATACCTTCGTGGTATAGTGGCAGTGCTCTCTACGGCGGCTATGTGATGGAGATGGAAGCACGCGAGAAGGGTAGGGTAACCTCAACAATGGTTACAAAAGAGATAAACGATAAGGTAAACTCCGATATAAGCGTCAAGGGATACGAACTTATACAGCTGAATGCAAAGATGTAACGGGCTGATATGAATGCAAAGATGTAACGGGCTGATATAAATGCAAAGATGTAACAGGCTGATATGAAAGCTAAGATGTAACCGGCTGATAACTGAAGGAACCCGAAATACGGCAATTGGGTCAGATTGAGGCATCCGTTCTTTTCAAATTTAAAATGGCCGACATATGCTTGAATGGCTAAGAAATCACCGGTATGGAAAGAAGTACGGATACGAGGTGCTGTTCAGGAGGCAGAACCGTGAAGTCACAGGCAAGCCCGGAATAATCCTGGCTGAATTGGGAATGCCTGAGGATTATAAGCCGGAGTTCTACACCTCATTCATGGATCATGTGTTTGACTATTCACTACCCTGGTTCCTTCAACGTATTATTCTGGCCGACCGGGGCATTGCCCTTATAGACCCTGCTAATCCGCTGGCCCGTGAATCGTTTACTCCAACCCGTCTGATTGACATGCACGGTTCATTTACAAACCGTGATGGCAAACCGTATGTTGATTGTAAAGTCGAATGGCGACCGCCAGGAATGAAGAAAAATCCTGCTGATCACGGCTACTTTCTCTACACCGGTGACGGAAAGGGCGGCGCTCCCGATATCTGCCAAAAGACAGGGGCAAAGATAGCAGGTTGGTATTATGGCTACCTGATACCGGAAAAGAAAGTTGCCTGGGAGTCGCAATGCAGAAAAATATATGACGAGTCGGTTACCATTTTATCGGAATTATACCCTGAAGCTGAGTTCCGTATGGCCCGCTATACGTTTGAAGAGTCACTGAGACAGGCAGTGGATGAGTTGCTCGCCGCCGGCTGTAAGACAATAATCTACCAGAGCTTTTGCAATCCGGTTTACTCTGATTTTGAGGATTATGCCTTCGCAATTCCAATGGTCCACCGCGTTGTCAATAAACGGGTACGTATCATCTGGGCCGATCAGTTGGGAAACCGGCCTTCAATGCGGGAAGCATATGTGCAGTTGCTGCGTGATAATCTTGCCCGAATACCGGTGCATTCAAAGCTGCTGCTAATACTGTCACGGCATGGTCATCCTTTCAAAAATGAGACAATGGATCTAAGAGGTCCTGAGTATCGCGAACCGTTGGAAATATCTATGCGTCAGGCTCTTTCAGATTGGGGCGGACTATATGAACTGATATGGAGTGATGATGAGTATGCTGATGAGTATTGGGACCGTAAAAGCAGAAAGTTCTCATCATACTCGGCATATAGAATGGCGATTGACGAAAATTACGACTATGCCCTCGAGATCCCAACAGACTTCATCGCTGAAAACACTGACCTTATGTTTTATCACGCAATGAAAAAATTCACTTCATTCTCAGAGTACAATTATAATTCTCCTGTGCATTATCCTGACTGGGAACAACCGCTTAGAAGAACTTTCCGTGAAGGCAGAACTACGGGTATCTACTCAGGCTGCCCGGTAGGAAAGTACCGTAAATATATCGTGGGGGCTGTTGTTGAGTCAATATCAGAAATATTAAATACGGTAGACGGTAAACGGCATACGGTAACAGGTGCCAGCAATCAGGTGCCAGGTACCAGGAACCGAGCCGCAGGTGAGCTCAAGACCGAAGCGAGAACCAGGCAACCCGCAACCCGCAACCAGCAACCCTGATGAAACACCCCCATTACATAAAGCACCTGAGGGCCGGATTAAAATCGGATGAGACGGGTAATAAGGCAAACTCCCTCATCTTCCTCCACAGGTATGGCTTTAATATTCCGCTTACATTCCTGGTTACTACTGAGGCATACGAGAAATACATGGTTGAGGGCGCGGCTATTCTCGAACGGTTAAGTCATGAGATCACTGCCCTTCCCGATATTAATTATGCGGTAAGATCATCAACAAGTGTGGAAGATTCGGGTGAGTTCAGCTTTGCCGGCCAGTTTCAGACTTTGACAAATATTAGGGGAACCGGGAATATTATTGATGCGATACAAGAGGTATGGGAATCAGCCTCGTTGCTGAACGACAATGAGTATCTGAAAAAAACCAGGATCAAAACCCTGAAATGCGGAGTTGTCATCCAGGAGATGATTACCTCACAATTTGCAGGAGTATCCTTCAGCCGCAATCCAGTAACAAATCAGAATGAGGTGGTAATAGAAGCGGTTGAGGGCGCTGGTGAAGAGCTCGTGCAAAAGGGTGTTACGCCCTTGCGGTGGAGAATCAGAAAGGATGCTGTGGCTGAGGGTAATGAACATCATCACTTCTACCATATAATCAAACAGGTGGCAACAGACACCCTAAGACTTAAACGATACTATGGCAGCCACATAGATATCGAATGGGTGTACGACGGTAAGAAGCTGTACTACCTGCAGTTACGACAGATAACCGGAAGAAAGGACCTGCAGATCTATAGCAACAAGATGGCAAAGGAGATGCTTCCGGGTCAGACAAAACCACTCGTATGGTCGGTAAACATTCCTATGGTAAACGGCACATGGATAGGCCTGCTGTCAGAGATCACCGGACCGCTTGAGGTAAAACCCGAAGACCTGGCTAAATCTTTCTATTATCAGACATATTTCAATGTTGTTGCCCTGGGCAGGATCTTCAGCAAATTCGGAATGTCGGCAGACAGCCTCGAGTACCTTATGATCAGGGATGACGACTCAAAACCCTCATTCAAACCCGGGATCTCAACACTGAGGCACACCTTCAGGATAATCAGATTCATCTACGGGAAGCTGCGCTTTGAGCGAACTTTCCTTAAAGAATTTGGGGATCTCAGAAAAACATACACCGGTATTGAGGAACTCTTCAATAAAGAATATAAGACCTTTTCCCGCGACTCTTTCAATATGTTATATGAGACTCTCTTTACTGAAGGAAAGAGACTTGCTTACCTTAATATAGTAACCCCTATTCTGATGTCGATGTACCACAAGAGACTCAGAAAGGAGCTCGCAAAACGGGATGTAGATTATGACAAGCTCGATTTCAGGGAGGATTTCCCTCTTCTGATCAGGCTGAATCCTGTAACCGGTATGGCCATAATCCGAAGACAGATAGATGAACTTCCTGATAGCATAAAAGAGCAGTGCAGGTCTGTTGAAAGCCTGAGATCATTAAAAGAAACCAGACGCATCGCAGCCGCTTATGATGATTTCATTGAAGAATTCGGTCACCTGAGCGACGTAGGAACAGACTTCTCCTATCCGAAATGGCAGGAAGAGCCTGATAAGGTTTTCGGCATGATTATGAATTCCACAGGCGATGAGTACGACACCGGCATGTATACCTTCAGGGAGCTTCGGGAAAAGGGCATAAAGATAGGGTCAGGCCTGCACAGGAGGTATAAAAAGGCCGGCCGGTTCAAGGTCTACCGCGAACAGATAAGTTCTTTCTATATATATGGTTACGGCCTCTTCAGAAAGCTCTTTCTGAAACTTGGCGCTGACCTGGCGGGCAGGGGAGTACTAGAAAAACCGGATGATATCTTCTACCTGACGAAGCAGGAACTAAACGAAATTACCGTCAACGGCAGTCCGGCTGAAACCCATCATTACAGGGAGCTCATTGCAAAACGCAAACAGGAGATGGAAACCACAAAGGATATTGTACTTCCGCCTGTGATCTATGGCGAAGAGGCTCCGGTACTGGGAAATGACAGGGTAAAAAACCATTCCGGAATAGGGACATCTTCTGGTTCGTTCTCGGGAAATACCAGGGTCGTAAAGGGGAATAATGACTTTAATGAGGTGCAGAAGGGTGATGTCCTTCTTATTCCTTTCTCCGATGTAAGCTGGACCCCCGTTCTGGCAAAAGCAGGAGCCATAGTTTCGGAGACCGGGGGTATGCTTTCGCACAGCTCGATAATCGCACGTGAGATGGGAATCCCGGCTCTGGTGTCGGTTCCCAACGCATGCGCTTTCGGTACCGGCCTTAAGGTTACTGTTGACGGTTCCAACGGAATATTGACAATACATGACTATGAGTGAAATTGAAGCATACCTGACTGCAACGCCATGGCTGCTGGCCACCATCTGCAGTGTCGTCGGATACCTCGCGGGTTCGGTTTCATCGGCCCGCATCGTCTATTACCTTGTAACAAAAAGGAGAGATATTGAACCCTTTTCAGAGCCAATACCACACTCTGACGAAATGTTCGAATCAAAACTGGTCAGCGCCACTCTGATAACTAAAAAGCTTGGAAAAAAGTACGGATGCATAACGTCACTGATGGATATGCTCAAGGTTGTATTACCCCTGCTGCTCGTTAAACTGGTTTTTACCGAAGAACCTTATTATCTGCTGGTCGCCCTTTTCGGTGTGGCCGGTCATAACTTTCCTGTCTGGTATAATTTTGTAGGAGGAAGGGGAGAGTCCCCCATTATGGCCGTTATTCTGGTGATTAACTGGTTCGGACTGTTCATCTTAAATGCAGCAGCGGCAGTACTGGGATTTATAGTCGGTAGTGTGCTGGTGCTGCGATGGGGCGGCTATGTACTGCTTATTTTCTGGCTGTGGTACTGGTTTGACGATTGGCGCTATGGCCTTTTCATGGCGCTTGTTAATGTTGTATTCTGGGTTGCACAGAGCGGGGATCTGAAAAAGTTCATTAAACTTCAACGTGAGCAAGGCCTCAAATTCTCAGAAGAGGATGTTTCAGAGTTCATCCTTATGGGTAAAGGAATCGGACGGACTCTCGACAGGTATAGCCTCTACGCGCTGTTAAAAAGAATGGTACGAAAAAACAACCCTGAAAATTAGATTACTGTGGTTAAAATCAGACTTATCCTTATCATAATCCCTTTTCTTCTGCTTCAGCCGGCAAGTGCCCAGAAAGCAGGAATAACCCTTAAAAACCAGATAAGCAGCTGGGCCGGGATCAACTTTGACAGTCCGGTTCAATCGCAGGCCGGAATCAGATACATACCCCAGATTAATCCCTGGTGGAAGCCCGGCGAAAAGGGAGGACTCGATGCTGAAATATCTGTGAACACTTACGGAAATCTTGATTTTACCCGGTTCAGCCTCGATACTGCCACCGGCGACATTAAACCATACCGCCTGTGGCTCAGGTATTCAACCAACCGGTTTGAGATCCGGGCCGGACTACAGAAGATAAATTTCGGTTCCGCCAATATTATAAGACCACTGATGTGGTTTGACAAGATGGACTTTCGCGACCCGCTGCAGCTGACAGATGGGGTGTACGGACTGCTGGGAAGGTACTATTTCAACAACAACGCCAATGTGTGGGTGTGGACTCTGTATGGCAACGAGAGTACGAAAGGGTGGGAGGCTTTCCCCACTGCCGACGGGAAGCCTGAATACGGAGGTCGCCTGCAGCTTCCCTTCCCGCGTGGCGAAATTGCTGTCAGTTACCATTACAGGGTTGCCGATTTCAGTGAAGTATATGCGGGTATACCGATGCTCACCGAACCGCTGTACAATGAGAACCTCATCGCTTTTGACGGGAAATGGGATGTTGGCATAGGAGTGTGGACAGAGTTTGTCGGAAAGCTGAATGAGAAAGATAATCAGCTACTTACCAGGTGGGAGGTATATTACAATATCGGCTTCGATTACACTTTTCCCCTGGGTAGCGGACTTACCTTTATGTCTGAGTTCTTCCACTATTCAAACCGGCCTGACGAGGGTCAGACCGGGGTGAAGAGAAACCTATCGGCTGTGGTGCTGAACTACCCTCTCTCACTGTCACATAGCCTCTCGGGAATGGTCTACTACAAC
>JAWOIF010000223.1:0-14443 GCA_046484805.1 Bacteroidales bacterium
TTGAAAGGGGTTTTTAGCATCTCCCATGTGGATGTTGACAATACCTGCCTTTCCTCCCAGCATTCCGCCAACTCTGGCATGGGCTGTCAGACGGATCAGTTCATCGGTAGTGGGGTGTGATGAACGGTGGTCGGATAGTGCTATTTCACCAACACCAATCACCTCTTCAATCAGGCTGATGTCTTTTCCAATGTCGCCCGTCAGTGAAGGAGTGGGCACCTGGTAGGAACCGGCGTACATCCATGCCGAGACGCCTTCGGCCCGCAATGCTTTTACTTTCATCAACACCGATTCGAAACTCCGGGTAAAACCGTCGGTGCCGAGACAACCTACCACAGTGGTCACACCTGCTTCGATCATATGCGAAAGCTGCATCTCCGGGGTCCGTGTTCCCGGACCACCCTCTCCACCTGCTCCGGCAATGTGCACATGGGCATCAATGAATCCCGGAACCAGGATCAGACCACGACCATCGAAAACTTCTGTATTTTTGAGCGGGATGTTTTCAATGTCTTCCTCTATGGCTACGATTTTTCCACCGGCAATCACAATGTCTTGAATGCCTGTCAGGCCGGGAGCATAGATGCGACTCCCCTTGATCAGGATAAGGTTGTTATTGTTCATATGGTCTGTCACTTTAACTGAGTGTTGATTTCTAATTCACAGTAGGATGTTGTCCCTGGTTGGATTTTCAGAGAAATTCCTTGCCATCTCTGGTTCAACCGACAATGAGATGCTTTTTGCTCTTATCATTGTGTGCAAAGTTCCACAAAATCATTCAGATAAACGCACCATCTTTCTACTTTATGCTCCCTAAACACGGATTTGGATCTGGATTTTAATTTCTGTTTTCTGGTTCCCATCAATCAGTTCAAGGCCGGATCCAATCTGGTTAAGGTTGTTGAAAAACAGGTGCGACAAACGGAACCAGAGAGTGATTTTATCCTGTAACGCATACCTGACCATAAACGCGGTTTTCGATCCTTTATAATAGTATGCCGGCACCGAAAAAGCATACAGCACATCATTTTCGTAGGCGTATATCCTTTCATCATAGGTGTCGGTATCGAACATGGCATATCTGAAAAACAGCCTGACAGGTATTTGATCCAATGCAACCGAGACATCCTGAAAAAACAGGTATCCGGTCGCCCGGTAGCCTGTTTCATTCCCCGAAATAGCGTATTCCATCCTGTTGGCAAGGGTGATCGCCGGCGTGGCTGCATAGCCAAGATGCACCCGGAAGCTTGACTTTCTGTAATCCATCAGAGGGTTAATTCCTGTGGATTCAATAGATGTATTGATCTGTTTGGTCTTTTGTCGGAACCGGAAATAGGCTGACAATTTGCGGGAGGGTGTATGGTCAATCTGAACAAGCAGGTCGTTCCCTGTGGTTGGTTTGTTCACTCTGTAACGGAGCCAGGGGTACGTGAACAAATCCATGTAGCCCGATGCTGTCCAATGGCTCCTCAGCAGGAAACGGAAACCTGTGAACAAACCCCGCTCATTGGCAGTTTTACTTTCCGAAAGCCCATTGGCAAAGAGATTCTGAAAATCAGGGGCATAATCCCGGTAGATCACCGAAAGTGAGATACGGGGATGGAGAGTGGCATTCAACCCATGTATTTGTGCGATCGCACCATTGCGGCTTGCCGAAACCTCTCCGAAAAGACTCATTCTGTGAAATACATAGCCATAATCAAACCCTGCATTTATATTGTCGTTCCCCCGGAAGGAATGGATCTGATAAAGAGCACTGCCTTCCTGAAGCAATGCTCCCAGTTTGGTATAAAAACCGGTTAATCCAAGTTTCAGCCTATTTTTTCTGAAGCTTAAATTGCCTCCTGATACACTGAGCCTGACAACATTTTTTTTCAGCAATTCTAAGGGTGTCCTGTGAAACCCGGTTTCGGTAAAAGAGGAAAACATCTCTTGTTCAGGAAGTGACTCCTCATCCATCAAATTGGCATCCACTTTTTTATCCGAAAAATACCGGAGGGGCAGGAGCTAGAAAATGGGATAAAGGCTCCGGAAAAGGCCGGTCAATGTCGAGAATCGTGTTCAACATAGGAAAAGGAAAAGATATAACCAAGAGAGATGTTATCGAATTTGTTAAAGACGTCTCAGAAAACGACAACATCGACATAGGCCAGATAGAGATATTCCAGCGAGCCTCTTCAGTGGAAGTTGACAGCAAGATGGCCCGTAATATAATAGCCGCCATGAATAATGTAATATTCGACGGTATCAAAGTCGAGGCAGCCGAGAATTACGAGTTCACCGGCCGCGAATCAGCTCCTAAATACAGACACCCGCGCGACAGAAAATCAAGAGGATACGACAAGAAGAGAGGGTAAAACCCAAACCCAGAATAGGCATAATTTTTGAGGGATAATGTCTGGCATTAACCTAATCAGCCTTTTATGAAAATAGGAAAACCCAGAATCGCCAGGTCATTTATTACGGCCTCCGCTACTGCAGTGCTTATATTTATACTGCCGGCAGCCATTAACGATCCCGCAGTTGCCTACATTAAAAAAACAGGAGGTCAGGAAATTGTTGTTTGTCCTGTTGAAAAGGTGACTGAAACAAGAATCCTTCCTTTAAGTGAAATCGTTGAATCATGCGAAATGATCAGACTCGAACAGGGAAGTAATTATATTGTAAATCCCTGGTTCTCTGTCATCTCTGCTAAACACATATTGATAGTGTCTCGCGGAGCCGTGCCCGTCAAACTATTTGACCGGGCAACGGGAAAATATGTTTGCGATATCGGCGCCACCGGAAGAGGCCCTAATGAGTATGCGAGACTGTACGGGGCTCAGTTCAGCAATGACGGCAAAACCATATACCTATTTCCTTCATCAGGGCCGGGAAAGATTATGGCTTTTAACACAGCCGGAGAGTTTCTAAGAGATATCCCTCTGGCTTCAGATGCATACCTTTATAAGGCGTGGTTCACAGATGAGAATGAGATTACAGTAGTTACCCTTCCCGGTGGCACCGTGCAAACAATCTGCTTCCGGCAGGACTACAGCGGGAAGATGATAAGCACTCTTCCCTCTTTAACCCATCTCAAAAAGGGAGAGGAGATATTTACAAATTATACACCCGGCAAGATCTCCTTTTATATAACCGGATCAGATACTCTTTATGAGTATAACAAGAAGGTGAACAGCCTTTCCCCGAAGTTTGCCCTTGAGTTCAGTGAGAAGAGACTGCTGAATACCTGCCGGGAACTGCCGGGATACTATTATGCAAGCTTAAGAGGAGAAGATACCAGGTGGAGAACACTAATGGTAAACAAGAATACATTGAAGGCTTTCTACACTTCAATGGTAAATGATTTCTACGGGGGAATCGAATCTGCAATGTTTTTCAGTAACGATTACTACCTCGAAACGGTTCCCGCCTTCACGCTGAAGGGAAGAATCAAAAAGGTACTGGAAGACAAAAATCTCCCTCCAGAGACGAGAAAGAGACTGACTGACATGGATAACAGCCTCACCGAGGATGATAATGACATCGTTTTCTATGGTAAACTGAAACAGTAGAGGATAAAACAAAGGGAGATCAGGCCTATATCTAATATTTCTCAACAGTCCCATCACCTTTCTCAAATAAAAAATATAATTTTGCCATACCAACCATTCGGTATGTAAAATGGAAACAACGCGTGAAAAAATTATTAACGAGGCATTTAAGCTCTTTTTAAAGAGAGGCTACAACGGTGTTTCGATGAATGATCTGGTAAAATCATCAGGACTGTCAAAAGGAGCTTTCTATCACTACTTTGCCAGCAAGGAGGAGCTTTTTTGTGAAACAGTGACAAACTCCTTCTTTGCGGCAATGGGTGATATGAGCTTTAAATCATCGGCAACAGCAACCCTTGAAGAGAACCTCATAGCTCTTATACGTTTCAAAGCCGACATCTTTAAAAAGATGCAAAAAAGGACCGGGATAAAGAGTCTGGACTCGGGTTATTTTACCCTGATCTTCGATGGAATAAACAGGTCTCCTGCATTTCGGAAGGCTTTAACATTTGCCGGTTCGGAAGAGCAACAACTTCTCAAAAAGATATTCAAGCAGGCAAAACATAACGGAGAACTTGCGACATCTCTCAAAGCCGGCGAGCTTGCCCTGATCTACTCATCAATGCTTGATGGAATGGAGCTCCATGCTGTTGTTGAGGGTACTTTAGATAAGCTTCATGAGAAAGAGACCGAAGCAACTATCAACTTCTGCCGAATACTCTCCCGTAACCAATAAAAGCAGAGAGACCCGGCCTTAACCAAAAACGGGACTGTCTGAGACATCGAATTATCTAAAAACACTCCACATGATAACAGTAACCAACCTCTCTTTCAGCTATCGCGGATCAACTGTAAATGCAGTGAACGACCTGTCATTTTCTGTTAAGGAGGGTGAGATCTTCGGTTTCCTTGGTCCAAGCGGCGCAGGGAAGAGTACAACCCAGAAGCTGCTTACAAGACTCCTCCGGGGCTACTCAGGTACCATCACAATAGGAGGCAGACCCCTCAACGTTTGGGACAATACCTTCTACTCATATATCGGGGTTGGATTTGAACTACCCAACCATTATCTGAAACTGACCGCTCTCGAAAACCTCGAGCTCTTTGGTTCCTTCTACCCCTCACGAATAATCAGTCCTGCCAAAATGCTCGAGATGGTCGACCTAGGCGACCATGCACGCAAAAGGGTGGGCGATTTCTCGAAGGGTATGAAGATGAGGCTGAGCTTCGTCAGGGCTTTGATGCACGACCCGCCGGTACTCTTCTTCGACGAACCGACATCAGGACTCGATCCGGGTTATGCCAGGGTGTTAAAGGATATAATCATCTCTAAACGTCGTGAGGGAAAAACAATCTTTCTCACAACGCATAATATGCACGACGCAGCTGAATTATGTGACAGGGTGGCATTTATGGTCGACGGCAGTCTGAACCTGACAGGATCGCCCCGGGAACTGACCATGCTGAACTCCCGCCGTAAAATTGAGATCACATCCCGAGAGGGCAAGAGTATTCATACACGCACTTTCGAAATTGGCAACCTGGCGGCAAACCGGGAATTTCTTGAAGCTATTGATAACCCTCAACTAATCAGCCTTCACTCATGTGAAGAGACACTTGAGGATGTATTCCTCCGCACAACAGGCCGTAAACTCATTAACAACTCCTGACGAATGAGACTACTCCTGACACTTCTGAAATGGGACATTCTCCTACTTCTCCGATACAACGTCATGACCATAGCTCTGGCTTTGGGCTCTATCTATTTTCTTGTCATCCTGCTCCTTGAGATTCCCGATCTGCCTGTAATATTTATGATCTACTCCGACCCCGCGATGCTCGGCTTCATCTTCATCGGTGTTATGGTGTTATTTGAAAAGCAGTCGGAAACCCTCACGGTAATGAAAATTACTCCGGTGGAACCATGGCAATATATCATGTCGAAGCTTATTGCTCTTACACTACCGGCTCTGATGATTGGGATGGCTATGGGTATAGCTGCCCGGATTGAAAATCTGCTGCTGCTCGTGACAGCAATAATTCTTGCCTCCTCTCTTATGCTGCTGCTGGGCTTCGCCGGCGTTGTCAGAATAAAAACCTTCAACCAGTACATTCTGGTTATCCCTCTGTTTCTGGCTCCTCTCTCTCTGCCGCTTATCAGTCTCTTTGGACTGTTTGAATCTCCGGTAATGTGGCTGATTCCTACTCATGCCACCCTCATGATGTTCAAGGCAACCATTATGCCGGTAAGTACAATGGAATTATCAATTGCACTGATTGTTGCCCTCCTGATGAACCTTGCCGCCTGGACATTTGCGCTAAGCTCATACAGAAGATATATCATAGAAGAGTAAAAGCACGTTATGAAGACCAAAGCCCTCAGGAGAATTGTCGTTGCCGATGCGAAAAACATACTTCGCGACTATTCCCTTTCAATAATGCTTATCGTGCCATTTCTTTGTCTGGCAGTCATCAGGTGGGGCGGTACGTTGCTTTTAGAGTCTTTTCCGGAGTCTGAAAAATTTATTCCCCCTATGGTGGCAATGATGAGCATTATGGTCGCTGCCTTCCCATCATTCATGACAGGTTTTGTAATGATGGATGAGAAAGACTCGAATGTCACCGATGTATATAGAGTTGTCCCCTTCAGTCTCGAAAAACTCATCAAGCTTCGTTGCATCATAATGGTGTTCATCGGATTCTTCAATTCGCTGCTGCTGATGCTCTTTAACGGAATGATCATTCTGCCGATACCCCACGCAATAATTCTGTCGTTTCAGATGGCTCTCTTCTCTCCTTTTGGTGCACTGCTCATGATTTCGCTGGCAGAGAATAAGATTGAGGCTGCTGCGATCCTTAAAGGCGTTACATTCATCCTCTTCCTGGGAGTCCTTCAGTTCTTCATTCCAGGCAATCTTAAATATCTCTTATCACCAATACCTGCATTCTGGACCAGCAGGGCATTCTCCACCATAGATAATACGGGTCTCTTCCTGCTCTTCTCCTCAGTATCGGTTTTGATACATGCCGTCTATATTAATATCCTTTTCCGGAGAGCCATTCAACGTCTTTAGAAATAAAAACAACTTAAGATCGGGGGAGACTGTTGCAACCCTGTTTAATAAGTTAGGATGACCTGAATCATTCCGGCAGTAAAAACCACTGAATATTCTAAGAATACAAATCGCGGCAGATATCGAAATAAAAACTCAGGTCGAGGCCTGATGCCCTCATAAGCTCCCTGTCCCCTGCAATTATCCCGGGAGGACCGACGGCAACAATCTCACCTTCTTTGAGTATTGCCATACGGTCGCAGATTGAGATTAACGGCAGTATCGATTGAGAAACGATTACCAGGGTTGAATCCATAGACCTGATGATATCCATCAGCTGCTGGACCATGGAAGGGTCAAGATTTGAGAATGGCTCGTCAAATGCAATAACCTCGGGTCTCATCGACAATACCGTGGCCAGTGCAACTCTTTTTCGCTCACCATAGGAAAGATGATGTGAGGTTAGTTTTTCAAAACCTTCAAGGTTCATCATAGCCAGAGCTTCCGATACACGTTGCCCTGCTTCTTCGGGAGATAATCCAAAATTCAGTGGTCCGAATGCAACATCCTCCTCAACAGTAGGATTGAAAAGCTGGTCATCGGGATTCTGAAACACCAGTCCGACAAGCCTGCGAATATCAGGCAGATTCTTTGAAGTGACAGGTACATCACCTATAGTCACTGATCCCTCTTTTCCTGTTAAGATGCCATTAAGATGCAGCAGGAGTGTTGATTTACCGGAGCCTGACGGACCTATAATTCCGAACTTCTCACCGGGTTTTATCTCCAGAGAAACTGATTTCAGGACCCTCCTGCCCGGAGAGTATGAAAAGCTGAGATTTTCTGTTTTTATTCCGGCCGGCATATTATATAAACAATCTTACTGCGAGGAGCAAAGCTATGAAAAGTAGCGGGATTACAATATCGGCAATCCTCATATGCAGACTAATCATAACCGGAAACTCCCCGCTGAATCCTCTCGACAACATTGACTGATACACTATCTGAGACCGCTCCCAGCTGCGAAGAAAAATCACCGCCACCTGGTTCCCGATCACCCTGATTCTACGCATCCTGAGTCTCCCCGGAGTGCGGCTCGCTCTGGCCCTTGTGGTCTTTAGTGTTTCATCGGCAATAAGAAAAATATATTGGTACAGCAGAGCCGAAATTGTTGTAATTATTACCGGGATCTTAAGCTTGCGCAGTGCAAGCAGGAGGCGGTGGAAACGCTCAGTGGAACTGAGCAGGATAAGCAGTGAAACTGCCAGAAAGGCCTTCATAAATATCACTACTCCGGCCATCAATACCATTTCACGGTTGGCTGTAAAAAACTCTTGCCGTGCAAGAAATATAGACAAAGGATAGAAAAGAGCTGCCATTAAAATAAACGGAGATACCACCAATAATCTCTTGAAAAGGTAAGAGACAGGCAGTCTCGTTATTGACACTACGGCTGTCACAAGTGCCAGATATAGAATAAAACGAACCAGATCAGCCGTAAGTGGCTCAGTAACAATAACAATAATTCCGGTGAAAACGGCAACTATTTTCATCCTCGGATCAAGCCGGTGTACCGGTGAGTCGAGATGACAATACTTATCTATGAAATCGTGCTTCAAAAATCTCTTATTAATTCTTAGGCAACTGCCTGGCTTTAAGCCCGTAGAAAATGCCGGTAATACCAAATATAAGTGCCAGACCGAATATTACTCTGTGAGTCTTACTCAAACCGCTTTGCGGCGACTCGGGTACCACCTCAATAGCATTTGCGTCAGTCTCCTGCTCTGCCGTTACATCAAGTTCCACCGGAACTGTCAATCTTTTCATGTGACCCTTCTGGTCATCTACAACAAATATCCACTCACCCTCAACCTCAGGCATAAAGGCAAAATTACCGGTTCTATCAGTCCTTCCTGTCTGCCAGGCATTTTCCTGATCAGCAGGAGAATAGATCGTTACCAGAGCATCTACCAGAGGCTGCGTCGGTGAAAAGGATGATCTGACGACAACCACATCACCGTGAAAACTGGTTTCCGTATTGACACCGTGAGCAAAAGCACCGGCGTAAAAAACCATCACGAATAGTGTAATCAATAAAGCTGTTCTTTTAATCATGACTTTCCTCTTCTTTTAATCATTAATAATTTCTGAACCATCCAGTATTTCAGGCTTTACCTTCCTGAAGAACACTACTGCAGAAAGGGTAATGCCTCCTTCAATTACTGCTGCCAGCAGGTATATCAGAGCTATGACTGCAATGGCCCCGCCGTATCCGGTAATTTTGAACTCTGCGACCATCAGCAGGGCCGGGACGATAATACCTGTGAAACCGGCCAGCACTGCCCTGATATATTCTGGAATTGCAGCGATTCGCCATATAATCCATGCCAGAAAAGCCCCGGTTCCCATATTAATCGCATTGACACCCAGAGTCAGCAAGCCGCCGTGCTGAAAGATAAGCGCCTGAAACAGTAGTGCAGTAAATACTACCGGGAACGATCGTTTGCCCAGAATAATACCGGCGATCCCAAACAATCCGAGGTGAATTGACGTACCTGCAACCGGAAAATGGATAAGCGAAGCCACAAACAGAGCGGCACCGGTCATTCCCATTCTGGGTATCTCTACTGTCGTTGCCTTGCGTCCGGTAACGTATATCAGTCCGATCGCCGCAACGTTTGCCGCAATACATACAGGAGTGCTGATTATGCCGTCTGAGATGTGCATGGTTGTTAAAGGTATCAGGTACCGGGTACCGGGTATCTGGTATCAGGGGTAAAAATACAATTTTTTGGATACGGCTTTGGCAGGCAGATGTGATAAAATGAATAAATGGAACCGGAAACCGGAAACCAGTTACCGGATACCGTACCGGAAAGTATCCATCTCATGGTAGTATAAATACTAAAAATCACAATATCAGCACACTTATGTACGATCTGTGACATCATGAATAGCACCTATTAAATACCTTTGGCACTGGTTAAACAACCATGTCATGGATCATGTAATTGTCTTTATTACACTGGCATTTGCACTACTTATGTTCGCATGGGGTAAGATCAGGCATGATATCGTCGCCTTCCTTTCTCTTTTTATTCTAATAATTACCGGGGTTATTGAACCCTCCTCAGCATTCAGGGGCTTCGGGCATCCTGCAGTTATAACAGTGGCTTCGGTACTTATTATTGGCAAAGCCCTCGAATTCTCAGGCCTGATAGACTTCCTTGGCAGATGGGTGATGAAGGTAGGCACAGGCATACCTTCTCAGGTACTTGTACTCTCACTGCTGGTAGCTGCAGCATCTTCATTCATGAACAACGTTGGCGCCCTGGCAATTATGATGCCTATAGCTGTTCACCTGGCACGGAAGAGCGGGCACCCACCCTCCTTTGTATTAATGCCGGTTGCCTTTGCGTCACTTCTGGGAGGGATGACCACTCTAATCGGAACTCCTTCCAATATAATAATCGCAGCTTTAAGGACTGATGCAGTCGGAGAACCTTTCGGAATGTTCTCATTTACACCTGTGGGGATAATCTTAACTATTACGGGTCTGCTGTTCCTGACCTTTATCGGCTGGAGGCTACTGCCAGGGAGGGTCGCGCCACGAAAGGACAACGATCTGTTCAACATCGAAGACTACATTACCGAAGTGGTTGTTACAAAAGGATCCTCGGTAAGAGGTAAGACACTCAGGGAGTTTGCCACAAAGCCCAAGATAGAGATGAAAATACTGGGCCTGATAAGGGACAATCAGAGAATACATGCCCCTAACCCTGAGGAGATACTGAAGGTAAAAGACCTTATTATTATCGAGATTGACGCAAGCCAGCTAAAGGACCTTATAGAGGATACCGGAGTGAAGTTGCTTGGAGGAAAGAGATTCCGCAATGGCGGAGATGGAGCACAGAGTATCTCATTAGCAGAGGCTGTAATTATGGCCGATTCGATTCTTGTAGGAAGGTCGGTTTCTGATCTTGGACTCGAGTCAAAATATGAACTGAACCTACTGGCTATAGCGCACAGGGAGAAGCAGATGCATAATCGGCTTGAGGATATAATACTTGATGCAGGTGATGTTATACTTGTGCAGGGCAGGGATAGAACGATGCATGATACAATAACCTCGATAGGCTGCCTGCCTCTTGCCAAGAGGGATATTCGCCTGGGATTCAAGCCTAAGTTCACAATGGCTCTGTCTCTGTTTGCCATCGCTATAATTTTGGTCGTTGCAGACATACTCCCCGTGGAAGCAGCATTTTCAATGGCTGCAGTAGCTATGGTCATGCTCAAAATAATGCCTTTAAAAGAGATGTACCGTAGTATCGACTGGTCGGTAATTGTTTTGCTTGGAGCAATGATACCGGTTGGAGCTTCCCTTGAAACTTCAGGTGGTGCGGCCATTATTTCCGATGCGGTAATGAAAATGGGAGGAAATCTGCCTTCCTGGTTGATAATAGGCTCTATCATAACCATTACCATGCTGATAACCGGGCTGATTAACAATGCAGCAACGGTACTGCTGATGGGGCCAATTGCTATCGGAATTGCCAAAGGACTTTCTTATTCAGTTGATCCTTTCCTCATGGCTGTGGCAATAGGCGGTTCAGCAGCTTTTCTGACACCGATAGGGCACCAGTCAAACACGCTCGTTATGGGCCCCGGCGGCTATAAGTTCACTGACTATACCCGCATGGGCCTGCCTCTGTCAATAATTCTGGTTATACTTGCCGTACCACTGATACTCTGGGTTTTCCCTGTTTAAAAACAATACACAGCGTTTGGATTAGTCCCCACTTTTGGCCATTTCCTCACAGTAGGCATGTATGCCAACCCTGAACATCAATCTCTAAGCTGTGGAGTTTTTTACTACTTTTATGCACTGACAATAATAATCATGGATCACCTTATAGTCTTTGCAACACTTATTATAGCCCTGGCACTTTTTGCCTGGGGACGGTTCAGGCATGATTTTGTTGCTCTCATCTCCCTTTTTATCCTTGTTATTGCCGGAGTAATTGAGCCCCATGTTGCATTCAAGGGATTCAGTCATCCGGCCGTGATAACTGTTGCATCGGTACTCATAGTCGGAAAAGCACTGGAGTATTCAGGGCTTATAGATCTTCTGGGAAAGTGGGTTCTGAAGATCGGTACAAACATTACCATCCAGGTAATGGTACTTTCACTGATAGTTGCTGCCGCCTCATCATTCATGAATAACGTAGGTGCCCTGGCAATCATGATGCCTATTGCAATTCACATCGCACGCAAGAGCGGACTCACTCCCTCCTATGTTCTGATGCCTATTGCATTTGCTTCTCTTTTGGGAGGGATGACCACTCTGATCGGAACCCCCCCGAATATTATCATCGCTACCTTCAGGGGTGATGAATTTGGAGAACCATTCGGCATGTTTGCATTTGCTCCTGTAGGCATATTACTTACAATCGCAGGACTTATCTTCATTACTCTCCTGGGGTGGAGGCTGCTGCCAAAGAGAGCTGCAAAAAAATCTGAGAGGGACCTGTTTGACATCGACGACTATATTACCGAGGTGACTGTAACCGGCACCTCGGATGCAAAGGGCAAGACCCTTGAGGAGTTTATCAGTATGACTAATATCGATATGCAGGTTCTTGGACTGGTACGTAACAACATCAGAATACATGCACCTGACCCCCATGAGGTTCTCAAAACAAAGGATATCATAATAATCGAAACCGATGCTGATGAATTGAAGACCCTCATTGATGATACAGGAGTCAATCTGCTGGGTGGCAAGAAATTCAGAAAGGATGCCATCGGATCAGAAAATATTGCAATAACAGAGGCTGTTGTAATGGCCGACTCTTCACTTATAGGAAAATCAGTTTCTGAACTGCGTTTGAGAAGCAGGTATGGTATTAACCTGCTTGCAGTAGCCAGAAGGGAAGAACAGATACACCGGCGACTGGCAAATATAATCTTCAGGGTTGGCGATGTCATTCTTGTACAGGGCCGTGATCATTTGGTTCATGACACCATTACATCAATCGGATGCCTCCCTCTTGCACGCCGGGATATAAAGATTGGGTTCAAACCAAAATTCACTGTTGCCCTGGGCTTGTTCGCAGTTGCTATTATACTGGTAGTTACCGGGCTGCTACCGGTAGAATTATCTTTCTCAATGGCCGCTGTTGCTATGGTCCTCCTGGGAATACTTCCGGTGAAGGAGATGTACAAAAGTATCGACTGGCCTGTCATTGTTCTGCTGGCAGCCATGATCCCTGTAGGAATATCACTCGAAACCTCTGGAGGCGCTGAAATAATTGCTTCTTCTGTACTTGACCTGGGTACGAGATTACCAGCCTGGGGAATGATCTCTATTATACTTACCGTTACAATGCTGCTTTCAGCTGTAATAAACAACGCTGCAACTGTGCTGCTAATGGCTCCCATAGCAATGGGAGTTGCAAAAGGGCTCGGATACTCAGTGGATCCTTTTCTAATGGCAGTGGCGATTGGCGGATCAGCTGCATTCCTGACACCTATCGGACACCAGTCGAACACTCTGGTAATGGGCCCGGGTGGATATAAATTCACCGACTACATCAGAGTAGGCCTGCCTATGTCGATAATCATCATAGCCCTGGCTGTTCCCCTGATACTCTGGATCTTTCCGGTATAGAAAAGCGCAGACCGGAGGTCACCCCCCATCTCTATGAACTCTCTTACCCCACACTGGTTCCTATCTGAAACTCAGGCGCATTGTTGATAGTCTTCTTCACAGCACAAAGGTTGGCCACATTTATCATGGCCTCCTTGTACTTCTCAGGAAAATCTGCCGGAACCTTAATATCCAGCTTAATAACCGCCGGAAGCCTGCGCTGAGGATCGATCTCCATAGACTGGATTATCTTAATATTATCAGTCGGTATTCCCCGCTGATCGCAGAATGACTTCACATAAATTCCGGCACATGTTCCTATAGATGCCAGAAAAAGATCATAGGGTGCAGGAGCTGTGTTGGTCCCACCGCTATCGCTTGGCTGATCTGTTCTGATAGTGTGTCCGTTCAAATGGGCGGTAATAACCTTTCCTCCGTCTAATGTAATTTCCATACTTGTATAATTGTTTTATGTATTATCTGGTGATATTGTACTCTTATAACTCATTAACAAACCAGGAAACAAGATGTTCATGACGAAGAGCGCAGGGCGTGGAGAACTCTATTCTCAACCACCTCCCTTATCTGTTGCTCAGCCTCGGCAAGAACCTCATCGATGTTTCGCCCTGATGGATCAATTGCCGGGAGGGCTTTATAGGTTACTGTAAGAAAGGCTGCCGGAAACCATGACCCTCCTGGATTCACAGCGTGATTACCCTTGATCGCAAACGGCACTAATAATGCGTCAGGTACTGACTTCAGCAGAGATGCTACACCTGCCGACTTGAAACTCCTTACAATTCCGTCCCTGCTTCGGGTTCCCTCCGGGAAAATGCATGCTGAATAGTTGTTTTCTCCTATAAATCTCCCGAGACGGATTATCTCCTTTACCGATTGCATGCGTGCTGCCCGGTCAATAAGTACTGACCCCCCGTGTTTGAGATTATATGAAATGCTCGGTATAAAGCGTCCCAGCTCCTTTTTCGATATGAACTTCGTATGGTGCTTTCTGAAGCCCCATATAACTGGCGGTATATCGTATGCACTTTGATGATTTGCCACAATTATGAGGGGTCTTCCTGACGGCACCTTATCAAAGCCTGACATCTTTATCCGTGTACCCAGCAGATGCAGGCTGCGAAGCAAAAGCAGGTTAAGTATATCTACTGATACCTTGTGTGAATGGTAGCCTCCCAATCTGAGACATA
>JAWOIF010000023.1:0-17559 GCA_046484805.1 Bacteroidales bacterium
TAAACCGGTAGTACCGTCACGGAACGCAGTTTCAAACGCGATGAACGTAGGCCATCCCAGCAATCTTGCAAGGATAGTTTCTCTTTATGGCGGGATGATGGATGACCTTGGCATAATCAGATCTGATCCTGATATGGAAGCCTTAAGGCGTGATATATATTCATTTTCGGTGTCAGATGAGCTGACTCTTGAGACGATGGCAAAATATTACAAAGACCATAAAATAGTTTCAGAACCACATGGGGCTGCAGCGCTTGCGGCCGTAGACCAATACAGACGTGAAAATTCCGGAATTGACATAGCCGGCGGTGTTGTAATCTCAATTGAGACTGCGCATCCTGCGAAGTTCCCCGAACTGGTAAGCAAGGTTACCCGAGAGACCCCACCTGTTCCTGTTTCGCTTTCCGGTCTGAATGAAAAAAGTGAGTTCTGTGAAAAGATACCTGGCAGGTACGAATTTTTAAAGGAGTACCTGCTTGAGAGTATCTGAAGCAGGCTGAGTAAATAAACAAACAAACAAACTATTGATCTTATGTCAGAGAGGGTAATGAATATCATTTGTTCAGATGTAGAGGGGGTTTGGTTCCCTGAGGTGTGGGTGAATGTGGCACGTGTTACAGGCATAGAGGAGCTGAAACTTACAACGAGGGATGTCAGCGATTATGATGTGCTGATGAGAGGACGAATCAGAATATTGAAGGAACACAAGCTTACCATACACGACATTCAATCGGTGATTGCCACGCTGGAACCGCTGCCTGGGGCTGTTGAGGCTCTCGGCATAATCAGGGCTGCCACTCAGATTGTGATGGTGTCTGATACTTTCACCCAGTTTGCACAACCGTTGATGAGAAGCCTCGGCTGGCCAATGCTGTTCTGTAATTATCTTGAAATTGATGAGAAGGGTTTTGTCGTTGACTATCACCTCAGGCAGCCCGATCAGAAACGTGAGGTAGTAAGGTCTTTGAAGCAGTTAATGTACAGGGTGACTGCCATTGGTGATTCATATAATGATATCTCAATGCTCAGTGAGGCAGACAGGGGCATACTGTTCCATGCTCCGTCAACTATAAAGGAGGAGTATCCTGATTTCGAGTCGGTCAATGATCACAAGGAACTACTAAAATCACTATCTGCGATCATTGCGGTCTGAAATAAGTTGTCTCTGATTTCAGAAGTATCTGGTATGTTTTGACCAGAGTTCCTCTTCCAGCTTTTTGTAACGTTCAACGGAGTTATTTGCCATATTGACAGAATACCTGGTAAGCATTTCTGCCGCTTTAGCCGGATTGCTTTTTAGTATTGCGACTACCTGGTCTTCGAAAGCCTTCTGGTCTGCAAATGCCTTCTCTTCAATCTCTCTCCAAACGGCTTCAACATCCTTTATCATCTCCTGATATCTCAGTCCGCACAGCTGGCTCACCTTCCTGAAAGCCCACCACGCACAGTCGCTGCGGTATCCTGCTCTGCCGTCGACCATATAAGATTCAGGCATCGTGGTTATTCCGCAATAGAATGGGGTATGTGGTGTGGTGGAGGGATTGTCGTAACCCAGCCAAACGACCCCACCGACAGGATCGGGAAGCCAGTTACGTGATTGGGTGACCGTTACATAGGTTGCCCTTGCGCAGGCTATTGTTCTTTCAGATGGTATTTTGAGGAATGTCCTCATTTCGCTGCTCATGAACGGGTTGGCTATCGGACTCTTAACTACTTTGCCTTCGCGGTCTGCAACAGTGATTGTCTGAGTCATATCATAAGGAGTTTCTGCGTAGTAGTCCCTGAATATATCAAGCACATCCTTTACCGATAACTTTTTGTCAGGCTTGACCGACAGGGGATAGTTTTCAGCATTAGGATTGAGCCTGAGTGAAGGAGCAACCAGACTGAGAGCTCTCCACTCCCTTCTTCTGCATCCCATGCTGTTACGATCTGCATAGGCATAGCAGAATTCGAAAGGTTCGCCGCTATCGGGATCCCAGAGACCCATTTCAATTGCCAGGGAAAACACATTATCGGAAGCCATATAGTTTTCAGGGTCGTCGAGGTTTATCTGCCTTATGCGGCTTGCATTTGCCGATACTCCTACATGATCGTCGGGAATTCTGACGGCGGCCCATACGGCACCGATCTTTCCTCTTCCCGGACCGAGCATCTCAAAATGCCATGTTTCGTTCTTATCAGCAAAAGTGAAGCATTCTCCAACGTCATTGTAACCGTACTCCTTTGTGAGTTCATCAATTACGTTTATGGCTTCCCTTGCGGTTTTTGCCCGTTCGAGTACAAGGCGGTATAGTTCAGGGCAATCAATTAGGCCCTCCGTTGATCTCATTTCCCGTCTGCCTCCGAAAGTAGTTTCTCCTATTGCCAGCTGGTATTCGTTCATTACCGGATAGGCAGTATTGATAAAGGCATATGTCTCGGGAACCTGCTTAATATAACCGGCCTCGATAGCCTCAGGGTCATTAGGTCCGGATGTCCTTTTCGGATCGAACCATACCGGGGTTTCTGATCCTGCTTTATGCTTCTGCCGGGTAACCAGGTTGATCCAGGTGCGGTCTGTGTTACTGTCGCATGAGTGCGATGTCATTGTCGATCCGTCTACTGATGCAGCTTTGCCAACTATAACACTCGTACAGCTTTCCGAATCATAGAAAAGCTGCTCCCGGCTGTTGTCTGAAACAGGTATTATGAAGCTTGCAATCAGCAGCAACAGTGTTGTTGAGAATATGACTGTGAACAGCCTGTTTCCTGATTTTTTCATTGTTCGGTTTATTAGGTTAGACGATACTCAGGTCATTTATTACAGTCCTCTGGCGAACATTGTGAAGAACTGGTTGCCCATTTCCCACCATCTGTGCATAGCAATCCTTGCAAAGTCATTTGTGTAGTTGGTCAGAAATACCCTGTGGGCAGGAGGTATCGGGTTGCCTCTCTGATCGAGTTCTTCGGGTTTATCCTTTGCAGCGTTGTACATTTCGAGTGCAATTTTTTCAATCGCCGGCAGTTCCGCAAACGCTTTGTCCTCAAGTTCTCTGACACCTGCCTCGATATACTGGCGGGTTACTCCCCACTTTATCTCGGCCAGCCGGTTTGTTCTTCTGAAATGCCATATTGCAGCATCTTCACTGTACTTCTTCTGACCACACAGTTCGAAGCTTGCCGGAAGGTTCAGTACACCTGCAAATATTGGTATTCTGGGACTCTCGCCAGGGTTGTCAAACGAGAACCATGCAATTCCCCCGATTTCATCGGGCAGCCAGCTTCTAAGTTGGATGATCTGTGAGTATGAGCACTGTGGTACTGCAATTGTCCTTTGGTTTTCAATGGTGCCGGGGGCAAGAGTATTGATGAGGTTTATCATATCGCCACTCATGAACGGATTGGCTACCGGACTTTTTACCATTGTATTGTCTGCCGGTGCTGTATCACCGGCGGGTCTTCTACCTGCCTGCCTTACCACGAGATTTTTTGTCTTGTCATACTGAGTCCCTTCATAATACTCCCTGTAGTATGCCAGGACGTCACGCACACTTACTTTCTTCTCGGGTTTAACAGAGAAGGGGAGCTCTTCTGCTTCCAATGAGAGATTAAGAGAAGGGGCCAGTGTGCTAAGTATATAGAACTCCCTGATAGCAAATGCTTTCGACCTTCCTCCGTATGCTTTCCAGAATTTAAAAGGCTCCCCGCTCTTAGAATCCCAGTAGCCATACTCCTCTGCCAATGAATATACATTCTCAGAAGCCATAAAATTGTCAGGCTTTTTAAGATCGATGGTACTGATACGAGGTATATTAGCCGATACACCGACATGATCATCCGGTATCCTTACGGCTGCCCACACGGCAGAGTTGTACAGCATTCCGGCTCCGAATATTTCAAAGTGCCATACCTCGTTTTTGTCCGCAACAGTCAGACACTCACCTGCATCGGCATATCCGTATTTGGTTGCAAGCTCACCCATTAGTTTGATTGCATCCCTTGCAGTTGTACAGCGTTCGAGTGCTATTGCCTGAAGCTCTTCAATCAGAAATAGTCCGTCATCGTTCCTGAGCTCACGGCGACCTGATATCGTTGTTTCACCCATTGCGAGCTGTTTCTCATTCATGGCCGGATAAGCGACGTTGAAATATGCGTAGGTTTCTTCTGCCTGGGGAATTTCTCCCTTGACATAAACCCTTCTGGTATCCCATGGAGTTTCATTATGGAGAAGACCCCACTGCACTTTTCTCATAGTTCCTGCGGGATGCTTTGCTGCAGGAACTATATTGAGCCAGGTACGGTAGTTTCCGTCACAGCTGTGAGATGTAATTACCGACCCGTCTGTGGAGGCAAGTTTGCCCACCATAATACTGGTACAGGATGCCTCTTCGTCGGTTAATTCTAAAAACTGCGCATTCAGAAATGATGGAAGGACAAGAACCATGAGGGCTGTCATCATCCATCTTGTCAGGATCTTCTGGGTTTTCATAGTATGAGTTTTAGTTATCATTTATATTGATTGCATATTTTAATATTCCGGTGCCGGGTTATCAGGTACGTGATACCTGATATCTGGTTACCGCATCTTATTCATAGTATATCTTTCTCTTTCCCGATTCGGCAGGATTTGAGAGGTAGTATCCGGTTCCGTTCATAATTACTTCTGAGTATCTGGGTACATTGTGGCAGATAATTTCCTTTCCGGGATTCTCATCATTCCAGCTTTCAAATGTTTGAAGTACTGTCGAGGTATGCCTGCCGACCCTTGTATCGATATGCCATCCGGTTGAATCAATGGGTGCATAGAGTAGACCGAACTTACCGGCTTTAACCACAAATTCGTCTTTTCCCTCCAACAGTAGTTTCTCTCCGGTAATTCCCCTTGTAGCATCAAGGAATGGTTCGGGAGCTTCAAACAGTAGTGAAATAGCGTCAGAGTGATCCCCTATCTCTCTGTGCGACAATCCGTGCAAAGTTTTTGGTGAGAACTCGGTTCCGATACTGAATCCTTCCATGTCAGAGATCATCATTGAGACCAGGGTTGCCAGGTCAGTACCCTTTTCATGCGTTACAATTGTATTGATCACAGGGTACTGCAGTTCGGCTTCATGGAGGTCAATAACCACATCAATCTTTTCCTTTCTGATAAGCTCCATAAAGGCAAAAGTTGTTTTTTCAGTCATGGTCCCTTTCGGTCTTCCCGGCCAAGCCCTGTTGAGATTCCTTATATCGACATATGCCAGATTCTGTCTGCTGGGGTAGTGGATATATACTTCGGGGTCGGGCCACTGATCGAGTGGGTTTGACCATCTGTCGCCCATTCTGAAGGTGCGTTTACCCCATTCGGTTGGTATGTTATAGAATTGCGGATAGGCTCCGCTCGGACGTGTTACCGTTGTTGCACTCCTGTTGGCTGAGAGTACAACGAACAGTCTGCCTTTGTCCAGGAACCCGTTTTCAACCAGTATCCATGCTGCAAGGCGGCATGCAGGTTCTTCGGGATGCGATCCTGCAAATATCATCATTGTACCGCCAGGCTCGGTTCCTTCGAAAAGATAGATATTACAATCGTTTATTGAACCTTTAATTCCTTCGAAGTAGTCACTAAGTTTCAGTACCTCTGTGACTCCGGGACCTGCCACGACAGGTTCACTGAAGTGGCGGTGACGGTAAAAGCTGATGGCTGCCACTATAAGTATTACCAGTCCTGCAGCTGTAATGATCAGTTTGCGTATTATTTCACTTTTATTCATGGCTACAGGATTATTTCATCAACAGAAATCTCAGCAGGAATGGGATAATTACCAGAATATAAAGTATTTCCTCCTTCCATTCCTTTGATTTGATAAGGTTATAGATCAGGCCGGCGGCTATTGCTCCTGCCAGCAGGAAGTAGATTATTGATATTATTTTGCCCAGTATTTCCATAGTTTGATCTTTTATATGCCGGTCAGAAAACCGAGTTGTTTGCTATAGATTACCATCAGTGTTCCGATAATACAGATTATTATTGCCGGCACAATGCACTGCTTCAGGAACTTGCCGTAGGAATCCTTGTATCCGGTTACGCTTACAGATAGTCGGCCTATGATTGCCGTGGGTGGCAATGCATCTCCCAATGGCCATATAAGGCTCATTCCGGCCAGGGCGATGATAGGATCCAGACCCATAGCGTTGAATAGCAGTACGAGAGGCACGCCGAAGACTGCCGCTGCACCGTACATAAGTACAGCCTCGGTCATTGGCAGCAATATGAAGAGTCCTCCTATAACCAGGAAGGTAGGGAGGGTGATAAATGTTATTGCCAGCAGCCCTCTTACGCCCGTAAGAGTCATTATCTGTACCAGTATGCCTGCCGCTGTAAGTGTTCCGATAAGTGGCAGAAGCTGTTTCAGGGTGTCGGTAAAGATTTTGAATATTTTAAGCTTAACCGGACTAAGGATCCATGAAGTCAGTGCTGCCAGCATGAACATAAGCGGCAGACCAACCACAGGTGTCTCAAACGGCCACCTTCGTCCAGTCAGTATAAGGCCAAAAAAGATCAGAAATGGTATAGCAATGCGAGTCCAGTTCATCTTTTCCGGAGGAACAGGCAGTTCCCCAAACGCCTTTTCCATATCTATTGATGTTCCCTTCCATCCCAGGATGAAAATAGTTGTAAGTGCTGCAATGATACAGGGAACCAGCAGTGGCCAGAAAAACCCGACATATGGCATATTGACTCCGGCAGCAGTCATCATGGCCCAGAGGCTTACCGGTGGCGCTGCGGCACTTATTCCCGCAAGCAGGAAGATGATCGCTGCCACCTTAATACGCGGGATTCCCATGTAGGTCAATACTATGGCAACCATTCCCCCTGTTATAAGAACGGTAACGCTTCCGGCCCCGGTCAGGGCTCCCGGAATTAGCAACAGGAATGTCAGCAGCACAAGCAGCAGTACACGACTTTTGTGAAATCCGCTCAGAATTCCGCGAACGGCGAAAGCAACGCCACCGGACTCTTTCAGTATGTTCATGAAAAAAGTGGCGGTGATGAATATAAAGTTGATATCAAGATAGGTAATTGCACCCTCTGCGATATGGCGTGCCGGCAGCCACTCACCGGCAGCAAAAGCTCCGGCCAGTGCAGCTGCAAACATTGATAATTCAGTGGAGAGCCTGAACCTTTGAGCGATGATGTAAATGGCCACCATCAGCGCAAGGATCAGTGAGGCGCTCGTAAACATACTCACGGCAGAACTATTTTTTTATAAATATCTGTTCGAGTACGCCTACAATATCGTTGTTGAGCTCAAATCCGTACATGGGGATGTTCTTACTCCTCGATATCGCAGTGAACCTTCCGTCTTCATCGCCTTCATTCTTGATTATCATCATGTCGGAGTTAGGGCAAACCGCATCGATAGAAAGCTCATCAGAGTTATCGCCTGCTGAGGCTCCGGCAGATCTTCTTGCCATTCCTTCAATGTGAGAACCTATTACTGTCATACCCTGCTTCCGGGCTTCTGCTATCAGTTCGGCAGTACGTTCCAGTTCATCGTCAACAGATACACCAGCAGCGCCCATTCCCTTCAGGCTGGCACCTGTAACAATAATGACCGATTTGAAAGGCTTGCCTGCATTCTTTGCACTTATCAGGTCCTGGGCAGTCGCCATCTCCTTATATTCAAAGTCAAGTTTCAACCTTTGCATGAATATTCTCAGTCTGACGGGTCCTGGACTCTGACCACAAGAGGTAAGCATCACCGGTTGTTCTGCCTTCTGGGCCATAATTTCAGGGAAGATGAGCAGGGCAATAAGCACTGCTCCGATTTTGCATATTGTTTTCATATCAGGTTAGATTAATGATTCTGTTAGGCATTGTTTGTTTTCAAAGATAGCATTTTAAGGTATAAAAAATGAAACAAGGTGATGTGTTGTATAATACAAGGACGGTAAACGGAACCGAGCGCAGCGAGCTCATGACCGAATGGGAGTAAAACGGTAAACGGAACCCGGTGCGGTTTTATGGTAGGTCGTAGGGTATCCGGTAGCGGGTTGCAAGACCTTTAATGTAAAGCAGGTGCAGTACGGGGATATCTTTTTCCAGCATGTCGTGAATCAGTCCGCGCGATCCCTGAGAGGGTAGCTTTGCATTTTTAATAATGCCCGGCTTAATCAGCAGTGAAAGAGAGCTTGTTCCCATAGCAACATGCCCGCCTCCTGTATTGATGAAAGCTCTTATCCTCTCCGGGTTACCTCCGGAATAGAGTGAGTCCCTTATCTGCCTGTTCTTTACGAGATCTGGTTCCATTATAAGAGGGATTTCGTAATTCACGGCTTTAGTTACAAGTTTTTCGAGCGTTGCAGGTTCAAAATCTCTTCCCGTGTCGAGGTCTCCTCCCGGTGAAACTGCAACCGGTTTATGCTGTTCCAGCCCCTTTTCGATCATCATCATGTGCAGATCCAGAATTGTAAAGTCTGGGTCTGAAGCGCCATACGAAGATGATCCCAGAGAAAGTATTGTCACAGGATGGAGATTCATGGCCCGGGCTGCTGAAAGGGATGCTATCAGCAATCCGGGGAAGGATCCCGAGCACCCCACGGCAACCGTATCTCCGGGTTTGACGCCGGCATCTCTTAACAATTTCACAATAAGTGACGCGAATGCAGGGTGAAGGGATGTCCCTTTTGCAGCCTGATCACCCAGAGTTGTTGTTATATCTGATATCTCGGGTCCGATAAGGTTATGCTCCCCGGAAATTATGTCTACGGTCTGTTGCATTAGCTCAAAGGCAGCTCTCTCTTCAGGTGAAGAGAGTAGCAGGTTATTGTATCCCGGAGTTGTCAATACACTGATAGTCAGCAGCATCCCAGATAGTATTCCTGCTATTACGATTACCTTATCCTTTCTGGACATTTTCCGGTTCAATCTCATCTGTAATCAGGTAAGGTATAAATATAAATTACCAATGAACCATGTTGCTGCAACTACAATAGCCATGGAAGCAGTGGTAATCGCCACACCCTGTCTTTCGAAACTACCGGCAATCAGTCCGGGTATGACAAGCCCGATCACCCTGTAGTCGATTGATGCAGGAAACAATCCCGGGACTATTCGTGATATGACCAGTGAGCTTACTGCTCCGACCAGTATAAGGAATACGAACCTGCGCTTTCCAAAGAGAATAAGGTATCTTGATGCCAGAGTCCATATACCAAGTGTAACAAGTGCTGCCACCAGGGTTCCGGCCATCCTGCCGGGCTGAGCCACGAACAGCACAAGATAACCGGGTACTATTATCCCACCCGGGTAGTAACCGGTGGCCGAAATATAAACCAGCGCAAGAACAAGACCCAGAAACAGCAGTTCGTAACCCATTGTATTCAGTTTGTTAATTCAGTATTAAGTTATTGTTGCTCAGTTGTTTTACTGTGCCAGTGTTCTGTCATGGCCATACCTGTACCGGCAATATTTGCCAGGCCAAAAACAATGGTTCTGTCCAGACATCTATCCATTATGAAATCGGTAATCTTTTCCGGGGAACCGAAGGGGATAATAACTGTGTCGGGCATCCTGCGCTTTACAATCCGGCTATGGTTGCCGGCAACAAAAAGAGGCGAAAATGCAATTGGACTTCCGTTAGAGAAATAATCTATCCATTGCTTTGTCCGTTCGGCCCTGTCGCTTCTCAGTGACAATAAGCCCGCAATATGTCTGAAATCTTCACCTGATTCCTTAAGTATTTTATCGGCCAGAATAGCGGTTGAAACAGGATCATTAGCCGCAAAGGTAGAAGCAAACCAGACCGTTTTTTCTCCTTTCTGCAGGCAGAGTACCTCAGCTCTTCCCCTGTCATGCACAGAAGATGCAAGACCCTCGCCAATAACTCTGTCAGTGACACCCAGCCCTCTGCAAACCGCAAAGACAAGATCGGTATTCTGCCGGATCCGGAATCCTGACCTGTCGTAGTCGCGTTTCTCACCGGATGCATTGATTGAATTGACAACATTCAGTTTTGCCCCCAACTTTATGACAGATTCATTAAGAAATTCAGAGATAAATTCAGAGTGGATATAGACCTTTGATCCCCTGCATATATCATTAAGAAAAACAGATTCGACTGAAGTTTTCTCTTTTTCGGTAACATCGAGATGGTCGGGACGGAAGTTGGTGAGAACGGTAATGTGCGGCTTCAGTATTTTTTGTGACTCGGCCCGGTGGTTTTCAGGGTTGATGCTCATGATCTCAGTCACAATGCAGTCAACTCCTGTTTCCACGGCTTTTCTGACTACTCTCTTCTGCTCTATTATTGAGACAATGCCACGTCTTGGTACCGGTTTTTCACTTCCGTCAGGAAGAATATACATAGGCTCTGATCCGGTTGTCTTCGCCAGTACCCTCCTGCCCGATACCCGTAATACTGAAGCAATGTCCCTGGTTGTACCACTCTTACCCCTCGTCCCCGAGACAGTGATTCTGAGTGGTATCCTATTCAACCGCCTGTTATGCACCATTGTCTCGATAATAAACCAGAGCGTAATAAGTGACAGCAGGATAATACTTATATACAATTTATTATTTGTTAGGATGTTAGTTCAGTTGTTGTCTCAAGGATTGTAACAAAGATATTCTATTTTTGATTTTATCCCTTAACAGGCTTCAACCAAATAGCTCCTGCAATGTTACTATATAAGGTAATACCTTGTTTATGAAAGATAAAAAGCAACCCAACAGGCTTGCCAGAGAGACAAGCCTCTACCTCAGGCAGCATTCACTGAATCCGGTTGACTGGCATCCCTGGGGAGAGGAAGCCCTTGAAAAGGCAGCATCGGAGAATAAGCTACTTCTTATAAGTATTGGATATTCGTCGTGCCATTGGTGTCATGTTATGGAACGCGAAAGTTTTGAAAACGAGGCTATTGCAGTAGCTATGAATGATAATTTCATCTGTATAAAGGTAGATCGCGAAGAGCGGCCCGATATTGATAACATATATATGACTGCCGTGCAGCTGATTTCGGGATCGGGAGGGTGGCCGCTGAATTGTGTGGCGCTTCCGGACGGCAGGCCGGTATGGGGCGGGACCTATTTTCGACCTGATAAGTGGATGGAAATACTCACCGGGATAGCCCGTTATTACCGTACCAACAAGGCAGAAACTGAGAAATACGCCGATGATCTGAGCAGAGGTATTGCGGACTCCATTCTGGTGCCTCACCCCTCAGGTGGCCGCTATACAATCTCAGACCTTAAACCTTCGGTAATAAAGATGAAGGATGATTTTGACCCGGTTAACGGAGGAACGAGGGGCGCACCAAAATTTCCGATGCCGGTAAGTCTTGAGTTCCTGATGCACTATGGTTATGCAACCGGAGATCAGAAGATACCTGAACATATTGAATTCACCCTTCAGAAAATGGCTGCCGGGGGTATTTATGATCAGGCCGGCGGAGGCTTTGCCCGGTATTCTGTCGATGAGGAGTGGAGAGTGCCGCACTTCGAAAAGATGCTGTATGACAATGCACAGTTGACGGGCCTCTATTCCGATGCTTTTATGCTTTTCAGAAATGACCGGTTTCGCGATGTGGTAAGTCAGACTGCTGACTTTCTTACCAGGGAGATGCTGACAGAAGATGGACTCTTTGCAGCCTCAATTGATGCCGACAGTGAAGGGGAGGAGGGAAGGTTTTACGTTTGGACACCGCCAGAGATTGAAGGTATTGCGGTAATTGAGAAGGAGTTGTTTAACGCCTATTATGGTCTTGTAGGTAGCAGATTATGGGAGGGGAAATATCATATTTTAACTGCTCCTGCTGATGAGTCTGAATTCTGCCGTCGCCTCGGTATTGAATGTAGCTACCTTGAAGAGATGAAGGCAAGATGGAGGAGTACGCTGCTGGAGGCCAGGGGAACCAGGGAGAGACCGGTAACTGACCAGAAAGCCATTACTTCGTGGAATGCATTGGCTGTTACCGGATTGACCAGGGCATGGAGGGCAACAGGTGATGATCATCTGCTCTCCCTGGCAGTTAAGGTGGCAGAAAAACTGAACGAATTGCAGTACCCCAACGATGGTCCACTGATGAGAATATACTCTGAAGGAAAAAGCAGTGTCAAAGGTTTTCTTGATGATTATGCTTTTATGGCAGAGGCAATGCTCTCCCTTTACGAGGTAACGATGTCTGATAAATGGCTGAGAATTGCCGTTCGTCTTGTTGATGAAACGACAGATAAGTTTTACGACAAAGAGGGCAATATGTTCCTGTATAAGGCAAAAGGGGAGGAGGTACTTATCACCAACCATTTTGAGACTTACGACAATGTCATTCCGTCATCAAACTCGATAATGGCGCAGACCCTTTTCAGGTTGGGTAATCTTACTTCTGACAGTGGGAAGATTGATCTCGCACTTGCGATGCTCGGGAGTATTGCTGACCGGGTTGTTAAGTACCCTGCCGGTTACAGCGGGTGGGCAAGGCTGATGCTATGGAAAAGTTTTCCTTTCCATCAGGTTGCAATAGTCGGTACCGGGGCTTCGTTAAGGCTCAGGGAGGTAATGGCCAACTACATGCCGGCAGCAGTTGTTGCCTCATCGTCAACGCCATCGGAGATGCCTCTCTTCGAAGGACGATATAGTGAAGACAAGACACTAATCTATCCGTGCATTGACAATAGCTGCATGTTGCCGGTGGAGAGTGCCGGAGAGTTGCTAAAACTGGTTAGCTCTGCTCAGGGACAGTCCACTGCTTTATAATAGCCGATATATGTGACCAGACCTATTTTTGGGTTACAGCCTTAACTACAAGGCTCATGAACTCCCCGATTCTTGGTGTGTCGATCCATCTGACGACCACAACAAGATCATTTTCTTTGTCAATTATTATATAATTACCACCGAAGCCATCGGCATGGTAAACGGTTTCAGGGACTCCTTTCCATGGAGCTCCGGTATTTGTCCACCACATATAACCGTATCTTCTGTTGGCTTCTGAGGTATTGGTGACCGAGTTCACCCACTCCTTTGAAAGCAGTTGTTTATCGTTCCAGTTCCCATCGCGGAGGAAGAGAAGTCCGAATCTTGCCTGGTCTGCAGCGCTGATGAAAAGTCCGCCTCCGAAGTGCCCGCCTCCGCTCACCGACTGCATCATGACACCATCGACATTGACCCAGGAGTTCTCATATCCGTGCCAACGCCAGGTTGTAGATGCTCCAATGGGGTCCATGATTCTTTTTTTAAGAACAACAGGCAACGGTTCCCTCAGAACATTAAGAAGGGAGTAAGCCAGCAGGTTCACCCTTACGTCGTTGTATTTGTAGCGTGTGCCAGGTTCGTTGAGGGTGCGGTTTTTCCAGTCGTCTATGCCTCCGCGTGCCGGGGGTCTGTCGGCCCAGTCGTGTATTTCGAACAGGGTGCCAGACCAGTCAGATGTCTGCTGTAACAGATGCAGCCAGGTTATTTTCGAGTTGTGTTCGCCCTCGAATTTGTCATCCCAGACATATTTGTTGACCCGGTCGTTGATGTCGCGAATCAGTCTGTCATCGAGCGCTATACCTGCCATTGTCGAAAGGAAACTCTTTGTTACGCTGAAAGTCATGTCAACCCTCTCGGTATCACCCCACTGTGCAACAATATAGCCGCTCCTGATGATAAGGCCGGCCGGACCACCACGGGGCTTCACCGGTCCGGTTATCTCAAAGAACGGTTCACGGCCATAACCTTTGAGTATTGCAATACGCAGGTCCTTTTCAGTTTTGCTCTCATTAGAAAGTGCAAAATTGACGGCGCTGTCGAGCCACATCCGGTTCATTTTGAGTTCCTCCGGGGTGCGTGTCTCCCAATCGGTTCCCGGAAAATAGAGCTTTTGGGCAGAGAGACCGATGGAGATCAGATTGAAAGTAACGAGAAACACGATCGCTGAAACGAGGTTTTGTAGTTTCTTCATCTTGATTAGACTTTTTAATTACTTCATTTTGTTATCCGTTAAGCATGCTGACAGTATCTAAATGATGTTGTAACCAGACAGAATGCCGGCAGGAAAGATAGGCATAATAATTACACACAATAATCCAACAAATAGCTGACTCAGGCATGAAAAACACTAAAACAAACTTATTATGAGTGTAGAACATATACCACAACTTTTTACACAGATAGTCTGTTCTTTTCCCCATCCAATATTATCAATCCTGCATAAACTCCCGAGATTGATTATATGGCAAGGTTTTTTCAGAATATCTGAAGCATCACATAAAAACGCAATTGTCATGTCAACAGATTCTATTCTAAAAATATTGGGAGACAAGGCAGATTACCTTCTAAATCATGAAAGTAAAACAATAGGGAAAGAAGAACTGCATTTGCCTGGTCCTGATTTCATTGAAAGGGTTGTTTTTAATTCAAACAGAAACCCCAAAGTTATTCGCAATTTACAACAGGTTTTCAGCCATGGGCGTCTTGCCGGTACGGGGTTCTTGTCAATATTACCAGTAGATCAAGGTATTGAGCATTCTGCCGGAGCATCCTTTGCACCAAATCCTATTTACTTTGACCCGGAGAATATTGTGAAGCTTGCCATTGAAGGAGGTGCAAATGCGGTAGCATCAACATTTGGTGTACTTGCTTCTGTATCACGTAAATATGCTCATCGTATTCCATTTATCGTTAAGCTGAATCATAATGAGTTGCTGACTTATCCAAACAAGTATGACCAGATTATGTTTGGTTCGGTTGAAGAAGCCTGGAACCTGGGGGCTGCAGCTGTTGGTGCTACCATATATTTCGGTTCGCAGGAATCTTCGCGGCAGATTACGGAGGTGTCAAAAGCCTTTGAACTGGCCCACCAGCTAGGAATGGTGACAATTTTGTGGTGTTATACACGCAATAATGCTTTTAAAGTTGAAGGCAAAGATTATCATGCAGCTGCAGATCTTACCTCGCAGGCTAATCACCTTGGTGTAACCATACAGGCCGATATTATCAAACAGAAAATGCCGGACCTGAATGGGGGCTACAAAGCCGTTAACTTTGGCAAAACGCACAAAAAGGTCTACAGTGAATTAACGAGTGATCATCCAATTGACCTTTGCCGCTATCAGGTGGTTAATTGTTACATGGGGCGTGCCGGACTCATCAACTCAGGAGGGCCTTCTTCAGGGGATTCTGATCTTGCCGATGCAGTTACTACCGCAGTTATTAATAAAAGGGCTGGAGGAATGGGAATGATTTCCGGAAGAAAAGCATTCCAGAGGCCCATGAAGGAAGGGATAAATCTACTTCATGCAATTCAGGATGTGTATCTTGCAAATGAGATTAGTCCTGCCTGATAAACATGATGAAATACGATTGTAAATTAAATTACAAAAATCTTTGACTCATAAAACAAAAATCCAATCAGAAGGCAAATCCATCAAAGCGCTCATATTCGATCTGGATGGAGTAATAACCCAAACCCGGAAAACCCACAAGAAAGCATGGAAGGAGATGTTCGGGGGCTTCTTTGAAGAGCGCTGCCACGGGCAGGCTTCTATGACAGAATCTGATTACCAGGAATATATCGATGGGAAACCGCGCTATCAGGGTGTAAGGAGTTTTCTGGCATCCAGAGGTATTGAGTTACCGTATGGGTCAAAAAATGATGAGCCCGGATATGATACGGTTTGCGCCCTGGGGAATAGCAAAAACATGCTTTTTAACAATCTGCTCGAAAGAGACGGCGTAGAAGTATATGAGGATGCACTGGAAAAATTAAAGGAATGGCGCAGCTTAGGACTGAAAACCGCCATTGTGTCTTCCAGCAAAAACTGCAGAGAGATTATTGAAGTGGCAGGTATCAGCAATCTTTTTGATACCCGTGTTGATGGGGTAGTATCGGAAGAGCTGGGTCTGAAAGGAAAACCCGATCCCGATATTTTCACCGAGGCAGCCCGTCGTTTGGGTGTCAGGGTTGAAAACTCTGTGGTTTTTGAAGATGCTTCATCCGGTGTAAAGGCAGGGCAAAGGGGATATTTTGGTTTAGTGGTGGGGATCAGCCGTTTCGACAACGCAGAGGCACTCATGGCCAATGGTGCAGATATTACCATCGATGATTTCGTGGATTTTGATCTTCACGACCAAGCCTTGCACGAAGAGTTTTTTACCCGACAGGGAATACCCATCTTCCCTGATAATGATGAAATATTTACTATCCTGGCACAAAAGAAACCAGTTATTTTTCTTGATTATGATGGCACACTTTCACCCATTGTGCCCCGGCCTGAGGATGCCATTATTACCCCAAATATGAAGGAATCCCTTAAAAAGCTGGCCGAAATATACACTGTTGCCATTGTTACCGGACGCGACAAGGAAGATGTCGAAAGCCTGGTGGGGCTCGATGAACTGATTTATGCCGGAAGCCATGGATATATAATATCCGGACCCAATGATTTATTTATGGAACATCCCGATTCGGAGAAGATCGTTCCCAGGCTGGATGCTATTGAGAAAGAAGTGATATCCTATCTGGAAGATAAAACCGAGGGCACCCAGGTTGACCGAAAACGGTATGCTATTGGCATTCATTACCGCAATGCCCGCCCGGAAGATGAAAAGGTGGTGCTCGAGATAGTGGATGAAATACTTAAAAAGCATCCCGGTCACAAAAAAGGGGAAGGCAAAAAGATCATCGAGATTAAACCAGACCTGGATTGGCATAAGGGCAAAGCCGTACTGTGGATACTGGATGCACTGAATATGTTGGAAAACAGTGATGTTATGCCTGTTTTTATTGGCGATGATATTACAGATGAGGATGGTTTTGAAGCTTTGAAAGATATGGGATTGGGTATTCTGGTGGGAGGTCATGGTCAGCCCACAGCAGCAAAATATGCGCTGAAAAATGTATTTCAGGTAAAAGTGTTTTTTAAGAAGCTCATTGAAATGCATGCACAGAAACCTTAAAAAATCATGTTATGAAATCAGACTGGACAATATCATACCAGAATTTTGATAAAAATGAGCACCCGTTGCAGGAAGCACTATGCGCACTTGGAAATGGCTATTTCGTCACCCGGGGAGCACTGGAGATGGAAAAAAACCAATCCGCAAAAAACGTTGATAACAAAAACAGAGGGCCGGTTGGTAAGGACTGGAACTATCCAGGCACTTATCTGGCAGGTGGATACAACAGGATGCAATCGAAGGTGCAGGATAGAATCATAGAAAATGAAGACCTGGTTAACTGGCCCAACTGGTTGTATCTCACCTTCAGGATTGAAAATGACAACTGGTTTGATATGGATGCTCTGGAGATCATCAGCTACGAAACACATCTGCACCTTAAGGAAGCAATTCTGGAACGCAGTTTTGCCTTTCGTGATAAAAAAGGTAGAGTAACTGAATTAAGATCAAGAAGATTGACAAGCATGAGCAAGTGGTGGGGGACCGGCGTGCTGCCCGCCATACCGGTCACCTTCGAAGCCCGGAGGATGCGGTCGTAGACCACCCGGGACACCGGCTCGATCAGGGTCTCGTAGGCGTCGTCGAGCCGCTCCGCGATCATCCTCAGCTGGGGCCCGAGGTCGCAGAGGTGGTCCTCGGCGGTCCGCTCCGGGTC
>JAWOIF010000028.1:0-8503 GCA_046484805.1 Bacteroidales bacterium
GGCATAATGGCATAATGGCATAGAGGCGTAAAATGGCGTAGAAGGCGTAGAGGCGTAGAGGCGTAGAAGGCGTAGAGGCGTAGATGGGCGTAGATGGCGTAGATGGCGTAGGGCGATAAAAAAGGGGACCCCCGGTTAAGGAAGTCCCCTTTTGAATTATTCAAATTTCAGAAACTTACTGCACTATTGACATGAAAGTATTGTCAACGAAATACCTTGCAAATTCAAGGTCAGTTTTTGCATAGGCTTTCCACTTAGCGTTAGCGCCTATTGCCTGACGGAGGTTATTAAGCATATAGTCGGTGTCCTGCATACGGGCTCCGAGTACTGCCTTCATATAAGCAACATTACCTGCATCATCAGCCTGAAGGTTATCAAAAACGGTTTTGGCACGAGAGTAGTCTTCTTTAAGAAGCAGAGCGTGTCCGAGACCATATGAAGGCTCATTTCCGAAGTAGTTAACAGCCTGATCGTAATCTCCTTTAATTGTTGAGATGATACCGAGTCCGTATTTTGATTCAGCGGTTGCGGCAGTCATTGAAGTAAAATACTCCTCAGCCTTGACAGTTTCGCCTTTCAGAAGTGCTGCGAACCCAAGATTATTCTTAACAACATCGTTATTCATAAGTGCCTTGCCAGCATCAAAAGCCTTAACAGCCTCATCGACATTTCCAAGCTTCATAAAGGTGTAACCAATGTTGTTATGAGCGCGGAAACATTTCGGATAATTTTCTGCTGCTATCTGGTAGTACCTAAGCTGCTCATTAAGGTCTGTAGTAAGAGTGGCAGCATAGAGCATTTCCTCGAGACTAAGCTCCTTAGGATCAGCCTTTATCTGAGCAAGTATTTCGTCATCACTGCGACCAATCTTATTTGTGTTGACGATAAGCTGTGACCTTCTCAGTTTTGGAAGGATGTCAGTTTTCAGCACTTCAAATGCTGCTGACATGTTTCTTATCTCCTGTTCACGGACAGCCGGATCGCTGTACATAGAGAGTACACGGAGTATAAGGTCCTTGTCACGGATCGTTGAAGACTCAACTTCTGCCTTAAAACCTTCCCAGTCTTCAGCGGTTGTCTTGCTTGTAAAGAAGCCTTCATTTTTAGCATCTTCAATTTTCTGGAAATCGTTCTTCACGAGCCTGTCTGCAGCAGTACCTCTCTGTTGTGATAACTTTTCGTTGAAATCAAATTTGCCGTCAGGAGATGCATATGAACTTACAGTTACACCTGCGAACTGCAGGTTTTCTTCCTGGTTAACTGAATTGATGTATTCCCTCAGCAGTTGCAGATCCTCAGCCTTAAGTTCTGAACTGCGGATATCTGCCCTGTTGATCAGGTAATAGATACTTGCAATCTGGCTTTCAGGAATTATTCTCTGATAGTTATCCTTAACCATTACAAGCTTTGGATCTTTAGCGGTCAGTGTTGATGTTGCAATTACGCCGTCGGCCAGTTTTACAGGATCAAAATCAACGCTTTTGCCTTTTCGTGAAGCAGTAAGCCTGAAAAATAGCTCAGATTTTTTCATTTCGTCTTTGTAGGGGACTGATGAGTTGTAATTGAAGTTATCACCGGTATAGGTTATAACCTCGTGATTGGCAAGGACATTTTCACCCTGCAACATTACCTTTTCAAATGCAACTTCACCACCTTCAAAAACGAGTACGGGGACTGCCTCTGCAACAGTGTTCTTGTCAAAATACTTCTCGGGGAAAACGCCCTTGATATTCAAGGCAACCAGACCTCCGTGAGTTTCAAGAACCTTTGGGGTAACCTCATAATTGATCATTCCGGCATTCTTCTGCATCTTCTTGAGCGGATTACAGCTGGTCATGACCAATGCTGCCAGAATAAGTACAAAAACGCTTCTGAAATTTTTCATGGTAATTATTTTAATTGTTTGTTTAATGAAATTATCTGATAATCAATAAATATACTGGTTCACTCTCTCTTTTGTGCAAATTTAACACAAAAAATTCAAAAAAAACAATTTCCATATTCTTTAATTCACCTTAAACATAGTCTGTTTACACCCATTTGGTATTCTTGAGAGAAGATTTTACCTGTCACCAGTTCAAAATCCTTCCTATTATTGACAAAATCAATATTGTTAATATCAAGTATCAGATATTTCATATCGGGATTTTGCCGGAAAAAATTAAAATAACCATCCTGTATGCTTTTCAGATAGTCTCTGGTAATCGATTTTTCATACTCTCTGCCTCTTTTAGCAATATTCTCGAGTAATCGCTCAGTATCGGCGTGAAGGTATACATAGAGGTCGGGGCGTGGTACTGTTGTGTATATTATATCAAAGATCTGTCTGTAGAGCGCATATTCATCACTTCCGAGGGTAGAGGATGCGAAGATGAGCGATTTCATGAAGTAGTAGTCCGATATGGAAAAAGAGCTAAACAGGTCGGGAGATGTAAGTTCCTCCCTGATCTGCCTGTACCTTTCGGCCAGAAATGACAGCTCCAGCGGGAATGAGTATTTATCGGGGTCATTGTAAAACTTTGGAAGGAAGGGATTATCGGCAAAGCGCTCTGTAATCAGTCTTGCATTGAAATCAGCCGCGATCATAGAGGCCAGAGATGTTTTACCGGCTCCTATATTGCCTTCAACCACAATGTAATTGTATTCATGTTCCATAATTGCCTGTGCCGGACAAGTGATGGCACGAATATAATAAAAGAGGCGGTCAATAAAGTCCGCCTCATGAATATTAATTAAAGAACATATTAGTCTCTTTTCTCCCGGTTTTCTCCTTCCGGCCGGTCACTCCTTTCGGTACGATCGGTACCTTCCGGCCGGTCACTCCTTTCAGGGCGGGGCAAAAGAGCCTTTCTCGAAAGCTTAAGCTTACCTGTCTTTGAATCGATCTCGATCAGTTTTACCTCGATTTCCTGTCCCTCTTTCAAAACATCTTCGACTTTTTCAGTCTTTTTCCAGTCAATTTCCGATATATGAAGCAGCCCGTCCTTGTTTGGAATTATTTCTACAAATGCCCCGAACTGAACAATTGTCTTTACCTTTCCCTTGTAAACCTGTCCTACCTCAGGAACGGCAACGATCTTTCTTACCCAGTCAAGAGCAGCAGTAATTGCCTCCTTGTTCTCTCCGAATATATTGACATCGCCATACCCGTTTATCTCCTCGACTATTATTGTCGTTCCTGTGGTACGCTGTATTTCCTGTATAACCTTTCCACCTGGACCGATAAGAGCTCCAATCATCTCCTTGGGGATTGTAAGCATCTCTATTCTCGGTGCATGCGGCTTTAATTCGGGATGTGGTTTGTCGATTACCTGTTCCATTACGTCAAGGATATGAAGCCTGCCCGCTTTGGCCTGTTCAAGAGCCTCGGCCAGTACCTCATAAGAGAGACCGTCAACCTTTATATCCATCTGAGTGGCAGTTACACCATCTCTTGTACCGGTAACTTTAAAGTCCATATCGCCAAGGTGATCTTCGTCACCCAGGATATCAGACAAGATTGCATACTTGCCTGTTTTGGTATCGGATATAAGTCCCATGGCAATACCGGAAACCGGTTTTTTTAGCTGAATACCTGCATCCATCAGGGCAAGAGCTCCGGCGCATACAGTTGCCATCGATGAGGAGCCGTTTGATTCAAGTATATCTGAAACCACCCTGATTGCGTATGGATTTTCATCGTCGGATGGCATCATTACCTTCAGCGCACGATGTGCCAGGTTGCCGTGTCCGATCTCCCTGCGTCCTACACCTCTGTATGGTCTTGCATCTCCGGTGCTGAAAGGAGGGAAATTGTAATGCAGGGTAAATTTTTCTGTTCCCTTGTTAAGAACTTCATCTATTATCTTCTCATCAAGCTTGGTTCCGAGGGTGACGGTAGTCAGTGACTGGGTCTCACCTCTTGTAAAGAGGGCTGAGCCATGTGTCGCAGGCAGAGGGTCAATTTCACACTCTATCTGGCGTATCTCATCAGTTTTTCTGCCATCCAGCCTGATCTTTTCGTCAAGTACAAGTTTCCTGGCCGCTTCCTTGTGAACATCATGGAAATAACGCTTTACCAGAGATTCGTTGACAGGATTCTCCTCATTGTATTGTGAAAGGAACTCTGTAAGCACAGCTTCAAACAATTCTGACCGTTTATGCTTATCTGTAGTTATTGATTTAGCCACAGCATAGCACTTGTCAAAGGTCTCATCCCATATCTTTTTACGAAGGTCTTCATCATTTGCCTCATGACAATACTCACGCCTTGAAGTTGAACCAACCATTTCGGCTAACTTTTCCTGAGCCTTGCAATGAACCTTTATTGCCTCATGAGCTACCTTAAAGGCTTCAAGCATATCAGCCTCTGATACTTCCTGCATCTCGCCCTCGACCATCATTATGTTGTCATAGGTGGCACCTACTATCAGGTCCATGTCAGCATCCTTCAGCTCAGTAGCTGTCGGATTGATAACGAAACTACCTTTTATTCTGGCAACCCTTACCTCAGATATAGGTCCGTTGAAGGGGATGTCTGACACAGCAAGCGCGGCTGATGCGGCGAGGCCAGCGAGTGAATCGGGAATAATATCCTTATCTGCCGACATAAGGTTAATGGTCACAAATGTTTCGGCGTGGTAATCATCAGGGAAGAGAGGTCTTAAAACCCTGTCTACCATTCTTGAAATCAGCACCTCATAATCTGAAGGCCTTGCTTCTCTTTTAAGAAAACCTCCCGGGAAACGGCCGGTTGATGCATACTTCTCCTTATAATCCACAGAAAGTGGCATGAAATCCATATCTTCTCTTGCTTCCTTTGCTGAAACCACGGTGGCCAGCAGCATTGTCTTGCCTGTACGAAGCAGTACCGAACCATCGGCCTGCCTGGCAAGTTTCCCTGTTTCAAGGGTGATAACTCTCCCGTCACCGAGATCGATATCTACTGATTTTTTGTTGAACATACTTGTTTTGTGATTATTGAATTAAAATTTCACCTGTTGTGAAATGACGAAAAAAAGGCAATCTGAAATTGCCTTTTCCATATCTACTTACGTATCTTGAGGGCTTTGATTATCTCGCGATATCTCTCAATGTCCTTTGCCTTCAGGTAATCCAGCAGCCTGCGGCGCTTACCTACCATCTTTATCAGTGCCCTCTGCGTGCTGAAGTCCTTCCTGTTCCTCTTCAGGTGCTCGGTAAGATGCGATATCCTGTAGGAAAAAAGTGCTATCTGGCCCTCTGCTGTGCCAGTATCAATTTCTGAAGTACCAAATGTTTTATAAAACTCCTGCTTTTTCTCTGTTGTCAAATACATGTCTTTACCAGTAAAAATATTGTTCGTCCAAATATAAAATGTGTCTCCGATTTTGGAACGCAAAAATAAAACATTTTTATGTAAAAACTCAAACAATTCTGCTTTTTTTTATTGTTTACATTACTAGAGATCAAAACGAACGAAAAGCTTACGAAAAAACATCGGGCTTCTAAAAAGAAGATGCAAAAACCATGCTGCAGGTTGCTTCAGTAACCAGCCTCAACACAAAGTTTATCAATCATTTCCCCGTGTTGGTCAAAACATTAACTGACTGATTGCAGTGCCGTCTCCATCTATCTGTCTGAATCTCTCTCCAGAAGTGTGTTATGATCCTGTGCAGGTTTCATTCCCATACTTATCAGCTTCTGTCCGTTGCGGCACTCAAGGCACCTCTTTTTCCGGCAGTATTCGTTAAGCAACTGATTCAGCGCCTGTGAATCGGAGGCATTGGCAGCATCAATGCCCAGCCTCTTCCATTCGACGGTTATCCTGTTGTCTTCAGGTTTCAGCTGCTCAAGCAGGCTGACAGCCCTGTCACACCACAGTCGGTGATCGCGGTTTCTGCCATAGACAAAAAGCATTGGAACAATCACATTGATTATCAATACGTCAATAACAGACTCACCGGCATGGCCCGAGCGTTTTGACGAGCTTTTGCCGAATGTATAATGGTCACTCCAGTAATCTGAGGCCGGATTATCAAGAAGAACGTGTAACTCTCCGGCGGTGGTCGCCTCAAGGATTTCGGAGAAGAGGGGCCTCTGCCTGCATACAAGACCGGCAAGCTGAGAGAGTCGCACAGTAGGAAAACCGGCAGGACGCAACCTGTGGAATTTCCAGAGCCAACCATGCATAGGCACCAGTGAATACTTCGACCTCAACACCCTGAACTCCCTCATCAGTTCCCTGAAATATCCATCATCAACTGCATCCCTGAAAAGTTCCCCTGACAGCATCCCTGCCATACCATAAAGCAATGCCTCAACCTGAAGACGGTTATCTGAGTGCTTCCTTAACAGTTTCAATGGCAGCATCCTGGCAAGCATCTCAAAATTATCGGTATTGACCCTGGCCCCGAAGTACCTTGCCACCAGTCTGTAGAGTGACTCTTCCCAGTCATTTCCGGTTTCACCAAGTATCTTTTCAATAGCATCTGTCTTTGCCTGAAGCCTCTCTATTGCCAGGCAGTTAAGCCAGTGTGTCATCAGGTACCTGTCGATGCTGTGCAGATCATTCTGGCAGGCAATTAAAAGAGGATTATTGACATATTCAAGATACTTTTCATACACACTTTCAGGAATTGCCGGAACAACTTCAGGAACGACGATTCCAGAAGCTGTTACAGCCTGCCTGTCAGCATTGGCAACAATATGCAGAACCACATTGTTATAAGCATGGTCGATATGGTGCCCGTGCCGGTACCAGTCAGATGACCTTATGTGTATCTCGGCATTACCAACCCATATGGTATCTCCTATCATTACTTTTGTACTGAAAAAATCAGGTCCGGAATCACGGTTATACTCACCCGGGGAAATCACCTCAATCCTGTTGCCATCAGTATCAAACAGACGGTCAGAATCAAACAGACGGTATTTCCACACAAAATGGAGAAACTCCTCTTTCATATCCTTTAGTTTTAATGCAGCAACCCAAAGATATGAAACAGGCTTTCAGAAAGCAAAAAAAGTAGAGGATATAAAAATGTAAGAGCTACATCTATCTGTCTAATGAGGGTTATTTCAGTCTTACTACCACAATACAGGGGTTGTCATTCGGGTCTGAATTACTTACTTTTTCAGCCAGTTCCTTATGCCTTGCCTCATTATATCTGAAGGGATCAGGAATTTTGGCGATACGACTGAAGTGACTCCTGTAACTGTTAAACCTGCCTGTAAAGTACAACTCAGTCTCAGAGAACCTTCCCATCGGCCAGAAGACGGGCCCCCCGTCTATATCATTCATTATACCGTTGTATTTAACCATACCGTCCAACAGGCTCAGGGGTTCAAGAAATGTTACCTGCTTGTCCTTTTTTGAATAGATGAAATAACCCTGCTCCCCCTTAACCCTTGAGCTCAGGAAAATCCACTGTTTAGTTTCTATCAGGCCATTAAAATAGACCGACCTGTTCCTGAGACTCCTGTCACTGTCATTTGTGGACATCCGACGGGCATATGTCAGATAGTCCTTACCAGCCCTGATTACATACCTGGGGAAGGCTGTATTCTTATTCTCTATGCGGTACAGAGTGTCAATGTTGGCCTCCCAAACCGAGAGGCTGTCGCTCATGCGGTACATCTCAATAGAACCCAATGAAATAAAAGGGGGTTTTAACGGAACATTGTCAACCTTGGGCAAGAGATAACCGGCGACTTTGCCACGCATATCGATAATACATGCAGAATGGTTCTCAAGAAGAGGGGTCTGAACGATCAGCGACCAGAGAAGCAGGTTGTCTCCAAATCCAGTTACATCGGAACAATAACCGGGAGTTTTGACTAAAACAGGGTTCTTGCCGTCAAGACCAAACAGATGCAGACGATTTCCTGCGCCGGTTTCGAGCAATGCGAGTTTTTGCTGTTTTTCCAGAATACTGATAACGAATGGAGTATTGTATTCACCAGGTCCCCTTCCTGGTCTACCTATGCTGTTTACAAACTTTCCGCCTTTGTTGAACCTGAGTATTTCGTGTCTGTTGGTAACTACAATAATATTGTCGCCTGAAACCTTCACATCCCTTATTCCCCTTATATAGATCTCCTCTGTTGATTCCAGCTCGATATACCTGATATCGCTGAAAATCGAGGAGGCGTACACCGGTCTGGGATTCTTGAGAGAGATGCCAACATCGATAATCTCAAGAAACCGCAGGTAGTCTGACCGCTTTCTGTTCTGCTGCAGTAACCATGATGAAGTGACAAGTATTACCATCATTCCTGCCGTCAAGATAAAAATTCGCCTCATCGCTTGTTGATTTTTACTGTTCAATTTTTGCATTGAAGACTCTATAGCCAACCCAACTTCTACAACATGAGATTCCAACAGCGTAAAAACCCTCAAAAATCACACCAACCATGAATTACCGGATACCGGGCACCGGATACCGGATACCGTTTACCGTTACCCCAGATAACCTGCCATCTCTTGCTGTACTTCCCTGGCCTTTTCGGCTGCAACCTTATCGAAGTTTTCGCTGCTGTCGGC
>JAWOIF010000079.1:0-19572 GCA_046484805.1 Bacteroidales bacterium
AACTTTTTTTTACATTATATTTGTTTTAGCGTTAGCCAAACTTAAAACTTGTTTTACAAACCTAAAACTTAAACTATGAAGAAACTTACACTGATGATCGCAGTGTTTGTGCTTACGGGTATGTCTATACTTATGGCACAGACAGTGGTTATTACAGGTACTGTTACCTCTTCGGTTGCCGGAGAGGGAGTGATACCCGGTGTTGCAGTTCTGGTCAGGGGTACTACTATCGGCACCCAGACAGACGTCAACGGAAGGTATACGATAACGGTGCCTGCGACAGCAACCACCCTTGTTTTTCAGTTTATCGGTATGGCGGTCCTTGAGGAAGAGATCGCGGGCCGTACAACGATAAACGTGACAATGACGCCGGATGTTCTGAGCCTGGCGGAGGTTGTTGTAACGAGTGGTTACGGTATTGTCCGTGCACCAAAGAGTTCAGCAGCCCTGAACCAGGTAGTTACCGGAGACAAGCTCAATGAGATCCGCCAGACAAACGTGAACAACGCTCTGGCCGGTAAAGTGGCCGGTATTCAGGTTCGCTCGCAGTCAGCCATGAAACTGAGTTCCACGGGAGAGATACGTCTTCGTGGTGCTGATGGTTTCGGCACAGGTTCAGGCATTATATATGTTGTTGATGGTACTATTATCACGAATGAGAGTGACATCAATATGGACGAGGTTGAAGACCTCAACGTTCTTTCAGGTCCCGCAGCATCGGCAATCCTTGGTTCACAGGGTGCCAACGGTGCTATCATTATAACAACAAAAAAGGCCAGGGCATACGGAAGGGGACTTGGAGTTGAGCTTAATCTTGGATACCAGATTCAGACACCGGCCAAACTGATGAACTATCAGAACAGCTATGGTGGAGGAGCTTATTACGATATGATTAAGTTTAATTACGATCCTGCCAAACATCCTGAACACTGGGCTACTCTTGACGGCAAATACTATCATGACTATGCCGACGACTCAAGCTGGGGTCCGAGGATGGTAGGCCAGGAGTACATTCCGTGGTATGCATGGTATGAGGGGACACAGTATACCGGCAAGACAGCCTTTATGACACCTCAGCCCAACAATGCCAGGGACTACTACGAACTGGGGCAGGTCTGGAACAACAGTATTGCCTTCTCGCAGGCTACAGAAAAGATAAACCTGAGGGTCGTTTTTGGCGACATTGCTGTAAAGGGTCTACTGCCAACAACTACCCTTGACAAGAATTCGCTTTCAGTAAGGACTGACTTTAAACTGAATGAAAAGTGGTCGATCGGAGCAAATATTAATTTCAACACCACTTTCACACAGGGTGAATTCAACGATGGCTATTCAAACCAGACTACCGGTGCATTCAACCAGTGGTTCCACAGAAATATTGACATGGATATCATGAAGGAGTTGCGCGGACTCAAAACTCCGGGAGGTATCTATGCAAGCTGGAACCACAGGAATCCGCCTGCATATAATGCTAATGATGAGAAGATGTTCTATGCAGGAAACTACTGGTACAACAACTACACCTGGTTTGACCTTATTAATAACCCAAGCAGAAGTGACCGTTTGTTCGGAGACCTTTCAGCCTCCTATGAGATAATTGAGGGTTTGAAAGCGAAGGTAACCTATCGCCGTCAGACGCTGAGCTACTGGAGTGAATCAAAATACAGCACTGACCTTAATGATTCAGGTACTCAGACAACAGGTAATGAGCCAAGGGCAAAAGGTTATTATTCTACCTATACCCAATACACAACCCGTGAAAACTATGAGACTCTTCTCAGCTTCAACAGAAAGTTCGGTGATATAGCTATTAACGCCAATGCCGGTACAGACTTTTTCAATTACATTATTAAGGCTAACGGTGCTAATACGGTTGACGGGTTCAACGTTCCTAACCTCTATACCATACCAAACTCAAAGGCACAGCCAAGTGTAAGCAACAGCAGGACAACCTATGCATATAATGCAGCTTTCATACGTGGTGATATAGGCTTCCGTGACTTCCTTTTCGGTGAGTTCACATTGAGGAACGACTGGTACTCACAGCTACCACCTGACAACAATTCAATTTTGTCAAAGTCATTCGGAGGTGCATTTGTGTTCAGCGATCTTATCGACCTACCGGTGCTTACCTTTGGTAAGGTTAGGTTTGCATGGGGAGAGATTCCGACTGCAATTGGCACATACCAATACCCCGGAATGGCGTATGGTGTAGGACAGTTTCAGTGGGAGGGTAACTTCCTGATGTCAACACCTGACCGTATTGTTGATCCCAACATAAAGGGAGCTGTAAAGACACAGAAAGAGATTGGTCTTGAACTCAGATTCCTTGATGACAGAGTAGGTCTGACAGCCACATACTGGGATGGTACGGTTGTTGACATGCCTTACGCAGTGTCTATTACTCCCTATAGTGGTTTCACATCAAAGCTTATCAATACAGGGAGGATTGAAAAGCAGGGAGTTGACATGATATTCAATGTTAAACCCATCAGAAGCAATCAGTTTACATGGGACCTTAATGTTACCTGGGCCTACCTTCTAAAGAATCAGATTACTGAAATTGCTGAGGGTATTGACAGAATTGCAGTACAAACCTACTGGGGAACCGGAGTTCCTTATCTGGCTCACCTTGTCGGACAGCCATGGGGTATGATATATGGTAACGGTATTCTCAGGAATGAAGAAGGCAAGCCAATTCTAACAGCCGCCGGCAATTATCGTAATGATCCGAACACATTCTATGGAAATGTACTTCCGAAATTCACAGGTGGTATACAGAACTCATTCAGGTTCCTGAACAATTTCACCCTGGTTGCCAATATTGACTTCCAGTCAGGTGGCAAGTTCTACTCACTCTCTGATCAGTGGGGTACCTTCTCGGGTCTTACTGCAAGGACAGCTGTTCTTAACGACAAAGGAAACCCGGTACGTGACCCTGTAGCCGATGGTGGTGGTGTAAGGGTTGATGGTGTATTCAATGTTGGTACTGATGAGGAACCGGATTGGGAAGACAGAACCTACTACATTGAGGCCATAAACTATTTCCAGAACCTTTACAATAACAGGGCATGTGACTTTTTTGTATATGATCTTGATTATGTAAAGCTTCGTGAGATCAGCTTCGGATACAACATTCCGGTAGGCAGAATTGGTTATATAAGTAACCATATTTCTGCAGCCAGGTTCTCGGTTGTTGCCAACAATCTGGCAATATTATACGCAAAAACTGATGATTTTGATCCTTCCGAGATCTCAGCCGCAGGCGGAGAGAGAGGACAGATGCCGTCGGTACGCTCTTTCGGCGCTAATCTGAAGATAACATTCTAGGAGACAGCATGGTTGTAACTTTTAAAAAAAGAAACAAGATGAAAAAAGCGATAAACAAAATACTATCTGTAATACTGCTGATAGTTATAGTTACGGGTTGCAGCAAGCTCTCTGATTTTGGTGATACCAACGTCAACCCTGCTGCTACCAATGAGCCTATCACAGCAGCCCTTCTGTCAAATGTTCTTTCAGGCATGCAGGGTTATGCAACAGGAACAAGAGGAGGCCTCTACTGCCAGTACTTTTCTGAAACCCAGTATACTGATGTCTCTCTCTATTCACTGCCACAACTCTCGTCAACAGGTTACTATTCAGGTTATCTGTATGACCTTGAGAATATTGTGATAAAGAATACTGATGAGGCAACAAAAGATGCTGCTGCTCTTAACGGAGCCAACGAGAACCAGATAGCCGTAGCACGCATTCTGCAATCATATTTTTTCTGGTGGCTTACCGATCAATGGGGTGATCTGCCCTATTCAACGGCCCTTTTGGGTGATCCCAATATTACATTTGACCCCCAGGAAGATATCTACAAGGGAGTTATTGCCACCCTTGCATCGGCAGTTGACATGTTTGTTGACGGTGGCGCAACCCTGAAAGGTGACCTGCATTTCAAAGGAGATATTGCAAAGTGGAAGAAGTTTGCAAACTCAATGAGGGTACTGATGGCTATCAGGCTTTCAAACCGGTATCCGGGTGCATCTGACTACGCTGCCACCCAACTAAAGGCCGCCCTCAGTCATCCCGCAGGAGTGATCGAGAACAACAGCGACAACTTTGCCATTAATCCTCCCGGAGGAAACTTCAGGAACAGGTGGTATGCCTTATATGATGGACGAAGTGACTATGCCCTGAGCAAGGAGATGGCTGACAGATTGATGGACATCAACGACACCCGTGTAAATATCTTTGGCACCTCAACGGTGGGTGTGCCATACGGATTAAAGCGGGCTGATGCCGAGCAGTTCACCAGTACGAATCCGACATGGGCCAGGATAATGTCTGCGGAGTGGCAAGCCGACAACTCTACTGTCTTTGTTCTTACTGCAGGACAGGTTTGGCTTGCGCGTGCAGAGGCTGCGGACCGTGGCTGGACAACCGAGAACATGCTGAACGCCTTCAATAATGGTGTAACAGCTTCTCATACCCAGTGGGGTATTGATCCGCCGACACCAGCCTACCTTGCCTTTGTGGCTCCTACAGAAGCTGCCGGTACAAATGCCAATATTGGTACAATAGCCCTTCAACAGTACATTGCCTTCTATCCTGACGGCTGGAACGGCTGGTCGAACTGGAGACGCACGGAAATACCGACTCTTATTCCCACTCCCAATGCCACCATCGACCCGAGCAGGATACCCATCAGGTACACATATGGCACAAGTGAATGGGCAACCAGCAAAGAGGCTGTCGAAGAAGCCATCGCCAGACTCACCGGAAGTCCTACCGCACCAGACTCTCCTGATTTACCTGTATGGTGGATGAACAAATAAAAGTTATGGAAACCAAAAAAGTAGTAAGACTATGAAAACACTACAGTATATAAAGATTGTCACCGTGCTTCTCCTGTCAGGAATCCTTGCAGTCTCATGTATTGAGAACAAGACAGAACCGATGGGTGATGCAGGACAGGTACTGATCAGGCTGAATCCCACATCAGAGACAGGATTCTTCCTTAAGATTGCCGAGCCGGTAAGCACTCCGCAGACCTTTGCGCTAATTGATGTAAGGAGAGATGCCCCGACCGCTGATGCTCTGGATGCAACAACGGTTGTTACCCTGGCTTTCGATGCAGGTATACTTACCAAGTACAACGCAGATAACGGTACTGAATTTATACCGCTGCCTGAGGGTACATACTCGACATCTCCGGCTTCGTCAGGTGGAAGTATAACAATTACATTTTCCCCCGGAGATTTTGCCCAGGAGGTATCCCTTACCATACCAAATGCCTTCAATCTTGACCCGGCCAACCAATATGCCATGGGCTACAGGATGGAAGTCACCTCGGGTGCGGGTATTCTGAGCACATCATCAAGTGATTCGCTGGTTGTTCAGGTACTGCCAAAGAACCTTTATGACGGAAGGTACCAGGTAACGGCCGTGAACCCGATGATAGACTTTGTTTCATCCAGCCTGACCGGAAATTATCCGTTTGTCTATATTCTTGAAACTACAGGAGCCAACACTGTTGACTGTATTGATGAAGAGTATGATTACCCGTTGCACTCCATTTTAAGTGGCGGGAACTGGAGCTATTACGGTTCATTCTGCCCGCAGCTGGTGTTCAAGACCGACGGGTCCAATGAGGTTGAGGCAGTAACCAACTACTGGGGTAGTCCTGCCGGCAACACACGTGATGCATTGCTTGCCGATGACATGGTAAGTTTCTGGGATCCGGTAACAAAGGACATAAGGATAAAGTACCACATGACCATGTCAAGTGCTGTTCCAGACCCACCCCACATCAGAACTACCTTTGATGAACTATGGACATATCTGGGCCCTAGATAATTAGTTAATACTTTTTCAATTTAATGGTAAAGGCGTTGCAATATTCAACGCCTTTACTTTTTTTAACAGTCCGAAGAGCTTTGGTTTACTAAAATCATTAATTTTGAGGATTGAAATCAATCTGAATTAATCACATAATGAAAAGAACAGTTTTTTTAGCTATGGCTGTAATTCTTGCATTGCCTGCTATATCATTCAGTCAAATAAGCAGATCGGCCGCATACGATCAGATAGTCTATCTGAAGAGAGAGAATTTTATGGCGTCAAGTGCCGACACTTACAGGGATGTGAAGGGTACGCCTTATCTGATGCAGGATTTTGTTGAAGGTAAAATATATACAAAGTCAGGAGATGTATTCCCGGGGGAATACAGGTTTGACATATTCGCAAACAGGGTACAGTTCATGAATAACGATGTTATGTACCAGGTAGCTTATCCTGACAGCGTTTCGAAAATCGAGATCGGAGAGACAACACTGAAATACGTTGAATACACTGATGGTGATGAAGTTAAGAAAGGCTATTTCATTGTGATAGAAGATGGAGAGTGTTTGTTGTTGCGGCAAAAGAACAAGGTATGGTATGACGCCCTTCCGGCAAAGCCGTACCAGACTCCAGAGCCACCAAGGTTTGGTAACGGCAAGGACTTAATTTTCCTTAAAAATGGCGATGCACCTGCAGAAAAGGTGGCCGGTGAAAAGGATGTTCTGAGGTTAATGGGGCCTCGTGAAGCTGAGGCGAAAAGGATCATCGACAGAGAAAAACTAAAAGTCAAAAAAGAAGAGGATCTTTTGAAATTGATAAAAATACTGAATGAAGTAAATTTATAGTCAGGTTATTAAGTCACAACTTTAATCACTCCAGCTCACTTTGGCTCACTTTAGTAACTCCAGCCTGGTCGTTTATTTGCCGGTAGAGGAGGCGGATGTTTGGGTCAGCTATTATTTCGGTTGGTTCGGAGGTCAAGGGCAGGGATATCTCAGATACTTTTTCTTTAACATTCAGTTTAATGATCTCTGAACTGTTTTTACTTTTGATTTCCAGTTCGAGGGGGAAATTAAAAATATAATCCTGCATTTGTGTAACTATAATCTTAACCGTCCCGCTCTGCTGATCAGTGGTCCATTCCGTTCTGATATCCGGTTGTCCGGCCACCATTAGCCACTGGTGAAAAAACTGACCAAGGTATTTCCGTGAGACCTCTTCCATAACTATTCTGAAGTCATCTGTAAGTGCGTTTGAATCCCTGAAGCGTTTGTAGTAGAGCTGCAATCCTTTTACAAAGTCATCCTCGCCCACCATATCCCTGAGCATATGCAGTACCCATGCGCCCTTCTGGTATGAGTTTGCATTCAGAAGCCTCATAAGATCGGTAACTGCGGTATCGATTACAGGTCTGGGATTTTGAGCCGATGCCCTGAGTACCCTTTCACGTGCCGAGCGCATATCTGCCTTAAGCCTCTCCTCCCCCTGATTCATTTCCCAGTACATTGATGTAAGGTATGTTGCGAAGCCTTCACTCAGCCATATATGATGCCAGTCTGCCTCGGTAACAGAATTTCCGAACCACTGATGGGCTATTTCATGGGCTATCAGGCCTTCCGATCTGCCCGTACCGGTGACCGAGCCTTCACTATAGAAGATGCAGCCTGCGTTCTCAAGACCGCCGAACATGGTTTTTGACTGCACATTGGCAAGTTTGGGGTAAGGATAGGGTCCGATCAGTTTAGTATAGAAGTTAATCGGCTCAAGGGCAATGCCATAATCATTAAAGCCCTCCTCCCTGTTTTCGGGATAGACATATGAGTATACCGGAACGCCCGAAGCAATTCCAGCCTCTTCAACAGCGAACTCAGCCGCACCGAAAGTCATAACCTTTACCGGAATTGGGACATTCTCCCTCCAGTGTGTGGTTTTGGTACCACCGGGGTTACTATTTATCGACATGAGGTTACCGTTAGATACGACTGTATACGCATCAGGAGCAGTAATAACAAACTCAACCGCAGCTTTGTCTGAGACATGATCGACACAGGGCAGATAATGGCTACCCCTGTCGGGCCAGTGATCAGCAAAGAAACTTCTTCTTCCGAATTTTGTTTTCGAGATCACCAGACCATTTGCCGGGATTCCCTTATATGATATCGATACTGTAACCACAGTGCCGGGCTCAAAACCGCCGGCGACTGTTGCAGACACCTTGTCATTGTTGTGTCTCCAGCCTGCACGGGAAAGATTTATGCTTACATCAGAAACCACCATTCCCCTACCGTCATCCTTAACATTCCGGAGGTCGAAACGCAACGAGTCAGATGTTTCGAGTACAACTGCCTCTATTTGGGCATCGGCCCGTATGGAATCACATTCATCGGTCAGGGTTATCCTGAATGTGTACCTGATAACATCCAGTCCGGTATTCCTCCTGGTGTTTCCAACGGCAAAGACTGTAGATGCCAGCAGCATCAATGCAGCAATCGGGAAGAGTTTTCTCATCATATTCAGGCTTTGGTACTCAAAATTAAGAAAAAGAGGGTAATGTTATTCTTTAGCTGCTCAATAACAGTATATTCAATAACCTTGAAATTGGGAGCCTGATATTGGAGGGAAAATGTTAGCTTTGCAGAAAGAAAATCAGGAAGATGAATTACGATTACAATACCCAGCGGATGAGGATGGCGCTGCCAGAATATGGCAGAAACGTGCAGAAGATGATCGATCATATCAAGACTATCGAGGACAGAGATGAGCGTAACAGGGCTGCCCGGGCGATAATACAGATAATGGGCAATCTGAATCCACATCTGCGCGATGTCGGGGATTTCAAGCACAAGCTGTGGGATCACCTGGCTCTGATATCGAACTTTGAACTCGACATAGATTCGCCCTATCCAAAGCCTGAACCCTCTAAGTTTACCGAAAAGCCCAAAAGGGTTCCCTACAATCAGGGGCCGATCAGGTTTCTTCATTACGGCAGGGTAATACAGGATATGGTAAAAACCATTTCGGTGATGGAGGATAGTGATGAAAAGAATTACCTTGTGGTAATGACCCTTAACCAGATGAAGAAGCTCTATCTCACATGGAATAAGGGGCAGGTATCAGACGAAACTATAATTTCCGATCTGGTTGAGATGTCAGGAGGTCTTATACGAGTACCCGAAGACACCAAACTTGCCGATTCAAGAATTCTGGTACCATTGCAGAATAGGAAGGCTCAAATGCCAGGTAAGCAGAAGAAAAAGATAAACAAGCCATACAATAAAAAAAAGCTGAAAAACAAGTATTAAAAAATGGGCACCTTTATAGTTAAGGGAGGGAGGCGGCTCAGCGGTGAGATAGTCCCACAGGGAGCGAAAAACGAAGTATTACAGATAATATGCGCTACCCTGCTGACAGGAGAAAAAGTCACTATAAAAAACATTCCCGACATAATTGACGTCAGGAAGCTTATCGAGCTTATTGATTCAGTTGGGGTTAAGGTAACATGGCATTCCGTTTCAGAAGTGACCTTTGAGGCCGTTGATATCGATCAGGATTATCTTAAATCGGATGATTTCAGGGACAAGAGTACCAGCCTGAGGGGATCAATAATGATTGTCGGTCCGTTACTTGCGCGTTTTGGCAGGGCATATATTTCGAAACCGGGAGGTGACAAGATAGGTCGTCGCCGTGTTGACACTCATTTCATGGGATTCGAAAAGCTGGGAGCCGACTTCAGGTATGATGCTGAAAATGGCATATTCAGTGTAGAAACTGACAGGTTGAGGGGGGCCTATATTCACCTTGATGAGGCCTCGGTAACCGGAACAGCCAACATTATAATGGCAGCCGTTCTTGCTGAAGGGCAAACAACCATTTACAATGCAGCCTGTGAACCCTATATTCAGCAATTATGCCGCATGCTGGTATCGATGGGAGCTATTATAAGCGGCATAGGCTCCAATCTGCTCTACATAGACGGGGTGAAGGAACTGGGTGGCTGTACACACACCATATTGCCCGACATGATAGAGATAGGTTCGTTCATCGGGATGGCAGCTATGACAAATTCTGAGCTAACCATCAAGGATGTCTCATATGAGAACCTGGGAATTATTCCCGATTCATTCCGCAGGCTCGGTATAGAACTTGAACGCAGGGGTGACGACATTTACATTCCACAGCAGGGCCACTACGAGATTGAGACATTCATGGACGGTTCGATAATGACAATCGCCGATGCTATATGGCCGGGGCTTACGCCCGATCTGCTGAGTGTGTTCCTGGTCACTGCCATACAGGCAAAGGGCTCAGTATTGATACACCAGAAGATGTTTGAGAGCAGGCTCTTCTTTGTTGATAAGTTACTTGACATGGGCGCACAGATAATACTATGCGATCCGCATCGTGCAACGGTAATTGGCCATGACAGGAAGATAAAACTACGGGGCACAACAATGACTTCACCTGATATCAGGGCTGGTGTAGCACTTCTTATTGCTGCCATGTCGGCTGAGGGAGAAAGTGTTATACACAACATCGAACAGATAGACCGGGGATATCAGAGTATTGAAACCAGGCTGAATGCGCTTGGTGCATCAATAACCAGGAAATAATAATCAGAACAATGTACACACGCCGTTTTTATCAGATACCGAGACTTCAACTTGCTCCTCTCGACACTCCAATAGAGAAGATGGATCGCCTTGAGAAGGCGATTGACGGGTCTCCATCACTGTTTATAAAACGTGATGATTTCATAGGACCTCTCGTGTGGGGCAACAAGCTTCGCAAGCTGGAATATTCGTTTGCAAAAGCAAGGCAAGAGGGGGCGGATACTGTTATTACCTGCGGAGCCGTCCAGTCAAATCATGCACGTACCACAGCGATGGTTGCGCGCAGGCTGGGTCTTAGGTGCATACTTGTGCTGAACGGAGAGGAACCTGATGTCCCGCAAGCCAACTATTTGATAAGTAAGATGATGGGAGTTGACATCAGGCTTGTTCCTAACAAAGAAGATCGTCCGCCGGTAATGGTTGAGGTTGCAGAAGAGGTACGATCAAAAGGAGGCAATCCGTTTATAATACCGCTGGGGGCATCAGACTCTAATGGAACTCCGGGATTTGTTAATGCCATGTACGAGCTTAAAAAGCAGCAGGAAAATCTTGGCATAAGATTCAGTGATATTGTTGTTTCTACATCATCGGGAGGAACACAGGGAGGACTGGAAGCAGGAAAAAGGATTGCAGGGATGCATGACATCAGGATAACAGGTATAAGCGCCGATGACACACCTGAGGAGATTAAGCAAAAAGCTCTTAAGGCAGCAAATCCCATCATTGAGTTCACCGGACTCAAACCGCTGCTGGCGGAAGAGCTGACAGTCAATGACAGGTTTACCGGACCGGGTTATGGAATTCCCTCACCGGAATCAGAAAGGGCGGCAGAAATGTTCCTCGGGCATGAGGGGATATTACTTGACCAGACATATACAGGGAAAGCCGCGGCAGGACTTATCGGGCTTATTGAGGAGGGGTATTTCGACAAAAAGGATATAGTGCTATTCTGGCATACAGGGGGGTTGGTTAATTTGTTTTAGAGGTAAGGGGGCTCAGAGATATCAGGTTTACGATTGCTCCCGCTGGTCGCGAGCCCGGCCAAGGCCTCGGTTAACGATTTAAGATTTTAGATTTGTGGGAAGAGGTGTGCGGCAATAGATGTTTCACATCGTGTATTAAGTATGCCATTTTGTCAAATATCCCTTAATGGCAGGTTATTTGAGAGTTTAAAAAACCATTAAGAAAATCAGATCAGAGATGACAAGGAAAAAGAGTACTGAGCCAAAAGAGAATTATCCGGAAAAAGAATATATTCAGGAAGAAGAGGAGTTTAGTGGTGAATCTCAGGCTGGCACCAAAGCCGGGAGTGATCAACCTGAAGGCAGGGATAAAGAGGCAGGAGCTCATGAGGCGTCGCCTCCTGCTGACAACACGTCAGACAGCGGGGATGACCTGCTTGTTAAACTGGCAGAGATGCAAGACAAGTATCTTAGGTTATCGGCCGAGTTTGACAATTACCGGAAAAGGACTCTTAAGGAGAAGATCGAGCTTACAAAGACAGCATCTGAATCATTGCTTCTTAACCTTCTTCCTGTCCTGGATGATTTTGAGAGAGGCCTTACACTAATGGATAGTGCTGCTGATTGTAAGGCAATGAAAGAGGGAATTGATCTGATATACTCAAAGTTCAGGAGCTTTCTTGAACAGAACGGCGTAAAGGAGATCGAGGCGGTTAACAAGGATTTTGATGTGGATATGCATGACGCGGTGACGAAAATACCAGCACCTGAAAAGAAGTTGAAGGGTAAGGTTGTAGATGTTATACAAAAAGGTTATCTCCTGAATGAAAAGGTGATCAGGTTCAGCAAGGTCATTGTCGGAGAATAGGTTCAGGTACCAGAATAAACAGGGAGAAAAGACAGGATGGAAAAGCGTGATTATTACGAGGTACTGGGTGTATCGAAAAGTGCGTCAAAAGAGGAGGTCAAGAAGGCTTACAGGAAGCAGGCCATAAAGTACCACCCTGATAAGAATCCCGGCAATCATGAGGCAGAGGAAAAGTTCAAGGAGGCAGCGGAAGCCTATGAGGTACTTAGTAATGATGAAAAACGGTCGAGATATGACAGGTTTGGTCATGCAGGTGTCGGAGGAGCAGGCAATGGCTTCCCGGGCGGTGGAATGACCATGGAGGATATTTTTTCCTCGTTTGGTGATATTTTCGGTGATGCCTTCGGAGGTTTTGGAGGATTCGGGGGTAGCAGACGAGGAGGCCGAAGAGTCAATAAAGGTTCAAACCTACGGGTCAAGGTTAAACTTAATCTCAGGGAGATATCGAATGGAGCTGAAAAGAAAATAAAGGTCAACAAATACATTACATGCAATTCATGCGGTGGAACGGGAGCCGAAGATCAAAATGCAATAACCACTTGTTCATCCTGCCATGGTTCGGGTCATGTTACCCGTGTCACCAACACATTTCTGGGTCAGATGCAGACCTCATCGGTATGTCCCAACTGCGGAGGAGAAGGAAAGACAATCACCAGTAAGTGTACCTCATGCTATGGTGAAGGAATCACACAGGGTGAAGAGGTCATCAAGATCAACATCCCGGCCGGTGTTGGCAAGGGGATGCAGATGACGGTAAGCGGAAAGGGTAATGCTCCGCGTCGGGGCGGAGTCAATGGAGATCTGCTGGTAGTCATCGAAGAAGAGGACCACCCTGAGCTTATCAGAGAAGGTAATGACCTTATATACAACCTGTTTATTAGCATTCCTGATGCCATTCTGGGAACGGCGGTTGAGATTCCTACAGTCGACAACAATGTCAAGATAAAGATAGAAGCCGGCACCCAGGCCGGCAAGATACTCAGGATCAGAGGGAAAGGACTGCCGGAGGTTAATGGATATGGACGGGGCGACCTATTGGTAAACGTAAACGTCTGGATACCAAAGAAACTATCAAAGGAGGAACAGAAACTGATAGAGAAGCTAAGGGAGTCTGATTCTTTCACCCCCGCCCCTGATATAAATGACCGGAACTTTTTTGAAAGGATGCGAAGCTACTTTGAGCAGGAGTAACAGGTTTTTCACCGACAGTATAGGGTTGTTTACAGAAAATTTTTTACTGCGAATGATATGTTGTTTTCTTTTGTCTTTCAGCCATCAAAAATAATCTATATCCTTTTTTACTATATTTGATCTTTGTTAAACAACAATCACGAAAAGATAGAATGGCACTACTAGAAGCATCAGAAGTTACCAAGCAATTTTCAAACCATCTGGCTCTCGACAGGGTAAGCATATCCGTACCAGAGCAGAGCATCTACGGCTTACTCGGTCCGAACGGAGCAGGCAAGACAACCCTGATCAGGATAATTAACCAGATAACCGGCCCTGACAGCGGGACACTCAGGCTGAATGGACAAAAACTTAATCCTGGTGATGTTGTTAAGATAGGATATCTGCCCGAAGAGAGAGGCTTATACAAGAAGATGAAGGTTGGTGAGCAGGTACTCTACTTTGCACAGCTAAAAGGATTGAGCAGGGCTGAGGCCTGGAAAAGGGCCAAACACTGGTTTAAAAAGTTTGAGATAATCGACTGGTGGGATAAGAAAGTTGAGGAGCTGTCAAAGGGGATGCAACAGAAAGCTCAGTTTGTATCGACAGTAATACATGAGCCCAGGATATTGATTTTTGATGAACCTTTTGCCGGTTTTGATCCGGTCAATGCCAAAATAATCAAAAACGAGATACTATTTTTACGCGATCGCGGAGCCACAGTGCTCTTTTCCACCCACAATATGTCTTCAGTTGAAGAGCTATGCGATGACATCACACTTATTAACAAGGCAAGGGTCATTCTTCAGGGCAGGGTTGATGACATCAGAAAAGAATGGGCAGGCAGGGAGTATGAGGTCACCTTCACAGGTGAAACAGAACTTCAATCAGGCGATCATTTCACAGTACTCGAAAAACGCAGGGATAACGGCAAGACAGTGATCCGTCTTGAGACCTTATCATCAATCGGCAACAACGACCTGCTGCACGAAATGGTGAAAGCCGGGGAGATAATATCATTCAATCCGGCACTGCCTTCAATGAACGATATCTTCATTAAGGTTGTGCAATCGAGAAATGAAACAGTTGAAGCCTAACACCGAAAATATTTTGACATGAGCAAGATCAGCGTAATAATACAAAGGGAATACCTGACAAGGGTCAGGAAGAAGAGCTTCATCATCATGACGATACTGGCACCTCTTTTAATGGCGGCTATTTTTATCGTACCAACTCTGATAATGACTAATGAAGGTCAGGAATTCAAGAAGATAGCAGTGGTTGAGGATGGATCAGACCTGTTCAGAGGGGTAATTCCTTCGACAAATGATGCCGAATTTGTTTACCTTGGTAATGTTGATATTGATGATATAAAGTCCAACTTCAGTGAAGCAGGCTACTATGGTGTACTCTATATTTCACCCCTTGTAGTAAATGTACCGAATGCCGTACAGCTAATCTCTAAAAAGCAACCACCATTGGGTCTGACATCTTATATCTCCTCCATTATGGAGAAAGAGATAGAAAAGCAGAAACTCTTAGCATACAATATTGAGAATCTTGACGAAATACTCAAGGATGTCCGCAGCAGGGTGAGTATCCAGACAATAAGAATTGACGATTCTGGTGTAATAAAGGAGACAAGTACCGGGGTGGCAATGGTAATGGCATATCTGGGCGGATTTCTGATGTATATGCTGGTGTTTATTTTTGGTTCCCAGGTAATGAGAGGCGTTATTGAAGAGAAGACCAACAGAGTCGTTGAGGTTCTGGTCTCATCTGTTAAACCGATCGAACTAATGATGGGTAAAATCATTGGCATTGCACTTGTCGGATTGACACAGTTTCTTATATGGATTGTACTGACAATCGGCGTAGCAACAGTTCTCACAAAAGTGATCGCCAGTAAGAGCGAAACTGTGATTGAGACAGTTCAGTCTATGCCACAAAATATTGTTTCAGGTGAATTTCAGGAAGCTACAGCCACGACTGCACAGATGGAAGGATTGACCCCTCAACTGGCTGAGATTATGGGAATTCTTAAGACATTGAAGAATCAGAACTGGGGGATCATCTTATTCAGTTTTATATTCTATTTTCTTTCAGGATACCTCCTTTACGCATCGATATTTGCGGCTATAGGCTCAGCAGTGGATAATGAAACCGAGACTCAGCAGTTTATGCTGCCGGTAACAATACCTATCATATTGGGATTGATGGTTGCGATGGGAACGATGCAAAATCCGGAGAGCAGTCTGGCATTCTGGTTTTCAATAATACCCCTGACATCGCCAATAGTGATGATGGCAAGAATACCATTTGAAGTCCCTGCATGGGAACTTGCCCTGTCAATGGGATTGATGGTTATCACAATCATTGCCGTTGTTTGGATGGCTGCTAAGATTTACCGTACCGGTATTCTTATGTATGGCAAGAAAACCTCTTATAAAGAGCTATGGAAGTGGCTCAGGTATAACGGGTAGAGGACTAACGATTTCAGATTACACCCTTTGGTCGTGAGCCCGGCCCGAAAGAACTTCGGGCCTCGGTTTCAGATTAACGATTTCAGATTACACCCTTCGGTTGTGAGCTCGCCTTTGGCTAGGTTGCTCCCGCTGGTCGTGAGCCCGGCCCGAAAGAACTTCAGGCCTCGGTTTCAGATTTGAGTATAGGATACCGGGCACCGGAAACCGGATACCAGGTACCGGATACCGTTATATTTATTAGTTTTGTGTAGAATAATAATTAGATCCAAGATGTCGAGGATACTGATAATAGATGATGAAAAGGCGATCCGCAACACTCTTAAGGAGGTGCTGGAATATGAGAATCATGAAGCAGACATTGCCGAAAATGGAAGTAAGGGCATTGAGCTGTTTGAAGCTGGCAGTTATGATATTGTACTGTGTGACATAAAGATGCCTGAGATGGACGGTACCGAGGTGCTGGCCAGGATAGTGGAGATTAATCCTGACACCCCGGTTGTCATGATATCGGGGCACGGCAATATAGATACAGCGGTGGATGCAATAAAGAAAGGGGCTTTTGATTTTCTTGAGAAGCCCCTTGATCTGAACAGGGTATTGATAACCATAAAGAATGCCCTTGACAGGTCAACCCTTGTCACTCAGACAAAGACCCTCAGGAAGCAGGTCAGCAAAAAATATGAGATGATAGGGGAATCTGAGGGGATCATAAAGGTTAAGGAGATGATTGACCGTGTTGCCCCGACTGAAGCAAGAGTGCTTATTACCGGCGCAAATGGTACAGGGAAGGAGCTGGTGGCCCATCAGATACATGAGAAGAGCAGCCGGTCGAAGAGTCCGTTTGTGGAAGTCAACTGTGCTGCGATACCATCAGAGCTTATTGAGAGTGAACTATTCGGACATGAAAAGGGGTCATTCACCTCAGCCATAAAGCAGCGTATAGGCAAATTTGAGCAGGCCGACGGAGGAACGATATTTCTTGATGAGATTGGAGATATGAGTCTTTCTGCACAGGCCAAGGTATTAAGGGCCCTGCAGGAAAATAAGATATCCAGAGTTGGTTCAGACAAGGACATACAGGTAAATGTCAGGGTTGTAGCGGCTACCAACAAGAATATCAGAGAGGAGATTGACAATAACAGCTTCAGGGAGGACCTTTATCACAGGTTGAGCGTAATACTCATACATGTTCCGACCCTTAATGAAAGAATTGATGACATTCCTCTGTTGGCAGAGCATTTTAACAATCTTATTTGCAGCGAGTACGGAATGAGTCCTAAGAAGATAACAAAAGATGCAATTACTGAGTTACAGAAGATCAACTGGACAGGGAATATCAGGGAGTTCCGGAACGTACTTGAGAGGCTGATAATATTAAGCAGGGAACAGATATCCGGTAATGATGTTAAGTCTTACGCTGCACCTGTTTCAGGCACGATTTAGTTCATCCTGAAATTTTCTGATATTATATTCTGACTGACAAAGATATACACTCTGTCTATTTAACCTTTTTTAACGAGCCTCTAAATCAATAACCTACCATTAAGAAGTACATTTGCGCAATGAAAGGACTAATGATATTAAGAGTATCGCTGCTCAGCTCTTTTTTAATATGGTTTACGATATACACCGGTTCAGCTCAGGACATAAATCCGGGAGGCAAAGCAATATTAGCCGACACAGCTGCAACAACAGAACCACAGCGTGCTGATGCCCTTAAAATCTTCATTGATTGCGACAGGTGTGACAGGACATTCATCAAAGAATCAATTCCTTATGTAAACTACGTTAATAATAGTGATGATGCTGATGTTTTTATAATAATGACAAGGAGAGGTACCGGTGGTGGTGGTACTGAGCATCTAATATCATTCAGCGGTCAGAAAATCTATACCGGCATAAAAGATACGCTGGTATTCTTTGATCCTCCCAACAGTTCCAACGATTTCACCAGGCAGGGTCAGGCCAATACCCTGGCAATGGGGCTTATGAGATATGTTGCCCGGACACCGCTATCGCAGAATATAAGAATAAACTACAGGGAACCACTTGGGCGCGGACGGCATTTAAGCCAGGTAGTTGAAGACGATCCCTGGAACAGCTGGGTTTTCAGGCTTTCAAGCAGGGGATCACTAAATAAAGACCAGAATTACGGGACCATAACAAGTAACAACAGTCTTAGTGCTGACAGGGTTACTCCGGAATTTAAGTCTGAATTTGACATTAGATTTGATTTCAGGGAGAGAAGTATAACAACAGAAGGGGTCACCTCAAAATACACCACCCAGAATGATTTCAGGTTCCAGACACTTCAGGTAAAGAGCATATCGCCTCATTTCTCAGTGGGAGCAAATCTTTCAACATCGAGTTCGCAATATGGGAACATAAAGTATGAGCTTAATATAGATCCGGCAATAGAGTATAATATTTTTCCGTACAGTGAATCTTTCATGAGACAGATCAGGATTCAGTACACGGTTCAGTGCGGTTATTTCAATTATATTGACACAACCAGATACTTCAAGCTGGAAGAGATGATCTACCGTCATCAGCTGGCAGTAGCAGTTGGTTTCAATCAGCAGTGGGGCTCGAGCAACTTTTCAATCCGGGGAGGTCATTTCCTGAACGATGCAAGTTTCTTTAGCTTTAACCTGAACGGAGATATAAACTGGAGAGTATACAGAGGCCTGTCGATAAGCTTCAATGCCAGAGCAGCAATTATCAGGGACGACAGGGCTGTTCTGAAAGGGAATGCATCAGTTGAGGAGGTACTTTTACAACTACGGAAACTCAGTTCGACATATTCATATCAGGCCGGATTCGGTCTCTCTTACTCATTTGGTTCTATCTACAACAATGTCGTGAATCCACGCTTCACCGGCAGGTAAGCAAATGTGAAAGCATTAACAGGTTCATATTTCAGTCATTTATTGTAAGTTTGCATATCTTACACTTAGCTTTATGAACCGTACTGAAAAAGATTCTCTTGGTTCCGTATCACTTCCTGAGATCGCTCTATATGGTATCCATTCACTTCGGGCCGCAGAAAATTTCCCTTCTTCCACGGTGTTTCCGCATGAGTGGTACAGAGCGATGGGTGTAGTGAAAGGTTGTGTTTACCGGACATACAGGAAATTCAGGGATGCAGCCACTACCAGGTATGGAGATCACAAAGCGGTAAGGATTATTGAAGACTCGCTACTGGATGCAATGTTAAAGGCATCGGACGAAGTTGCTGCAGGCCGGCATATTGATAGTTTCATTGTACCTGCAATCCAGGGAGGGGCCGGCACAAGCATAAACATGAATATCAATGAGATAATTGCCAATGCTGCTCTTCTTTCGTTGGATCATAAGCCGGGGTATTACGACATTATCGACCCGATTGAGGATTGCAACATCTATCAATCGACCAATGATGCTGTTCCGACGGCGCTGACGATAGCGGCAATGAATCTTCTTAACGACCTTTCGGCAGAGATCAACACGATGCGCCAGACTCTTGAGGCTCTTGAGAAAGGACACCGGAATGAGCTCAGACCGGGTTATACACAGATGCAGGAGGCAGTTCCATCGTCATTTGGATTATTGTTCGGGGCTTACAATGAGGCCCTTTCGCGCGACTGGTGGAGGGTTTCAAAGAG
>JAWOIF010000171.1:0-6784 GCA_046484805.1 Bacteroidales bacterium
TTTTCACCGATATGCGAACCAATCAGCACCAGGCATCTTGTATCACGTATATCTGTTATTTCCGGTGATTCCACTCCTTCCCCGAAGGTTGCAATAAAAGCTACCTCACGAGGCCCGCGGCACTGGGCATATGATGGGGCTGCAATGCTGGTGGAACCAAAAGCTCTCAGAAGGTCGCCAAAGTAGGTCCCTCCGGAGCCGTGGGTAAAGAGAGCAATGCATTCAGGACCATGTTCTTCGGCAATTTTCTTCATCTTCTCTGCGATGTAGTCAAAAGCCTCGTCCCAGCTAACAGGTTTGAACGACTGTGAACCTCGTTCTCCTACCCTCAGCAGCGGTGTCTGAAGTCTGTCCTCGTCATAGTACATTCCAACGCCGCCTGTTCCTCGCGGGCAGAACCGGCCGTTACTGTTCATATCCTCATCGTTGCCGATGATCTTCCATATTTTACCTTGCTCATTCTTATAGACCCATCCTGCGCACTTCCAGAAGCAAACCTCACAATAGGTTGGTGTTCGTGTAAGATCGGCCGCCGCCAGAAGGGCAGCACTCTCATCGGGTCGAAAGAAGGAGCAGCCTGCGAAACCGGTAGCCATTGCACCTGCCCCAGTCAGGGAAATCCTTATAAAATCTCTTCGGTTTGTCATTTACTCTATTCAGGTTACACTGAAAAAATTAAATCATAGCTCCCTTCATATGTATTTATCTACATATGTTACGTTATAAATGCGAAATTTAATATTTTTTCGTGACTGTGAATTTAATAACAGAGTCTCAGATATAATACAGAATGATTCTAAATTAAGCTATTTACGCATATTAGACAGTGTGAATTTCACTCTTGGGTGATGGTTCCTGTGAAAGATCTCCTTGTTTACGAATTTTATGCTTTCAATTGTATAGAGTGCCCTGGGGTTGTAATGGTTTATATAATCCATTACCTTCCTTATCATACTTCTCTTAACTATAATATAGATGACCCCTACATCACCGTCTACCCCCTGTGCATCGACAGAGGTAACACCATAGCCTTCATCCTTAAGTTTATCCACCAGTTCGTTGGCATCACGCTTGGTGATAACCCTTACCATTTCATGGCCAATTGCAAGTTTTTCTTCAATTATCATTCCGATATATGTACCTGCTGCAAATCCCCCGGCATACGCGATGTAGCAAAGCCAGTTATCGAGATTCTGCATAATTTTGCTTATTGCTATTATCCAGATTAATACTTCAACGAAACCTATCAGAGGTGCTATGCGCTTCATCCCTTTTGAAACAAAAATAATACGCAGGGTTCCCAGAGAGACGTCAGCAATTCTGGCAAGGAATATAGCCAGCGGTAAAATGACAAGATCGAAGAGATCACTATTGAAAAATTCCATAGCAATAAAAATTAACAACAATAAACATTAACTAATTTAATAAGAAACAGTTATAAAGCCAACGGATTAAGAGATTTGCTGCTGCAAGATAACTCATAAAAGTGAATCAGAAAGCAAACAGAACATAATTATCTATTGTGCCGAACAATTGATTCAGGAGGAAGTTTTACGTAATATTGTAACTATATTGTTTATATGAGAAGGTTATACAAGATATTTCACCCTGAGGTATTTCAGGGATCGTCAGGGCTAAAGAACTATTTCGAGGGGTGGTATTTCAAGAATGTGTCGCAGGACCTGAGTCATGCCATGGCTTTTATTCCCGGGATCTCCTTTTCGGAAGATTCTCATTCATTTGTTCAATTCATAGATGGCATAAACGGGAGATCGGCCTATTTCAGGTATGAAACAGAAGAATTTGATTCTGACAGGCGCAGATTTCTGACAAGAATAGGCGATTCAGAATTCTCTGCAGAAGAGATAAGCCTGAAACTGCAGAACGATGAGTGGCAAATTGAAGGAAAGCTCCAGTATTATGGTTTAACAAATATTCCCCGGTCACTGCTGATGCCGGGAATAATGGGATGGTACTCATATGTCCCGTCAATGGAGTGCAATCATGGTGTAGTATCGGTTAACCATAGTATTTCAGGTTCAGTATCTGTCAACGGAACCGTTTATGATTTTTCCGGAGGCAACGGGTACATTGAGAAGGACTGGGGAGTATCATTTCCTGAATCGTGGTTATGGCTACAGTGTAACAGTTTTACATCACCCGATACTTCCATTATGGTCTCCATTGCCAAGATACCATGGCGGGGCCGGCATTTCATCGGATTGATATCATTTCTTTTGACCGGAGGTAAGACAGAAGTGTTTGCTACCTACAATAGTGCATCGGTTGTTTCGCTCAGGCAGGTCACCAGCGATGTCACTGAAATAATAATACGAAAGAGAAGAAAAACGCTGGCGGTTAATGTCACTAAAAGTTCGTCGGGAACCATAGTTGCACCTGTTCAGGGGAAAATGACCAATATGATCAGGGAGAGCATAGATTCAGATGTAAGTTTCACCTATGATGACGGAGCGGGAACAATTATCAGCGACAATGGTAAGAGGGCAGGATATGAGGAGATGGAGAGGATATTCGGGTATTTTGGGGAACGGTAAACGGTAAACGGGGAACGGTAGTGAATGGCTTAGATGGCGTGGATGGCGTAAATGGCTTAGATGACGGGAATACAATACCACCCCAGCGGGGTGCAATGTTAATAGAAAACGGGGACCCTCACCCCTCTTTGTCGCCGTAGGGCGATAAAGGGTACGGGGAACGGTAATAATATTATATGAAGGAGAATGAGGTTGTAATATTCTGGTTCAGGCGGGATCTGAGGCTGAGTGATAACCGGGGCCTAAATCGCGCCCTCTCTTCTGGTTTCAAAGTACTGCCGGTATTTATTTTTGACAGTGTGATACTTGAAAGACTTGAAAAGGATGATGCCAGGATAACCTTCATATGCGAGGCGCTCGAAACCATTAACGGGAAGTTAAAGAGCAGTGGCAGCAGTCTGTTGGCATTCCATGGTCCCCCTGAGCGCTTTTTCAGTGAATTACCACCGCAGTTTAGTATTAAAGCGGTATATGCAAATCTTGATTATGAACGTTATGCAGTTGAACGCGACAGAAAGGTTGGAAATATTCTGAAGTCAAAAGGTATTCCGTTTCATCTCTTTTCTGATCAGCTGATAATGGAACCGGGTACAGTACTTAAACAGGACGGCGAGCCCTATACTGTTTTCACTCCTTTTTCGAAAAGGTGGTTATCCCTTTTTAAGATTGATCTGACAGAGGAAGAGCCATCTGAGGAGCTGCCAGGTAATTTTGTACAGCATTACGGTCAAATAGCTGAGATAAGTCAAGAGTCTGCAGGTTTCAAAAGATCAGAAACAGTCGTAAAGCCTGCAAACCTTTCGCACGATACCGTACGATCATATAAAAGCACACGTGATTATCCTGCCCTTGATGGCACGACCCATCTTGGGCCCCATCTCAGGTTTGGGACCATCAGCATCAGGGAGGTTATGAGGAATACTTCAGGCATCAGTCAGGTCTTCACTTCAGAACTGATCTGGAGGGAGTTTTTCATGCATATTCTCCATTTCTTCCCTCATGTTGAAGAGAGAAGTTTCAGGAAGAAGTATGATAATATTGAATGGATAAACAGTGAAGAGAACTTTGAAAGATGGCGCAAAGGGCTGACCGGCTATCCGATTGTTGATGCAGGTATGCGTGAACTTTCGGCTACGGGCTACATGCACAACAGGGTCAGGATGATAACGGCCAGTTTCCTGGTCAGGCACCTTTTATGCGACTGGAGATGGGGAGAAGCATGGTTTGCATCCCTGTTGCTCGATTTTGAGCTATCATCTAACAACGGTAACTGGCAATGGGCCGCAGGCACCGGTTGTGATGCCGCACCATGGTTCAGGATTTTCAGTCCCGACGCACAACAGAAAAAATTCGATCCTGATAAGCAATATATAAGAAAATGGGTCCCGGAATACGATACACCAGGCTATTCACCTCCAATAGTTAATCACTCCGAAGCCAGGGAGAGGGCTCTCATGGTTTACAGAAGTGTTGCAGGATAATGGCTGCAGCGCATTGTTTCTACATTTTTACACTATATTTGGGAAGCAACAAAGCATAGCAGAAATGAATCTGAATATGAGAATTAAGATATGGCGGGGAAGATGGATGTCTCATACAGAACAGATTGCCTGATGGCTGCATTCAGAAGATGTCTTTATGCCGGTACGGCAGCGTTGCTTTTTCTGCTCAATTCCTCTATACTACCAGCTCAGTCTGAAAAAGATGACACCAGCCGGCTCACGCTGCTCTTTATTGGCGATATAATGGGACATGACACCCAGATTGCAGCAGCATATGACGAAAAAACCGGATTATATGACTACTCCGGTGTATTCAGATACATATCTCCCGGGATAAGAAACCATGACATAGCAATAGCAAATCTCGAGGTTACCCTGGCAGGTCCGGCCTACAAGGGATATCCTCTTTTCAGTTCACCTGCAGCCATAGCTTCAGCCGCTTCAGAGGCAGGTATCGGCATTATGATGACCGCAAATAATCATAGTGTTGACAGAGGCCTCGATGGAATTCTGACAACGATATACAAGCTTGACATATTGGGGATCGGCCATACAGGCACATATGCGAGTGCTGAATCCAGGGACACACTGGTTCCGCTGATAATTGAAGAAAAAGGCATAAGGCTTGCATTACTGAATTACACGTACGGAACCAACGGTATCAGAGTGACGCCTCCATCAGTAGTTGACCTGATAGACAAAGAACTTATGGTCAACGACATTGAAAGGTCAAAAGAGGCTGCAACCGATGGTATAATTGTTTTTCTGCATTGGGGCACCGAATATGACACTCTCCCAAACCGTAACCAGACTGAACTAGCAGAATGGTTACTCAGGCAGGGTGTCACAATGGTGATAGGTTCTCATCCTCATGTTATACAGCCGGTCATGCTTGAAAAGTCAGGAGAATATCAGGGAGACAGGCTGGTGGTCTATTCCCTGGGTAATTTCGTCTCAAACCAGAGGAACAGGCGCACAGACGGAGGAGCCATGGTATCGGTAACAATAAGTAAAGGAAATGATGGATTGATAATTGAAGAAGCGGGATACATTCTCACCTGGGTATATACCCCTTACGAGTATGGACGCCGCAGGTTTTACATACTTCCGGCGGCGGAATTTGAAGATTATCCTTTACTTCCGGCCGATAAAGATTCGCGTGACAGGCTAAAGCTTTTCCTTGAAGATTCAAGGAGGCTTATGAACAATCACAGCAGGGGTATCAGAGAGATAAGGTAGAAATTACTGTATCAGAAAACATATATAAGCTTTGTCGCTGACATCGACAAATGGTTATTTTTGCCACACCTAAACAGATCTGTTATGAAGACCTTCCTTACAAGAGTATTTATACTTTTATTTGTAATGATACCGGTTATAATTCCGGTCTCTGCCCAGAACTCCGAGCAGTCATTACTAAAACAACTGACCTCAAACACCTCATTCAGCGGACAATGGTTCATTATTTACCAGATCGAGGAAAATGAAGGTGAATATTTCAATGAATTTACTCTTCGCAGGGGGTATATTACCTTCAACAAGAGATTCAACGATATATTCTCTGTGAGGTTCACACAGGACATAACCCTGGATGAAGAGGGAAGCGATGCAGGTAATATTGAGATGAGGCTCAAATACTGTTTATTACGCATCGACAATCACTTTATGCCGGTGCTAAGGTACAGCTGGTGGGAAGTGGGCCTTATCAATCGTCCATGGTTCGGATTTGAAGACAAGGTAAACGACTACCGGATTCAGAGTGAGATGTTTATGGATAAATACGATGTAATCGAGTCGGCAGATTTTGGAGTTTCACTGACCGGTCTGATAGGTGGAGAGGTGGACAGCGAATATCAGAGGAGAGTGAGCAGCCACTTCCCCGGCCGGTACGGCAGTTATTCGATAGGAGTATTTAACGGAGGAGGTTATCACGCCATTGAAGCCAACAGCAACAAGACTATTGAAGGTAGGCTTACACTGAGGCCTTTTGGCAATTATTTGCCTGGTCTGCAGATAAGCTACAGTTTCGTAAATGGAAAGGGCAACATTCAGTCAATGCCCGATTTCCATTTCAATCACCTCTATCTCACCTGGTAGAGTAAGCCATTGATTATTGCAGGACAGATATACAAGGGTGCAGGCAATGCAGGAGGTACGTATATCAGTGAAGAGGGCAATTCATACATTAACAGAGGTTTTTCAGTTTTCGGAGAGGCAAAGATCTTACCGACCAATTTTGCACTTATATCAAGGATTGACAGGCATCATGTTTCAGGAGGAAGCATTGTTGACTGTTCTTCAGTCATTGCAGGGATATGCTACAGGTTCCTGGAGAATAACAAACTGTTGTTGAATACCGATATAAGAAACAGGAATGGTTCAGTCACACGCTTCTATGAGGCAGCTGTTGAGATCAGATTTTGAATCTTTAGTGAATTTTCTGCACGAAATTTGCTGGTTTCAATAAAAATATATGCCATGATACGACTTACTGTAATTATCGCAATACTTATGTCATTTCAAACGGTCTCGGTTGCGCAGGACCTGATGGCAATAGACAACTACCTTGATAAGCTGAGAGTTGAAAACATTCTCACACTTCCCAACCAGATTGCCTATTCAGATATTGATGGCACTCCTTATTATGATGAGTTTTTCCGCGAGGGGATACTGCACATGAGATCAGGAAGGAAGCTTTCAGGAGAGTTCCGTTATGATATATATGCC